>JAISBV010000047.1 GCA_031266025.1 Eubacteriales Family XIII. Incertae Sedis bacterium
TCACCAACAACGGCAAGCCCACGGCATTGCTTCTGAATATACCGGAAGGCGATTTTGAGGAAACTTTACAGGATGTCCGCCGCGCGAAGCTGCTGCGCGTTCTTGAGGATGCCCGCGAAGAGGCCGCCGAGCGCGGCTTTTTAACCGAAGAGGAAATAGAGGCCGAAATACAGGTTTGCCGCAGTGAAAAGCGCGGCCGCACTCAATGAGAAAAGTCGTTCTTGATACAAATATCCTCGTTTCCGCATTTTGGACGGAAAACGGCAACGCCGCCGATATATTGCGGATGTTTGCAAACAGAAAGATATTGCCCTGCTATAGCGCGCAGATTATGGCGGAATACAAAACGGTGTTGAACCGTCCGAAGTTCGCGTTTGAAAAGGCTAAAATCGGGATATTCATCAACAGAATACGCGCCGACGGACTTCCCGTGTCCGTGCGCCCATCCATAGTTACATTTACCGATGAAACCGACAGGAAGTTTTACGATGTGGCGAAGTCTTGCGGCGCGACGCTCATCACGGGAAATAAACGGCATTTTCCCGATGAGCCGTTTATCAAGACGGCGGCGGAGTTCTTGGCGGAATATGCTTGAAGGTAAATGCCGGAATCTATCCGGCATACAGTCTTCATCTGAAGCCCGAAGGGCTGTTTTATTCATCCCCTTTAGGGGGTTCCGCGCGGTTTATGCGCGGAACAGGGAACCACCCGCTATATGAGTGCGGAAATGAAAGTTATACAAAAAATCACCGAGCCTTGCTACAATGTAGTTGTTCAAGCCGCATTGCAACGAAGGGAAGGTGATTTAATGGCGAATAAGGCGAGCAGCCTTGCTCACACGAAATGGATGGTGCAGGCGAAAGGAACTTAAAAGAACACCCCGGATTCGCCTCTTTTTCAACATTGTCCATGTCTATATGCAACGCCATGGTTTGCTTTTTATCGGTGAAGCTGAATGCAATTTTCAGTTCGTCGTCGTACAGGTATACAGCCGTAAGGAAAGTTTTGAACAGATGCGCTTTGTATTTTTCGTCATTCACATCACCGTCGCGGAGCGATTCAAGCCCGGATATAACATCATCCTTGGAAACTTCAAGTATGTCGGCGCGCTCCAATGTTAAGCGCATGGAGATTGCGGCCTGATCCGCTTCGAGCGCCAATAATCTGTCCTTTGTCGCGCTTGTGAATACTCCTTGTTCTATCGCCGAGACTATGTTGTTTATAGCTCGCTTTGTATTCGCAAGCTCCGATTCCAAGCGGGGAATATCCGTTTTGTCTTTATATGTCTTCGCATACTCGACAACCATGTTCGCAATCCACTCAATCACATCGTCGCGTAAGACGTAATTCCTGATTGCGTCGGCCACTTCGCGTTCGATAAAATCACGCCGGACGGGCATTTTGTCGCAGGCCTTTTCTACCCGCTTCTTTCTGCACGCATAGTAGTAGTGGGTCGAGCCATCCCTACTGGTTCCCGATTCGCCCGTCATGGGGCTTTTGCATTTCCCACAGTACAGCTTACCCGTGAGCAGGTAATCGCCGTTTTCGCGATGCCGGCCTCGGGCGGCGGCTTTGTTTTTAACCGTTTCTTGCACTCTGTAAAACACCCCTTTCTCTATGATTTGAGGTACCCCGCCTTCAATTCGGATATCTTCGTATATGTAGACACCGGTATATCGTTCGTTTTCAAGCATCTTCCGAAAACTGTTTTTGTTCCATTTAGCTCGCTTGCTTGTTTTGACGGTCCTTGCATTAAGATCATTCGCAATATCCGCAAATGACTCATCGTTCGCGACGCGATTGAATATCTCTTTGACGATCTCGGCATTCGGCTCGTCGATTGCGTATTTTCCGTCCTCGCCTTTCTTGTATCCGAGCGGCAAGCTGCCCGTGACGATACAGTTCTCGGCATTGTTGCGCAGCCCCCTCTTTATATCCTCGGCCATGTTTTCGCTGTAAAACTGGTTGACGTTCATCATCGTCCTGAGAGCAAAGCGGCCCGCCGCGTTGTCGCCGAACTCCTCTTTCGCATAGACGATTCTGACGCCGAACTTTGAAAGTTTTTCTTCGTAGGCCAATGCTTGGAGCATGTTGCGGCCGATGCGGTTTGACTTGTAGGCGATAATCACCGCGAACTTACGCTTCTCGGCATGGCGGATCATCTTTTGAAACTCGGGCCTACGGTCGTTCTTGCCCGTCAGAGCGCGATCGGCGTACACTTCCGTCACAACCATATTGTGGCTTTTCGCATACTCCATGCACTCGGCGACCTGCTGCTCAATGCTCACGTCTTTCTGCGCGTGACTGCTGTACCGCCCGTAGATGACAGAGATCTCCGGGGGCGTGTCGATTATTTTATTTTTCGGCATAAGCGGCCCCCTTATTCTCCTTTTATATGCTTTTCATTAAGGCGATCGGCAAGATCGTTTCGGCTTTCAATGATGTCTTTTTTTGTCCCCGAAATCCAGATTCTTTCGGAAACGGCATGTTGAGCAAAATATATATAACTTTCTATAAGATCATCGTTGGCATACTCTGTCCCGACTAATGTTTCGGAATCCAAAGTTTTCAAGTCGCTTTCGCGTTGGCTTGTTGCAGAAGAATCTATCTGCTCCAAGAGCTTATCAGCCTCTTCAATTTCGATTTTCCCATCCAAGTAATCGTCTATTGTTTCGAGTGCGAGTATCCCCAATTCATACATCCTGTCACTGGTGTTTTCCGGTTTTTTACCATAGTTGTTGCAGGCCGAAAAGAGAAGTACCGGTACCACGCACATCAGCAGAACGATTCTCTTTATCTTCATTTCCCCGCCCTCTCTGACAATTCACAAAAGCCCATTCTTATGATATCACTCACAGATGTCAGCCGAAAGTTATTTAATATCTTTTGTCACAGCTCTTGCTAAAACCTGCTATAATCTATGTACTGCCGGCAGGTATCGAAAGGAGCAGTAAAATGTCTGAACATGATTTGTCGGAACTCCTCCGATTGTTGCGCACGCTGTCGGCCAAAGAAAAACTGTGCTTGATTATGTTTTTGCGCGATCTGCGAGATAGCGCATGTAATTCAAAGCCTCCGTCTTTAACTCCGCAGGAAGATCAACGAACAAATTGATGATTTCCGAATCGAGTCCGTCCTTGGCGCCGAGGGCGGGCTTTTCTGTTTTATCGGTCATTCCCAACATATAATCGAAAGACAAACCCAATTTATCAACAATATCACAAGCCTCTTCAAGAGAAATTCGTCTGTTGCTATGAAAAATCTCCATAATATATTCTTGTTCAAGTCCAACTGCTTCCAAGTCTTTAGGATTCATGTTCTTCAAATATAACCAAAGATTATTGCGAAATGTGTCTTCCCACAAAGGGATACCGACATCCAGAGATATATCAACGGATATATCATCAGCACTATAGAGCAGACTATTCAGAGAAATATTCATAGCGTCTGCGATTTTCTTAATTGCAAGAATCGATGGAACCATCGGTTGTCCAGTTTTTGGATTAATATTTTTTTCCAACATAGAAATATACCCGTTCGACAAATTGCATTTAGCCGCAAATTGCCGTTGGGAAAGATCGTGTTTATCTCTATACTCTTTCACTGTTTCGCCAAGCGTCATCGGTTCTCCTCCTTAGATTGTTTAACATATTATACAATCGAGGAATCCGCCTGTCAACAAATTTGTGTAATTTATTAAACAAATTTTGTTTAATACACTTGACAGACGGAAAATCCTGTTGTATTATTTGTTTAATCGGTTAAACATTACGATTTTAGAAAATTGAAAGGAGGATTACCATGGGGTATAAAATCAAAGAAACGCGCGAAGCATTAAAGATGACACAAGAAGAACTCGCAGAGAAAAGCGGCATTAGCCGAGGAACCATTTCTGCATTGGAAAACGGTACAATGCGCACAACGACGACAAAAACACTTTTAAGAATTTCTCAGGCTCTCGGAGTGAACGTCGAAGCAATTTTTTTTGAAGATTGTGTTTAACCGGCTAAACACGCGGTTGAACTTAGGCCGATCGGAAGGAGTAACGCAAAGAAGATGTGGAGAATATCAACCGGCTCGTTCGCCATCGACATACTGCTCATGTTCTTGTCGAACACACTTATACCGTTTCCGATTCTCGGGATTCTTTTAGATATACCTCGTTGGGCAAAGGTGGCATTGACGGTTGTGGAAGTTTTAGCCGTTTGCACAACGATATATATTCTGAGAATGCTGTACATGTAAGGTCATAAAACAAGGCATCCATACGGGGAGCGGAGGATATGTAACGGACATCTCCGTTGAGGTATCTGTCCAACTCAAACCATGTTGTATAAAAGTCGGGAATCTTGCTTTGTAAGTCATTGCTGGCATAGTGATAGTTTTCCATCAATAAAGCAAGAAACACGGCTCTTGTTCCCGGGTTGAGTTCACTAAAGCGAACCTCCCACATCATGCCTTTGCAATATGTTTGCATATACGGGAGATAGAATTTCTCGAATCGGGTTTTTGCAACTTCCGATTTACGGGTGGAGGACGAACTTAACTGTCCCAGCCAAAAAGCCACCAAAAGCGGAACCGCCGAAACAATGATCCTGATTAACTCGAAAACAAATGGGGCGACGGCAGACCATTCCGTAATTGATACCACATCCATACAACGTACCGCCTTTCGGGAGAGAAACATAGACAGGGAAAAGAACCAATTATGTTTTCGGTAAGATTGTACCAAAAAATACGTAGGGTCGCAAGTGAAAGGGATGACTGAAAGGAGTTTACAGATGTACGAGAATTTACAGAAAAAGGTCGTGAGTATCGCAGAGAACTATGCAGATATGATCGACGGCAAAATCATCGAAGCGGTGGCGCTTAAAGGCTACATAGGCCCCGACAAAATGTTGCGTGAGATCGTGGACGGCATCCGCATTTTGCACCATGCGGTGGTGATGCTCGAAAGGCTTGCCCGTATGAGCCGCAGCGACGGCGAGGAGTCGACGCGAACAGATGAGAGGTAAAAGATGGAATTACTATTGATATTTCTTGCGGCATATGTGTTGGGCCGCCTTTCGGGCCTTTCTGAAGCATCACGGGATCGGGAAGAGCCGGAAGAGGATGAGGAACGTCCAAGGTGCTGCGGCCCGATAAACCCCGGGCCTACACCGCCGAAACGGGACTGACAGAAAGGAGCTTAAGCAATGGCAATAGGACGTAATGATTATGAGGAGCGCAAGGAGGCGCGCATTGACCGGTTGAACGATATGGCGACGGCCTTGAATATCGAAAGCAATCAAAAGCTGAAGCGCGCGGAAAAGCTCTCGGAACGGTTTTATATGGGGCAGCCGATAATCGTGGGCCATCACAGCGAAAAGTCGGCACGGAACACTCAAAAAAAGATGTGGGCAACGGCGGAAAAAGCGCTTGACCTGCAAGACAAGGCAGACGTGCTTGCCGCAAAGGCCGAAGCCGCAACGCAAAACACCGCCATATCCTCCGACGACCCGGACGCGATGGACAAGTTGGAGGCAAAACTTGCTAAGTTGGAGCAAAACCAAGAGTTTATGAAGGCTGCAAATGCACACTGGCGCAAGCACAAAACGATGAAAGGCTTCCGGGACATCACGGACGAGGGCGCGGCGAAGATCGACGAGCAAATGAAAACGGCGTATATGTGGGTGCAAAAGAACGGCCCCTGCGAAAGCTTCCGACTTTCCAACAACAATGCGAACATCAAGCGCCTGAAAGACCGATTGGCACAGCTTCAAGCATTGGATGAAATGCCAGCCGGAGAAATATCGTTTGATGGAGGGAAAATCATCGTAGACATTGATGAAAACCGCGTGAAAATATGCTTTGACGAACGACAAGGCGACGAGAAGACCGCCGTGCTCAAGGGCCGAGGCTTTAAGTGGTCGCGCAACAATCAGTGTTGGCAAAGATTGCGGACGAAAAACGCACTTTGGGCAGCAAAGCGGATATGCGGAGTTTCTGACAATGCCGGTGACTTTGAGGAGGCGCACATTGAGAAAGATTGAACGCGAAACCATACTTGATTGGAGCGACAAAATATACCAAGAGTACGAAACGCAGCGCGGCGTATTCAAAGAGCTGCAAGCCCTGTATGTGAATCGCGGCGGCGGCAAGCCGCCATGCAGTCTGCATCAAATATTTAATTATTTGATGACGAGCAACGACGAAAAGACGCGCGATTATGCCTTGCAACTGTGGACGCGCTATCACGAGCTTGACGCGAAAAACGACGCCATGCGCGATCTTGCGACGGCATTAATGAATGTCACAGGAAGTTGGCAAATAGTACGCAGAAAGGATGTGGAGGCCGTATGAAAGGGGGTGATGAAATGAGCACAAAGCGGCAAACGTCTGCCGGCCCGGAATACGTCCCTTGCGACGAATACCCGGTCGCGGAGGATGTACGGATCGACGTATCTTTGATACCCGACTATGCGGCGGAAACTCTTGCCGCGGCCACGATCGGATTCATAAAGAGAATTCTCGACCAACCGGGCGGCCGGGAAATGCTGGACGCACGGACTGCGGCCAGAAAAGCAAGACAAGCGGTAATCCAATAAAAGAAAGGAGAAGTGAAGCAAATTGACCGAGAATGCGGAAACGGTGAGGATCATAGACCTCATAAGCCAATACGACCACGGGTGCAACATGTGCAGTAGCGGCGAAATACTGTTAACGACAGACATGGAACGCCGCGCTCATGCCGCCGAAATAGCCGATGCCCGGCGTTACAAGTTCAGCGAGTTAGTACAGATCGGCGGATACCGGTGGGCAAAGGATATGCGATTGGCAATCGAGCGGTGCATACACGCTCGTGTACAGTTTGAGTTGACTCGCTTAGCCTCGGGGGTTACGCGGCTTCGGAATGAATCGAAAGACATCACTATAATGCTGCAAGATTGTGATCTTTGTTCAGCAAAAGGAGAAAATTTAGGAAAACGACCGTTTATACCTGCGATAAGTGCGAGCAAAGCAAGAGCCTTGAAGATATCGTTACCGTTGATATCTCGTATCAGATCGCCCCTCACGAAGCTTGCAATCGTCATACCGCAGGCAAGAGCAAATCTTACGAGCGCCATACCGTGAGGGTGAACAAAGATATTTGCAAAGAATGTCTTAACAAGTTCGGGCTGTTAACCGAAATGCCGGAGCAGGATCGCGACGAGGCTCTGAAAAAGAACGACAAAACGCTCGAAAGCAAGTTTATCAACCTGCTCAGTGATCTGGGCGTTATGTTTGAAGAGTAAGGGTTCGGCAAGGAGGAAAAAATGTTGTTTATAACGACGCGCGGGGAGATTGTACGTTCGGAGATAATCGGGCATCAGATCGCGGGAGCGCTCTTGGAACCGGGCGACGATCCCGATGAGGCACTGAAAGTCATGAAGTCCGTTCCGTTTTGCGGTAGGCTGACGGCGCCAAATACATACAAAGACATGTTGCCGGGCGCGGATGCGTTGCGTAAGTATGTACGTAACGCGCACCGAGGAGGCCGGTAATGGGAACAATAAAAGAACCGCTTACGGACGAGGAACGCCGGCTTGCCGAGGAAAATCACGGGCTTTTGCTCAGTTTTCTCAGGCGCAACAATCTTCCGCAGAGTGATTTTTACGATGTCGCGGCGCTTGGATATTTAGGCGGCATTCGGCGATATTTAAGAGATTCGCCTCCTTATTCTCTCGGAACGATCTGTTGGAGAGATATGCGCAATGCCGTTTCCCGCGAGTTTAGATTTATGCGTCGCGAAAAGCGACGTGCTCCGACTTTCAGTTTATACGGTGAAATTCCCGGCAAGGATGGCTTAATCCTCGCTGATGTTGTTGCCGACCCGGCCGGGCGCGATGTGGTTGATTTGGTTGATTCGGCTGTTCGTCTCAATGCGCTGTGGCAAATGGCAACACCTACGGAGCGAGAAGTGTTTTGCTTCCTTGCGAGCGGCTTCCTTATGCGAGAAGCAGCCCCGGTTATAGGTGTATCAACCTCAACGGTCAGTCGTACTGCTAAAGAATTCAGAAAAAGAGTAGCCCTGTGTCTTCCTTGGGTCGTTCCCGATGCGCAAAGAGAAATTCATGCGTACAGAGAAAGATTCTCACGGCATTTGAAGTCATTGATTGAAGCAAGAGGATTAAGTCTGAACTCACTTGCCCGGAAAACGGGCATCAGCTCCGGGCCGATTAAGGATTACGTGCAAGGGAGGTATATGCCCGGAACGGAATCCCTGCAAAAGCTCGCGGACGCCCTCGGCGTATCCTTGGAAAGCATGTACCCCCCCCCGACAGAAAAGCAGAAACCGCCCCGGCGCAACGGTGACGGCTTCAAGAAAGAGCGTTTTGACTGCCATCATTCTACCGGTCTTGCGTAGAGATGTCAAGTCTGAAAGGTGAACAAATGGCCGACGAGCTGCGCGATCTCCGCGTAAACCACAACATCCCCGTCAAGGACATGGTGGCCGTCGTACAAGCGAAATATCCCAAGTACGACAAAACACTGCAAAGCAAATGCGAGCACGGCCGACTGTACGGCATCGAGCTGAAGCGCGACGCTATGGACGCGCTTATCGCAAAATTCGCGCAGGAGGCCGTGAGACAAAAAAAGAGCGGCGGACATAGGCTGACATGTCGAGTGTCCTGCCGTCTCGAAGAGAGCGAATTTCGCCTGTTGCAACAGCACGTAAAAGCTGACGGGTACGATACCATGCAAGCGTGGCTTGCCGCTCAAATCAAAACCTATCTCAACGGGCGCGAAAGCGCCGAACGAAAGGAGTAAGTCATGGCAACAAAGAAAGAACTTATCGTCGTAAAGCAACTGCCTATCATCGAGGAGCGACTGAAAACCATCAAGGAGCAAATCCAGACCAGAACCAAAGAGGCCCTTGCTCTGGAGTGTACGGAGGAAACGGTCAAAGAAATAAAGAAGATCCGCGCCGAGCTGTCGAGCGGCTTCAAGGAACTCGAAGCGCAGCGCAAGGAGGTCAAGAAAACCGTCATGGCTCCCTACGATCAGTTTGAGGCGGTTTACCGGGCCTGTGTCACAGACGTGTACGCGCCCGCCGACGCTGAGCTGAAATCCCGCATAGACGAGGTTGAGAATGTCGTGAGGGAAGAAAAACGCGCGGAGATCGCCGCATACTTCGACGAGTACGCAAAGAGCAAAAACATCGACTTTCTCACTTTCGACAAAATGGGCCTGCAGGTCGGGCTTTCGACCAATGCCAAGAGCATGAAGTCCATGGTCGCAGAGTTTGTCGACGGCATTGCCGATGGGTTGACGCTCATAGACACGCAGGAGTACAAGGAGGAAATCCTTGTCGAATACAAGAAGTCGCTGAACGCGGTGAGCGCGATCACGTCCGTGAAGCAGCGCCACGAAGCCATTGAAGCCGAGCGCAAGCGCGCGGAGGCGGCGGCGGCGAAAAGAGCCGCAGAGGTCGAGGCGGCGACGGAAAGCGAAATACCGGAATCGGAGAACGAAATGCCGGAGAGCGAAATACCGGAGCCGTTCAGGGCCGATGATACGGACGATGACGACGACACCGGTATCGACGTTGAACCCGCCGCCGAAACTATTGTCGCGGAGTACGGACCGGTAGCCCCCGGTACGACGCAAAGGGCCGATCTCACCGTGTACGGAACAGTGACGCAACTGAAAACATTGGAAGAATTCTTAGTGAATAAGGGGTATATGTACGAACTTCGGTAGCAATATCCCTCGCATTGAAAGGAGTAAAAGATGATCAAGCAACCCAACGACTTAAAAGACAGCGAAAAGAAAATCCGCATTCTTCTTGCCGGGTACCCGGGTATCGGCAAATCGACCCTCGCGCTCTCGGCACCGAAGCCTCTGCACATCGACGTGGACTTCGGCATTGACCGTGTGGAACCGCGCTATCGCAAGCCCTACATACAGCCGGCGTCCTATGATGAGATACTGTCCGATCTCGTACCCGCGAACCTCAAGGACTATGACACGCTCGTGTTCGACACCGGCGGCAAGCTCATATCCTTGATGTCGCTCTGGGCAATCAAGAAAGATCCGAAATACGGCCAACGCGACGGATCGCTCGCGCTCAAGGGCTACGGCTTTGTCGGCAAGGAGTTTGTCCGCCTCATGGACTACTGCTTCTATGAACTCGACAAGCATATCGTCATCGTTTTCCACGCCATAGAGGACAAAGACGGCGACAGTACGCGCTTGCGCATCAAGGTCGAGGGCCAGACCAAGAACAATGTGTGGGAGCCCATGGATCTCGGCGGGTTTGTGGAAATCTACGGCCACGACCGCACAATCGGTTTTTCCAACTGTGAGCGGTATTTCGCCAAGGGAACGCGCGGCATCAACGGCGTGATGAAGATTCCCGAACTGACGCAGACCGCGCCGAACGATTTTCTGGTGAGGCTGTTTGCAAAGTACAACGATCTTTCCGCAAAGGAAGTCGAGCAAAACGCCGAGCAAAAGGCGGCATACGACGAGGTGATGACTGCGGGCCGCGCAATCATCAATACCATAGTCGACGCGGAAACCGCGAATCTCGCAATCCCGCCTTTCAAGAAGCTCAAGCACGCGCTCACGTCGGAAAAGGAACTCGGCGCAGAACTGAACGCCAAAATCAAGAAAGCGGGCCTGATGTATGACAAAGTGCTGAAATCGTATACCAACGCACCGCCAAAGGATAAGGGGGCGAAATAATGGAGCGGTATCTTATGACGCATTCTCTGCTTTCTTCGTGGCTTTACAGCCTTAAAGAAAATCCTTTCGAGGATGCGACGAGCGAACGCGACAGCTATGCGGAATTCCTTTCCACGCTTAATCGCGAACCGTCCTTGCCGAACGAGGCCATGCAGAAAGGCATAGACTTCGAGAACCTTGTGACGGACATCGCAGACGGTAAAGGGGATGCATCTCACCGTTGGTATGAGGCGGCCGGAAAGGTCGCCCATACCCTGCGGGGCGCAAAGTTCCAATTCAGGACGCGGCGTGAGTTCATGGTCGGGGACTTGTCGCTGTTGTTTTACGGTCGCCTCGACGCATTGGAGGCCGGCAAAATCTACGATATCAAATACTCTGGCAAGTACGATGTGGGTAAATTCTACGACAGCACGCAACATCCTTTTTATTTTGCGCTCGTGCCGGAAGCAACCGAGTTCCGATACCTTGTGAGCGACGGAACGGATGTCTGGACGGAAACGTATTTCCGCGAAAATACGCGGAGCATTATACCCACGGTAAAAGATTTCCTTGAGTGGCTGAAAGTCTATGACTTGATGCACGTGTACAAGGAGAAATGGCTTGCGCTATGAAAGGACAGTTGCGCGATCTCACTTTCGGCGAACGCGGAGAACAGCATATCACCGTAACGGTGCGGGAAGATTTCCGCGAACGGTACGATGCTCTCAAAGCCGGGGAAGTGAGCATTGAGATCAAGAAGTACCGCAAGCCTCGGTCACTCGATGCCAACGCCTACTCATGGGTGCTTATCGACAAGATTGCCGCGAGTATCGGAGCCGACAAAGCGACGGTCTACCGCGAAGCTGTCAGAAACGTCGGCGGCGTGTCCGAAACGGTATGCGTCAAGGATTCGGCAGTCGAAAGGCTGAGGCGCGCATGGGGTCACAACGGTCTCGGGTGGCAGACCGAAACGGTGAAAAGCAAGCTCGACGGCTGTACCAACGTGATCCTCTACTACGGATCATCAACCTACGACAGCGAGCAGATGAGTAATCTGATTGATTGTCTGGTGCAGGACGCCAAGGCACTCGGAATCGAAACGGCCACGCCGAGTGAACTGGCGCGATACTCACAGGAATGGGGTGAGCGAACATGAAAGTAGTCTGCCCTTATTGCGGCCGAGCCGCAGAGTACACGGACAGCAAAACCGTCTACGGACGCAGCTACGGCATGATATATCTCTGCCGTGACTGCGACGCTTACGTCGGTGTCCACAAAGGCACCGACAAGCCCCTCGGCCGGCTCGCAAACAGAGAACTGCGACGGTGGAAAAATGCCGCCCATGCCGCATTTGACGAGCTGTGGAGGTTCGGGAGTTTTACGCGACGCGAAGCGTATGCGTGGCTTTCAAGGCAGCTCGGAATACCCATCAAGAAAACGCACATCGGCATGTTCGATATTGCCGAATGCAAAAAAGTCATTACAGCAGCAACTGATTTCAAGGAGGGATTAAAACCATGTTAGAACCGGAAAAAAGCCAAGAAACCGCAACCGAAACCGTCAAGGACAGCACCGTCAGCAATGTCCTGAAAGTAATGGCATCCGTCACCGAAAACAAACTCGGTATCGCGGTTGATGACGACGACTGCATTGTGATATCGGTAAGGCGCTACGAAGAACTTATCCGCGCGCAAACGGAGCGCGACGTTGCCGTACGGCTGATAAAGGGCGCCGAATCGTATAACCTGCGCGATTCGCTGATTATCGCTCTCGGCATTGAACCGAAAGCGAGAGGCAAGAGCGATGAATAGCAAACATACTGCGTGGACAGATAAGGAAATCGAGCGACTCAGGCGTAATTATAATTGCGTCACAAATGATGGGCTTTCTTCGCTTTTCCCGTCCAGAAGTCGTCAAGCTATCTACAAAAAAGCATACAGTCTCGGATTGCGCAAAACTCCTGAAATAGAATTCGCCAATCGGTCGGAAGTTCGCGTAGGAAGCAAAGGCGCAAGTTGGAAAGGCGGCATACGTTACACGAAAAAAGGTTATCGCCAAATTTTACGCAAAGGTCATCACAGAGCAGACGCAGGAGGCTATGTTATGGAGCATATTGCTGTATGGGAACGCGAAACCGGCATAAAGATTCCTCTCAATTGTTGTATTCATCACATCAGCGGAAACAAAACAGATAATAGGATTGAGAATTTATGCCTTATGGAAAAGGGCGCGCACACTGTTTTGCATCATCTTGGAGCTGTGCGCACAGAGGAAACCCGGAAAAGAATAAGCGATAAAAAACGTTCTCGCTCTGGGCAAACGGAGGCAATATGAACAGCGTTGTGCTTATCGGCAGACTCGTGCGCGATCCGGAGACTCGTTACACCGCCGATCAGATGGCCATCGCGTCTTTCACGGTGGCCGTGGACAGGCCCGTCGCGGCGGACAAAGAAAAGCAGACGGACTTTCCGCGCGTCACGGTGTTCGGAAAACAGGCCGAAAACTGCGGGCAGTATCTCACAAAGGGCCGTCAGGTCGCCGTGCAGGGCCGCATCAGAACCGGAAGCTACAAGAACAAAGAGGGCGCGACGGTCTACACCACGGAGGTCATCGGCGAGCGGGTGCAGTTCCTCGGCAGCAAGCCGGAGGGATCGGGCGGCGGTTCTCCGGGCGCAGCGCCCGCAAACCCCGCATCCCCCGCTCCGCCCGAGGGCGGATATCAGCAACTTGAAGAGGACGACGACATACCTTTTTAGCAGCAGCGGGCCGCTCTCACCGCGCGGGCGGCTCCGTTTGAAAAAGAAAGGAGCGGAAATGCCAACGGAAGATAAATCAAGCGTCTTTTGGGAAACACATACGGATGCAGAACCGTGTCCATTCTGTGGCAACAGAGAGTTGTATCTTACGGAAGATTACGAACCGTTCACAAATGATTTTTGCGGTTTTTTCATCGAATGCTCCGCTTGTGGGGCGTCGTCTGGCAGAGGCATGAAAGAGGAATCCGCATATATGCTTTGGCAGACAAGAACGTCGGAGGTTTGAGCAACATGGCATGGATAAGCGTTCACGATGGAGTGACGGACCACCCAAAAACCCGCAAACTGGCGCGCCTGTTGGGTTGCAACCGCCATGAGGCGATAGGGATACTTGTATCGCTTTGGCAATGGTGCATCCGCAACGCAGACCGTGACGGCCGCATTCAAGACGCCACTGAGGACGAAATCGCGGACGGAATAATATACGGAAAGCCCGGGCGGACGCTACTGAATGCCCTCGTGGAATCGGGGTGGGTCGATGCGGGAAGCGACGGCGCTTACACTTTGCACGATTGGGACGACTGGCAGTCCAATTGGTTCAAATATTTGGACAAGACGGAATCGGACCGACGCAGAAGACGCGAAGAACGAACCAAATCGGATTTTGCGGACATTCTGCCGGAAAGTCGCGGGAAAGTCGCAGGAAAGTCGCGCGACATTCTGCCGGAAAGTCGCGGGAAAGTCGCAGGTAACAATACAATACAAAAACAAGACCTTGACCTTAAAGATCAAGGTCAAGTACATATGCGCAAATCCGACGATTTGCGCGACAGCGAAACCGCCACGGACTTGAACGACGAATCCGACAACGCGGCAGATGAAGCAAACGAGAGCCTAACGGGTGAAACGGCCCAAGGAGAAAACGAAATCCGCTCCAAGACTTTGCAGCTGTCGAAAAAGCAAGCCGAATTGTTCAAGGAGTTCTGGAAAGCTTACCCGAAAAAGAAAAGCAAAGGGCAAGCGGAACGAACATGGAAAAAATTAAAAGCCGACGATGCGCTTTTGGCTGAAATGTTCAAAGCGATAGAGCGAACAAAGCAATCTCGCGACTGGAAAGAGGACGGCGGCAAATACATCCCCCACCCCGCAACGTGGCTTAATGCCCGAGGATGGGAGGATGAGCCGGATCCCCCTGATCCGCCGGGCGGTCGCGAACCGATATTGTCAGCCGAAGGGAGGGAGGTAAGAGACCTTGGGATTGAATTTTGAATGTGAGAAGTGCAAAGGCACAGGGCTAATCTGGGGAACGTCGGAGTCAAACGGATTGATTTACGAGAATGTCAGGGATTGCGACTGCATGCTGCCGGCGAAAATAGACCGGATGCTCAAAAAAAGCGGTGTTGACTACGAGAAGTATGCGGAAATGTCACTCGGCAATTTCTTGGTCGATACCGACGAGGCCACGAAGATGAGGAACATTGCCACTGCGTTTCTGGAAACGCGAAACTCCGTTGGCTTGGGCTTTTTCGGCAAATCCGGGACGGGCAAAACGCATATCTGCATAGCCGTGTGTCAGGAGATCACGAGGCAGACCGTTATGCCGCACAGGTACTTTTCCTACCGCGGCGAGATACAGAAGCTGAAATCCGTCATGTACGACAAGGAGGCGTACGAGCGCAAGATCGCGGAGTTGTCGCGTGTGAAAGTGCTGTACGTGGACGATCTTTACAAGCTCGCCAAGAACGGCGACAAGTTCCCCATGCAAGACCTGCAGATCATGTACAGCATAATCAACAACCGCTATATCAACAAGAGGGCGACGCTGTTTTCGAGCGAATACAGCCTGAAAGAAATCACCGACATCGACGAGGCGACGGGCAGCCGAATCTATGACATGTGCTACCCCAACATCTGCAAGTGTGAGGGCGAAAACAGACGACTGAGGAGGAAACATTGAGAAGAACGCGCAGACAAAGACACCGGCGATGCCGACCGGCAAGATTGTTTTGCACAGTGCTGATTTTATGCGCTGTTGCAACAAGCGTGACGGCCTCTGTGAGAGATTTCCCGGTACCGGACAAGGTAGCGCCCGTCACGGCGCAATCACCGCCCGAAACGCAGCCGGTCGCCCCGGCGACACCGGCCCCGGAAATAACCTTGACGGAGCCGGAACCCGTGCCAATGTCGGAGCATGTACCCGAAACAACCTCACCCGCCGGAATTGTAGGGCCCGAAGCTCAAGCGACGGTGGAGAGGTACGCCGGTGTAACCATGACGGACGCCGAACTGCGTGACTTTGCCGCGATTGTCCGCTTGGAGGCGGGGAACCAGAGCGACGCCGGCCGGCAGGCCGTGGCCGAAGTGATCCTGAATCGAGTGATAGCCGGCAATTTCCCCGACACGATTCATGATGTCCTGTATCGAGGCGCGGGAACGGCAAAGCCGCAGTTTTCATCAATCGGAGCCGCGGCTGCGACGGAGCCGTCGCAAGAGCACTACGACGCGATCTTTGCGGCGCTGCGCGGCCCGTCGATACTTCCCGCCGACGTTGTGTACTTTTCCCGCGCGGGAGAGAATGACCGAGTTTGGGGAGTTATCGGAGATCACGTCTTTTGCTATCAGTATAAATTTTGATGTTTTTTAAGAGAGGAGCAAGCCATGAGTGAGTATTACAAGTACGAGGCCTATAAGAAAAAGTTGCAGGGCATCTGCGACGAAAACAACCTGATCTTCCGGTTTCAGCGTGACGCGTATCCCATCACCCTCACCATCTGCCCGAACGCCGGCATGAGCGAACAGACGGGCATGGAGGGTATCATCGGCGAGGACGATCACAGCAGCCCCGACGCCGCCATCGAATTTGCGTATGACGGCGGCGTACTGACGTACAAAACGTCGGAAACATTTGTCATCGACGACGCGCTGTTTTCCAAAATCAAAAACCTGTACAAGAACATGCACGCCATGTGGTTGCAGTTCTTTTTCAGGGAGATTTTCAAGAAGATAACGAGCGGGGCGCTGTCAATGGAGGATTTCCCGACAGATGATCGCGAACCGCTTGAGGACAGCTACGAAAACGGAGCGGATGGAGATGACGGAGAGGATGACCATGAGCAAGGAGACGACGGAGACGGCGACGACGCTGAGGCGTGATGACTACAAGAATATCAAGCACATGAACCGAGAGACGCTCGAAAAGTATTTGCAAGGCATTTACAGGCAGGGAGTTGAAGCCGGGATCAAGGCATCTCAAAAGATGCCGCCCGGCATAGTTCCGAAAGGAAAATGACTTTCACAAGGCGAAAGGAGTTATCGCAATGAAAGCAACAACATATCAGGAAATCGAAATTGAAAAGATACTGCCTCACCCGCACAATCCGAGGAGAGAACTCGGCGACCTTACGGAGCTTGCCGAGAGCATGAAAGTCAAGGGCGTATTGCAGAACCTAACGCTGATCAAAGGATACGCGGGCGATCCGAGCAACTTGACCGCCGATCAGCTCAATGCGGACGACATCTATACGGTGGTCATCGGCCATCGCCGTCTGGCGGCCGCGAAGCTCGCGGGACTCAAAACCGTCCCCTACGTCGAATCCGATATGGACGAAAGAGAGCAGATTGCCACGATGCTCGCAGAGAATGCGCTTCGCACCGATCTGACATATCTCGAACAGGCCGAGGGCATCCAAATGATGCTCAACCTCGGCGAAACGGTTGCCGACATCACGAAAAGAACGGGGTTTTCGGAAACGACCGTGCGGCGGCGCGTCAGTCTTTTGTCGCATGATCGGGATAAGGTCGAGAGCGCCTTTGAACGCGGCGCCACTCTGCTTGATTTCGCCGAAATCGAAAAGATTGACGATCCCAAAGTGAGGGCCGAACTGCTTGACGTGCTTGGAAACTATAATTTCACTTGGGCGCTTCGGCAGGCCAAACAGAAGCAGGAGGCCGGGCCGCGCAAGACCGAAATTAAAAATATCCTAAAATCGTTTGCCGAAGAGGTGAACGCGCAGCCCCCGGACACAACATATCTGCGGCATTTGAGCATTTACGGCAGTGAAGAGGTTACTGTTCCTGATGATTCCGAAACGCGGAAATATTATTACAGATGCTCCGACAGCGGTTTTCACTTTTATGCGCAGCTGCTCAGTACCGACCTCGCCGAAAAGCTTGAACGCGACGCAATGCGCGCCGAGGAAGAGCGCGAGCGTGAGGAACGGAAGATGAAACGCCAAACCGCATTCGATGCGCGGGCCGACTTCATAAAGGGCATGACCGAGGCCAAATGCAAGAAGGTTTCAAAAGAAATCGCCGCTTTCGCGGTTCATGTGTTCTTTGGTGTATTCTCGTGGGATGGATTTATAAACAGTAATATACTGCTTGATATTCTGAATTACAACCCCGATGAGGACGCGAACGACGGCATGGATTACGATACGCACTATGCCGCCGAAGAACTGCTGAAAGAGATGCTTGAAAGCGGTGAGTTTTATCGCGCATTGCTTGTGTCCGCATATTCCGCTGCGGAGGACAACAATGACAGTTGGGTATCGGAAACTTATGCGGCTTTGTACGGGCGGTTGGAAGCTATCGGCTACGTCATATCCGACGCGGAAGCGGAGCTGTGCGAAACGCTGCCCGGAGATTGATTTTTATTATCGGTACGGAGGGAAACAACATGAGGAAAATCAAACTGCTCGCCATCCTGCTCATTGCTGTCGCCGCCATTGTAATCTTTGCGGGATGCAATGAAAGGCAATCGGACAGAGTATCGTACAATGTATCACTTGAAGCCGATAATTTCAACGTGATACGCCGGTTGACGGTTATCAACGCCAGAACGGACAAGCCTACGTTTGAACTTGTGGCGGCGTTCAGCATATCGGTGGACGCAGGCGACAATCAACTTGAAGTTATTTGCGAAACCGGACCCGGTGAATATAAAAAGCATTTCATCGGGTTGAACCAATGGACGCTTTACGTCGTTGAGGACATCAGCGGCGCGGACGTGAGCAAATATCATTACGAAGTGAACTTTTTACCCGAAATGATAATCCCGATTACATTTGTGAGCAAAGATTAGTAAAACCGAGTGCGCCGCGAAAGCGGGGTTGAAGCCAGACGGTAACCCAACCGGAAAAAATCCGTAAAATAGCAAACCGGTGAAGCGCGCTCGGAAAGGCGGGTGTAATTCCGTGGCCGCAGGAGGAGTCGGGGTTCCTGCCGCACTCGATTTTAGACCAAGGAGGATAAAGTGAAAATCAACGATGAAATATTGAGAATACTGCAAAAAAGTCTGGTGGTGGGCGATATCGTATACCTCCCCGAGGGGCAACTCGACCGCAAGACATACGAAGCGGTCAACAAATGCCTCGCGAATCTGGGCGGCAAGTGGAACCGCTCAAAGAAAGGCCACGTGTTCGATCACGACATTTCGGATGCATTTGAGGTCATGCTCATGACCGGCGAAACGGAAGACATGAAAAAAACGTTTCAGTTCTTCCCGACGCCGCCGGCGGCCGCCGATCTTATGTGCGACATGGCGGAGCTGTCGCACATAAGCATACTGCTCGAACCGTCCTGCGGCGACGGGGCCTTGCTCGTCGCGGCGCGCGAAAGAGGGGTCACGGCCTTGTTCGGTATCGAGATCAATACCGGCATGGAGATATATCTTGAGGCCATGCCGTTTGACGTAAAGATTCTGTGGGCGGACTTCTTGACCTTGGAGGGCGGCTGTTTCGACGACGACCCGCACCGCGTGAGATTCGACCGCATACTCATGAACCCGCCCTTCACGAAGCAGCAGGACATTGCTCATATCAGACACGCATACGACTTTCTTGAACCCGGCGGCATCCTCGTGGCCGTGTGCAGTCCGGGACCGTTTTTCCGCAAGGATAGAAAATCAACGGAGTTCGGGGAGTGGATTTGCGGTCTCGACGCCGAGATCGTCGACGTGCCGGAGGGGGCGTTTAAGGAATCAGGAACGTCGATCCGCACGAAGATCATCAAGATCAGGAAACAGGCTTGATCATGGGGAAAAGGAAGAAAGTCTTTGAGTACGACGAAAACGTGACGCTCGCGGAAACGCTCGACGAGATCAGAGAATCCGCCCAAAGCATACCGAAAGCGGAGGCCGCTCTTGCGGCGCTGCTCGAATATGCAATAAAGCAGGAGGAGAAAACCGTTGAAACGAAAAAAACCGCCGACGTTTGAGTTCGACCCAAACACTCCGCCGCTCGAAATGATACGGATATACAAAGCGGAGCGCGACAGGCTTTTGTCGGAGCAAAACAGGGCGCTCGCGGAGATCGAGAAAATTTTGAGAAAGGACGAAAGCAATGAAAAACAATACCGCGCTTAAAATCGCGCCGGAAGACAACGGCATTGAATTTTTCTTAAAAAAGCTGGAGCGCGGCGGCGCGTCCCCGCACACGATAGATTCTTACAGGTTCGCGGTTTCGAAGTATCTGAAAGATTACGGCGAGGTAAACCGCAGGAATCTTGCCGTGTGGCGCAACGACTTGATTGATCGCTACGCTCCGAGAACGGTTTGTGTAAGAATAACGGCGATGAACACTTACCTGAAATATCTGAAAAAGGATGCCCTGAAGCTTCAAACTATTAAAATTCAGCAGAAGCCTTTCCTTGACAATGTTATAAGCATGGCCGATTACGAATTTCTGAAAAAGAAGCTAAAAAAAGACGGAAACCTGCAAGATTATTTCTTGATCTGGTTCCTCGGCGCGACGGGCGCGCGCGTCGCTGAGTTTGCCAAGCTTAAAGCGGAGCACGTGCAGGCGGGACATGTAGATATATACGGCAAAGGGACAAAGATGCGCCGTATTTACATACCGGAGAATTTGCGCAAAGCGGCTCTTTTGTGGCTTGCGGAATCGGGAAAAGAGTCAGGCTATCTCTTTACGGGTAACGCGCCCGGGAGTCATGACGCAGCCCTCACAAGTGAGGGTATCCGTTTTCGCCTGAATCGTATCGGGAAGAGGTACGGCATCGACAAGACCGTTATGCATCCGCACTCGTTCCGGCACATGTTCGGGAAAGCTTTTTTCGAGCAAACAAAGGACCTTGCGCTTCTGGCCGATCTGATGGGCCACGAAAGTATAGACACGACCCGGATATATACGCGCCGCACCGCTACGGAGCAGCGGGAACTCGTGGATAAAACGGTAACGTGGTAGAGGAGGAAAATCACAATGAAGTGCTTGCATTGCGGCGAGTGTTGCACGTTTTTTGAAATACTTTTGAATGACGGCACGGTGAAGCCTCGCGGCGTGAGATGTCCGCATCTTACGCAAGACAACCTGTGCGGCATATACAGAGAGCGCCCAAAGGCATGCTACGACCACAACTATCCGGCTGATGTGTGTCCGATCGGTGCAAGCAAAAGAAAGGAGGATCGTATCAATGAGGGTTACATTTAACGTCCTCGGCGCGCCGCAAGGGAAACAGCGGCCGAGATTCTTCCGAAAAGGAAATCATGTCGGGACGTATACACCGGACAAAACCGTAATTTACGAAAACCTTGTGAAAATGTCCTACAGGCAAGAGCAAATTCCGAACATGCTTTCCGGAGCGATAAAGGCAGAGATCGTTGCGGTTTTTCCGATACCGAAATCGGCAAGTCAAAAAACAAAACAACGCATGGCATCCGGGATTGAACCGCATACGAAAAAGGCTGATTGCGACAATATAGCAAAAGCGATTTTGGATGCGCTCAACGGCATAGCATACCGAGATGACGCACAGATTTGTATGCTGTCCGTAAAAAAAATTTACGGTGATCGGGCGCGCGTGGAAGTTACCCTGACGGAAATAGAGGGGTATGCCGTATGAAAGCAAAAAACCTAAAATGTGTTGTCTGCGGCGAACAATACAGTGCGCGCGTGAACAATGTGCCGTATTGCAATAAACATTATCAAAGTGTCAAAGCATACGGACATCCGTACGGAAAACCTCGTAAAAGTAAAAATTCCTTTGAAACTGACGGGGATATGCTCACGATAAAAACGCATAATGGCAGCGTTATCATTGCCGATACGGACGAGTATCAACGCTTGAGCAAATATTCGTGGTGTATATCGAAAACCGGATATGCCGTTGCAAACATCAAGGGAAAGGTTACAAAAATGCATCGGTATATCCTCGCAGAACAAATATGTTCGGGTTTGGTTGTGGACCATAAGAACGGCAATCCGCTCGACAACAGAAAGGCAAATCTTCGAGTTTGTACGCAAGCCGAAAACGCTAAAAACCTGCGAATTAAAAAGACAAATACACTTGGCATAAAAGGAGTGCGACTCACAAAGGACGGCAAATACAATACGAGGATAGTGGTGGACGGAAAAGAAATCCATCTTGGAAATTATACAACCGTTGATGAAGCCGTGAGGCACAGAAAAGATGCAGAAGAAAAATACTATGGGGAATTCGCCCCAAGCGCCAGAATAATATGATCATATGATGTCAGTTCGCAAAGGAGGATAAACCCATGATGTCTGCAAATTTGGATTATAATATGTGGTCGCATCTTAAAAAGGGAGGCCACAAGCCAAGCGTAAAAGCCCTCAAAAACGCGGTTGATCGGTTGACGCTCGCAGCGATGCAAAAGACGGGCGGTCAAAGATCGGATGATACGCCTGACAAAAGCGTGAATTTTTACGGCCCTGAGATATCCTTATTGCAATACGTAATACTGGTGGAGGCCGTGGCCTTGGTGCTGTCGGGCGCGTTGGACGGGCTGGATCAAGATGAGAGCGGCACATAAAGGACGCCCCCGCGAGGCTACGGCCCGATGCGGAGGCGTACAAGCGTACAATTGAATCCCATGTAACTATATACTATCATTAAACACGAGAAATATCAATACGAAAAACGAAAAATCGTCGAAGAAAGGAAATGAGGATGCACTATAACCCTGCCAACGATCCCGCCGTCACGGGCGGCATACAGGAAGCTTACGGCTTCAAAAGAGGCGACAAAGTGGAATACACCAACGACCACGGAGCAAAATTCGCCCCGCACACCGTCATAGGGTTTGTAAAGGATCCGCCCAAAACAAGCTACGAGTATACGCGCATGGTATACATCGACATCGATTGCCCGTGGTTCCCGGTGGACCCGGCGAGCCTTAGAAAATTATAGAGCAGAGAGGTCAAATGATGAACGCAAAATTCGAAGTACAGGCATACAACGAAGAACAAAGGCATAAATACCCGCTTGGAACCGTACTGTGGTGCATGAGCGGGAAACCGTATCACGGTAAGGTCTATTGGTCGCCGACGCCGCATAGCATAGAGCAACATCCGGCGGAGGGCGGTTTAATGTTCAATTCCATGCCGATGACACGCGGTTTGTCGTGGGGGAATATCGGCAAAAACTACTTTTTGAGCCGGGAAGAATGCCTTGCCGCGTGGGGCGATAAGCCCCGCATAACCGACGACTACCGACCTGTCGAAGATCAGGAACGCCCACACCCCGTCGAACTCGGAAAACGTGTCATCCTGCGCGACGACAGCATAAACATACTGACTATAACAGCCAACTATGCTCCTGTGCCCATAAAAGCCCGGTCGTGGCGCAACGACAAAGAAGCGGAACGCATTATGGGAAACGGCAACCTGTTAACCCTCGACGAAATCCGCGATCAAATCTGGGAGAAACAGGACAAAGCCATAATCGAGGTAAGGGTAGAAAGCCCATTAAGCGGCGCAATATATCAAGTGGGCAACTACACAGAGGACTACTGGCACGAACACGCCAAAACAAGGGGGTATGCGTAATGCCTGATAAATGTATGAGATGCGGAGGATATCATACGGGGTACTGCGATGACGGTTACCCATCATGTGGCGCAACACTGTATTTCCCGGACGGCAGCAAGCAGGTATTGACATTGCCTCCGCCGAGATATCCTCGATGGCGAAAAGTGCTGCGGTTCCTGCGCAGGATAACGGCACGATTAAAAGGAGCATTTACATGAAAAATCGTTTGATTGATTTGAACAACCATCTTTTCGCCGAAATAGAAAGACTCGGCGATGAAGACCTGAAGGGTGACGAACTGACAAAAGAGATCGAAAGGGCGCGTGCCATAACGGGTGTCGCATCGCAGATCATCGGAACCGGCACTCTGGCGTTGAGAGCGGCTACGGCGATGTCAAATTCCATTGACGCCGATTTCAGAGCGCCGTCGATGTTGCTTGAGGAACCGAAATGCGAAAATACACAAAAGAAATGATTGCGTGGCTTCGGGCCGACACGTCATATAAGGTTTGCGAGACGGTGAGGCTTTTTAATGAATTTTTCGATACGGATTACTCGCAATCATCAATCAAAGGAGCACTGGCAAATCACAAAATTAAGAGAACCGGCTTTGACGGCAGATTCCGGAAAGGAAACGTTCCTCACAACAAAGGCAAAAAAGGTGAACATTACAGCCCGGCGTCGGAGTTCAAACCCGGAAATATTCCCGCGAATCACAGACCCGTCGGTTCCGAACGTGTCAACGTAGATGGTTATGTGGAGATAAAAGTTGCCGAACCGAACCGATGGGGATTAAAACACCGAGTGGTTTGGGAGGCCACAAACGGAGAAATCCCCGAAAGCCATATAATCGTGTTCGCAGACGGCAACAAGCAAAACTTCGCGCTTGAAAATCTTGTGCTTGTGTCCAGAAAGCACGGGGCGGTAATCAATCACATGGGCATACCGTATGGGGATATTGATACACTGACCACCGCATGCGCCGTTGCAGAACTTCATTCAAGCACATGGAACAGAACAAAAAGACGAAGGATTAAGGGGTTGACACAGTGAAAGCGGACAGCAAAAAGGCATCGGACGCGGCGCGGATCGGCGCCGAGGCGGCTCTCGACTTTTACGCCAAGGAGAAGCAAAAGGAAAAAAGGCGGCGAGCGGACAGACGCCTCAGAGACACGAAGCGCTTGATGCGAAATTATCGCGAGATAAAAATACACGCCGGCGATGCCATTGCGTCACTGTCCGAGGTAGGTACCGAGGACTTTGATTTCTTCCAGCTCATCATGGAGGATCGCGCCGAAATCGACGTCTCGGCCATCGTCGTTTCCAGAGCCAAGTCAGCCGTCATACTTACCCACATAAGCGCGATGGTTGAAGCGTACAAGGTTATTTGTGCCGGGTCAAAAAAACCGGAAGATATGCGCAGATATCGCGTGCTCGACGCCTTTTGTCTGACCGATGATCCTCTATCCGCGCGGGAACTCGCAGACCGTGAAAACGTTGACACTCGAACGATTTACAAAGATTTTGACATAGCTTGCGAGAAGATGAGTGCGCTCCTTTTCGGCATTCAGTGGATCGAACGAGAATAGAGGGCAAAAAGAGGGCATTTACATTACGATGAATCCGTTGTATGCTGTATGAGTAAAATCTTGTCATAGCCAAGCGGCTCCCGAAAGGGGGCCGCTATTATTTTGGAAAGGAGGTTTTCCGGTTTCGCGTTACTTCTTGCGCAATGCACACGCGATGACTTTCTCAACATCATGACAAAGGGCGTGACCGCGTATAGTAACGCGGAGCTCCTTGCCAAGCTGTAAAAAATAATTAAAATATTTTTTAAAAACCTCTTGACATATACATTTATGTATAGTAAAATAGTATCAGGAGGTGAGGAAATGGGCAAGAAAAAAAGGAGCGGCAAGAGAAGCAAGAGTGACCAAGCAAACCTTACCGCTTCCTACATCAGCCTGACAGCGTCAATACTGGCACTGATAGCAGCGCTGATAGGACTACTGAGGGGGAGCTAAACCCCCTCAGTTAAGATTATACCACGCCCGTTGCCCATGTCAATTATGAGAGTTGTATACTATATCGCAATAGCGTTGGCTGTACTTGCGATCATTCTGTCCGTCCGCAACATCTTACGCATCAAGCGGAGGGCACGATGAACGACGCAAAAACGCGCTACAACGCGAAGACCTACGAGGCTGTCACGGTTCAACTGCACAAGGAAAAGGACCGGGATATAATCGCCGCCATCAAAGCGCTTACGGACGAGGGCGGCAGCAAGACGGACGCCATCAAGCAGCTCCTGCGACGAGGCTTCCGGTAAGTCTCGACCATACACCAATGAAAGAGCCTTTCGGGGCTCTTTTTGTTTTGCCGCGAAGGAGGTACGGCCATGATCTATCCGAGGGAGAATGCCACATACATGAAAAAAGGAAAACAGCTGGTACACCTGTACATCGACACGACGGACGACGTAACCGACCTTCCCGGCCTCGACACGGCCGCTCCGGGCAGTGACGCTTACTGCGTGGCCGCACAGGACGTATATATCTTGAGCGGCGCGGGAACGTGGGAGGTACAGTAGAGATGGATTTGATTGCTCTTGCCCTTGCCATAAAAAAAGCAAAAAACTACACCGATGCCGCCGCGCTGGTCGGCGTACCCGTGAACTACCCGGAGGTTGACGCGGTAACGGGAACTTGGAGAGTTTTTGACCCGGTGGCCAACGCCTATATCGACACAGGTATCAAAGCGCACGGCACGGACGGAACCGATGGCCGGGACGGCGCTCCGGGGCCGGCCGAAATATCCGAGGCCACGGACGTTGAGGGCATAGACGACGGCAAGCTGCTTTGGGTCGAAGGCGGTAAGGTTGGGGGCATTTCCCCGTCCTCCGTAGGGGTGCTTACACCCGCCGAGATTAGGTATCTCGACAACCTGATCGGCGCCGACACCCTGAACAGAATTGTCTGGCAACTGACGGTCACCACAACGCAAATCGGCTCGATCACAACCGACTGGGTGTACCTGCAAATCATTCCGAGCTTTCTTGCAACAAGCGCAATATGGGCCATAGTACACAATGACGGCTCGGTGCTTGCGCGGGACGGGCAACTGATCACATACACAAGCAATGAGTATGTTCAGACGCTTGTCGATGATGCTGGCAATGTGTTAAACAACAAATTTCACATACCGCCGGGGCTGACGGTTACGGACTTTGTCGGAAATCCATCGGGCGACCTCGACAACGTGCGGATAATCGTGGAGTTCGATATTCACGCGATTAAAGAGGTATTGGGCGATACGGACGCACTTAATACCGACAGCAAGATTGTGGTTCCGGCAATAAATGAACTGCGGGACAGCCTGTCCCGTATAGACGACAACGACAAGCTGCTCAGCTACAGCAATACAGGCGGTTGGCTGAACGGACTGACCAACGACACCCACGGCGGCCATATTCGCTTATTGGACAAGTTTGGTGCGGCGTTCTTGGATATCGACATAGCGGCCTACGGCAGCGGACTGGAAGCGGTATGCGCAATCGAATTCATTGGCGGCGAGTTCAGCGCAAGCAAGGCTTATTCGGCCGGCGACAGGGCGCATTATCGCGGCGCGGTAACACTGGACGGTTGGCCGGAAGTCACGGAATGCACCAGAGCCTATACAGCCAATACGGACATCAGCGCGGGGGCTTGGAACCCGGCACAGTGGGACTTGCGCGACGACCAGATCAGCGGCGCTCAAATCGGCACCTACGCGCAGATCGCCAGAGACGGATTTATCTTTGTGGCAGTTCATCAAATGACGTGGGACCATGAGCCGACGATAGACGAATTCACGCCCGCCGACTGGTATCTGATTAACCGCTTGCCCACAGAGCCCGGCATATATGCGATATTCGTACTGGACAACGACACCGGCAAGGTGGGTTGGATTGCGGCCAAGGACTTATCGACGCTTACCGGCACAACATCCATATCCATTGACCCGGAGGGCAACATATCGTTAATGCTGAACTCCAACGGCCTATTGAGCATGACAGACAACGGACTTCTGCTGAAATGGAGCGAAGCAGATGGCGTATTGATGTTGGGAACGGATACGAACACCAAGCTCTACACTAAAGCTCAAGTCGATACGTTACTGGCCGCCAAACAAAAGAAGTTGGACTATTCGACCACGGAAGTCGCGACGGGCGAAACCTATATTGACGGTAAGCCGATTTACAGGCGCACGTTCACCGGGACCATGCCTGTAACCGCCGCCGATACGAAAGCAAGAATCACGCTGATGTCGGGCGTGGAAATGCTCGTCAATGTCTATGGGAATTTCATTAACATCGACGGCACGGGAACTGTCGCACCGGTCAACGCATGGTATGAGGGCTTGTTGCTTGCAAGCATGAACAGCTCATTCTTCGTGGATGGCAGCGACATACTGAAACTGGCGTTCAAGTGCTCGGCGGCGATCACCGCCACGAGCAACATGACCTATGAGATAACATGTGAGTACACCAAGGCGTAGGACCGTAACGCGGAGGCGATCCGTGTCTGTAAAAAAATAGGTTCTTTTGGGGCTTTATGATCTTGTGCGGGCTCGCCGACCCCGTTTCTGGGTCAGGCTCCGGGTCGAAAATCGCAGAACTTTAATTGGAATTTGTCTTGAAAAGGAGAAGCATTATGGGACGCGCAGATTTGACAGGCCAGCGTTTCGGAAGATTGATCGCGATTAACTGTGTCGGAACTGACAAATGGCACAGATCATTGTGGCATTGCAAATGCGATTGCGGGAAAGAAGTCACTGCCAACTGCGGCAACTTAAATCGGGGAGCCGTCCGCAGTTGCGGTTGCTTGAAGGGCGGTTACGTAACTCACGGCGATTCAAAAACCCGTCTGTACAGCATTTACCACGGCATCATCAGGCGCACGGAGGATTCAAAGCGTAAGGAGTACAAAGACTACGGCGGTCGCGGAATCCGCATGTGCGGCGAGTGGCGAACCAGCTACGAAGCCTTTAGGGAATGGGCGCATGCGAACGGATATAACGACAGCCTGTCGATTGATCGAATCGACAATGACGGCGATTATTCACCGTCAAATTGCAGATGGTCGGGCCGTAACGAACAGGCGAACAACCGCAACGATACAGTGTATCTTACCAAAGACGGCGTTAGAAAATCCGTCAGCGATTGGGCAAGAGAAACAGGCGTTCCCTATGCCAAACTGAAAAAGAGGGTAAGGCTCGGTTGGTCGGACGAAAGAGTGCTCTGCGCGCAATAATTCGGAATTAAAGGAGAGTGATATTTGTGCCGGCTCAGAAAAAGCAGGACGTGATTGTAGAGGACGGCGCCGTATACGTGCTGCGTGCCGGCACTCCCGTGTATGTCAAGACGGCCGACATTTGCGCCATGACGGGAAAGAGCAATCAATGGATCGGGCAGCTCGTCAGTCAGGGTACGCTCAACAAGCGATCCACTCCGTACGGCGCGATGTTCGACCAAACCGCCGCGATGCGCGCCTATTGCGACGACATGGAAAGACGCGCGGATTCCAAAGAGAAAAAAGCTCTGGCGGAGGCCGAAAAGGATAAGCTCGACACTGAAATCGTCATCAAAAAATCAAAGGCTGTCGTGGCGAAACTTGAGGCCAGAGAACTGCTTGGCAAAATGCACCGCAGCGAAGACGTTGCCGCCATGACCGAGGATTTGATATACGCGATTCGCGGTATGCTCGTCGCGCTTCCGGGGCGTCTCGCGGTGGATGCGGCAGGTGCGGAAACACCTGCGGAGGCATCCGAAACCATCCGTCAAGAGGTCTACAAGGTCATGGACGAACTGTCGCGTTACAGGTATGACCCCGCAAAGTACGAAGAGCGTGTCCGAGAGCGCAAGAAATGGAGCGCGTCGGAAGGCGGTGATCCGAACGAAGAACAAGACTGATACAGACCGCCTGAACGAAGTCGTGGCAAGGGCGGTTGCCGGAATAAAGCCGCCCGAGAATCTGACCGTCTCGGAATGGGCCGATACAAAACGGCGCCTGTCGCCCGAGGCCAGCGCGGAGCCGGGGCCGTGGCGAACATACCGAACTCCGTATCTCAAGGAGCCGATGGATGCATTTACCGATCCCAAAGTTCGGCGCGAGGTCATGGTATCAGGATCCCAAATCGGCAAGTCGGAGTTTGAAAACAATGTCATCGGATACATCATTGACCAAGACCCGGGCAGTATCCTTTTCATTCACCCGACAACGATAGACAGCAAGGAATATTCCAAGTTGCGCATCGCGCCGATGATAAGAGATACGCCGTCTTTGCGCAAGAAAGTATCCGATCCCAAAAGTCGCGACAGCGGGAATACCATTTTGCAAAAGATGTATCCGGGCGGCATCCTCACGATGTGCGGATCGACGGAAGCGCATGCGCTCGCGTCCAAGCCGATCAGATACGTCATAGGCGATGAAAGGGATCGGTGGGCGCCGAGCGCAGGAACCGAGGGTGATCCGTGGGAACTTGCCCGCGCCAGACAGCTCACGTTTTACAACGCGAAAGCCGTGGAGGTTTCGACGCCCACGATTAAAAACGCGAGCGCGATAGCGAGATCGTTTGCAGAGGGAACCATGGAAAGATGGTGTACGAAATGCCCTCATTGCGGCGAGCATAGCAATATTGTGTTCGCCGACATCCGATTTGAACACGAGGAACGAATTGTTGCAGGTGAAAAGACGTTCAAAGTTCTGAGTGTTTGGTATGTGTGTCCCGAGTGCGGCTGTATAAGCTTCGAGCGGGAGATGAAAAAGCAGCCGGCAAAATGGATTGCGGAAAATCCAGCCGCTTACGAACAAGGCGTTCGTTCGTTTTGGCTCAACGCTTTTGTTTCGCCGTGGGTAACGTGGGAATCAATCGTCCTTGATTATCTCAAGGCCATAGGCGATTCAAGGAAGCTGCAGGTCATATACAACACCCGATTCGGAGAACTGTGGGAGAACCGCGGCGATCTCGAAAATGAGGATGATCTGCTTGCACGACGCGAGGACTACGAAGCGGAGCTGCCCGATGGCGTACTCGTACTGACCTGCGGCGTGGACACGCAGGACGACCGCCTTGAATATGAGGTTGTCGGATTCGGGCATTTCGGTGAAAGTTGGGGAATCAAAAAGGGCATCATCATGGGGCGTCCCGACGAGGACGACGTCTGGGCGGATCTCGATGATGTCACAAGTCACGTTTACAGATTCGCGTCCGGCGTGGGACTGCGCATATCATTGACGTTCGTGGACGAGGGCGGTCACTTTACGCAGGATGTAAGGCTGCGTTGCTCGGCGCGACTTCGCAGAAATGTATTTGCGATTGCCGGCAGCAACAGGCACGACGATCCATACACCGCTCCGCCGAAAAAGCAGAAGATCGTCATCGACGGAAAAGTCGTGGGGCTGTGTTGGCAGTATCGTATCGGCGTCGACGCGGGAAAACAAATCATCACGGACAATCTCAAAGTGCAAACACCGGGCAGCAGGTACATCCACTTCCCTCGCCGCGACGATTACGGCCCGGCGTATTTTGCGGGGCTCCTTTCGGAGCGGCTTGAGTACAACATCAAGAAAAAACAACCGTGGGAGTGGGTAAAATTGCCGGGCCATGAGAGGAACGAGGCTCTTGACTGCCGCAACTATGCACTTGCGGCGGTTCGTGCGCTTGCGCCCGATTTCGACGCGGCGGACAGGCGGCTCAAATCAGCAAAGACGGGCCAAAGCTCTGCGGCAGCGACAGCGACGAAACCCGCCGCAAAGAAGGCCCGTAAGCCGAAGTCCGATGGACCCAGTACGAAGAAACATTACGACGATTGGTAGGTGATTGTATATGGATAAAGTCGAAATCCGCGCACGGCTTGCGTTTTATCAAGATGCGCTTACAAAGCTAAGGGCTGCTTATCTTGCTCTTTTGGACGGTCGCGTGAAAAGCTACGTGATTCAGGATCGACAGCTCACCCGCTTTGACATAGATACGCTGCGCGATGAAATATCGGAAGCGGAGAAAAAGGTTGACGAACTCTCCGCACAGCTCAAAGGGGGAAAACCGCGAAAGGCTTTCGGGGTGATCCCGTGTGATTGGTAGGGTATTACCCGCAAGGGTTTACCGCAGGTTGCTCGGCGAAGTTTAACTCCTTTCGTCTCCGAGCAGCCTGTTTTTTATGTGCAATGTCGGAGCCGGAGATATGAACAAAAACATCAGAAATCAGTACAGGCATCATTCCAAGATACGGAGCGCGCATCAAGCCAAAGGATACAGCGACGCGGGGGCAAGCATGGCGCGCCGTGCGCTCAAAAAGTTTCTTCCGAACAGCGGTGCTCCCAACGAGGATATAGACTGGAACAATTATACCCTCAGACAGCGCGGCCGCATGCTGTATATGGCGTCGCCCGTGGCAACGGCGGCAATCAACACGAACCGCACAAAGGTTATCGGCATGGGCTTGACGCTCAAAAGCGCGGTCGACCTTGACGTTCTGGGGCTTACTCCGGAGGCGGCAAAAGTATGGCAACGGAAGACCGAAGCGGAGTTTCGCCTTTGGGCAAGCCAAAAGAAGAACTGCGACGCGACGGGAGTAAACACGTTCGAGGGGCTTCAACAGCTCGCTGTAAAGTCGTGGCTCATGAGCGGTGACGTATTTGCCCTGATCAAGCGATATGCTCCGACGCCGGCGAACCCGTATACGCTCAGACTGCATCTGATTGAGGCCGACCGCGTAAGCACTCCCGTTAAGTACGGCGCAGGGGCGGGCATACCCACCATGACGGATGGAAAGAACACCGCGACAGGCAACAAGATTTTCGACGGCGTTGAAGTGGATGCGAACGGCATGATCGTCGCTTACCATGTCCGCAACACATATCCGTTGCAGATCATAAGCGAGCCCACGGTGTGGACGCGCGTGGAAGCCTACGGTGAAAAAACCGGACTTCCCAACATTCTGCAGGTCATGGACAGCGAGCGTTGTGACCAGTACAGGGGCGTAACCTATCTTGCACCGGTCATCGAACCGCTTTTGCAGCTCAGGCGATATACCGAAAGCGAGCTGGTGGCGGCATTGGTTCAGTCCTTTTTTACCGCATGGATTATCACCGAAACGGATCCCTCGCAAATCCCCATCAACAAAGTGGGCATGGGGGACGGGGACGATGTTCCGGACGAGTACGCTGACGGTATAGCGGAAAACGAAAACGAGCACGAGATGGGGCCGGCCACGGTGCTGCATTTGCAGGACGGCGAGGACGTCAAGTTCGGAGATCCGAATGTACCGACAGCCGGATTCGAGAACTTTGTTAAGACATTGTGTTGCATCGTAGGCGCGGCGCTTGAACTTCCGAAAGATATACTTCTCAAAGAATTCGGTAAAAGTTACTCCGCTTCCCGCGCGGCCCTGCTCGAAGCATGGGAAGCGTTTAAGATGCGCCGCAAGTGGTTTGTCGATGATTTCTGCCAACCCACATACGAGGTCTGGCTTGCGGAGGCGGTGGCGCGCGGTCGCGTAAAAGCGCCCGGATTTTTCGCCGATCCGCTTATTCGCGCCGCGTGGTGCGGTGCGCAATGGATCGGCCCCGTACAAGGGCAGCTCGACCCGACGAAAGAGGTCAAGGCAGCGATCTACAATGTGCAACGCGGTTTCAAGACGCACGAACAAGTAACCCGCGAGATGAGCGGCGGCGACTGGGAAGCGAACATTGAACAACTCGCGTTTGAATATGCGAGAATGCGCGAAGCGGGAATCATGAACGAGCCGGTGTCCGAGGACAGTACCGAAGATGACGGCAACAAAACGGAAAAAGGAGATGAGGACAGTGAGTAAACGATTTGCCGGAAAGAAGGCTGTCAGCATAAAGCGAGAGTTTTATACCATGGCAACGGTGAACGGCGATGAAGCAGAGATCGTCATGTACGGCAATATTGTCAGCAGACGCCCCGTTGACTGGTGGACGGACGAGCCGATTGACGGCGACTTCATAATCCTCAGTGAATTTCTGAAGGA
>JAISBV010000052.1 GCA_031266025.1 Eubacteriales Family XIII. Incertae Sedis bacterium
AAAATAACCTGTACATTTGACTTGCCCTTTTGCGCCCCGGCCGCGTTGCCGGAACCCTTGAATACTACAAGTATTCGCGGAACCCGGCGCCTTGCCGGGACACAAAATTGCTGCGCCAACTGCACACTTTATTTTCCGACAGTTCCTTAAAACAATATACATATATTCTAATCGCCGCCGCCGCCACGCGCAAGCGGTTTTTTAACAAAAACCTATCGCAATTCGCCCGATTCCGGTATAATAGCCGTTAGATAGGTTTTTATGAAAACGGAGGCTATGATGGCATACACAGCATTTAACGACGATGCGTTGGGCTTTACAACAAGGCAGCTTCACGCGGGTTACGACCCGGCGGAGCATCACATGTCCAAGACGGCGCCCATATACATGAACGCGTCTTTCGAGCTCGGCGATTTCGACAGGGGCATAAGGCTGTTTTCGTTTGCGGAGGAAGGCTCTTCTTACGGGCGATATTCCAATCCGACAAATGAAGTGCTTGAGAGACGGATAGTCTCGCTTGAAGGCGGCGGCGCCGCAGTCGCCATGGCATCCGGCATGGCCGTCATCACAAACATCTTTCTGAATTTGGCGGCAAGCGGGGATGAGATCGTAGCGCCGAGAACCCTTTACGGCGGTTCTCTGACGCTGCTGACAAAAATACTTCCGCAATACGGAATAAAGGGCGTTTTCGCCGCGGACGAGGACGACGCGGCTTCATATGACGCGGCCATAACGGACAAAACCAAGGCGGTGTTCGTCGAGAGTCTCGGCAATCCCAATTCAAACGTCGCGGATATAGAGAGACTTGCCGAAGCGGCTCACCGCCGCGGACTTCCGCTGATAGTAGACAATACATTCGCAACTCCCTACCTGCTCAGACCCTTTGAATACGGCGCCGATATCGTTTGCTATTCCGCTACAAAGTATTTGGGCGGACACGGTACGCTCATAGCGGGCATCGGCGTTGACAAAGGCGGCTTCGATTGGCTGAACGGCAGGTATCCGCAGTTCGAAAAATTCTATGAGGATAACAGGGAATATATTCCGGAAAATGAATTGAAGCGCTTCATGTTTTCAAAACGGCTCAGAATGACGTATCTGTGCGACTTGGGCGCGCATATGAGTCCCATTACCGCGTTCGGCGTCTTGCAGGGTCTCGAAACGCTGTCACTGCGTATGGAGCGGCATGTGTATAACGCGCGTAAGCTGTCCGAATTTCTTTCTTCCCACCCGGCCGTGACGGAGGTCTGCTATCCCGGATTGCAAAGCAGCCCTTATTTCGCGTTGAGCGAGAAGTATTTTCCGAAAGGGCCGGGCGCTATAATTTCATTTCGCCTGAAGGGCGGAATAGCGGCGGCGAAGCGCGTCATCGAAAACGTAAGACTGTTCGATTTTATGGTCAATGTGGGCGACGCAAGATCCCTTATAGTACACGCGGCCACATCTACGCATTTCGGACAGCCTGTTTCGGTGCAGGAGGCTGCAGGCGTCTTTGAGGATACGCTTAGGATATCCGTCGGTATCGAAGATATCGAAGATCTTATAACGGACTTGGATAGGGCGCTGCGCGCGTGATTCCGCGCGACGCCGCGTTGTCGGACAATGTATTCGCTGCGATAAATCAATGATGGAGTAAACAAGGAGAAGGAGAAATGAGAGGGATGAGAGGGATGAAAAAGCTGTTTTACCGCGTCGGTCTCGCGGCCGTTGTCGTACTGTGCATCGCCGGCGCAACGCCGTTTTCCGCCTTTGCCGATACGCCCGGCGCGACGTCCGAACAGACCGCGCCCGTGAGCGATGAGCCGGCGTCCGACGATTATGACGGAACCGTATACGAATACGATCCCGACGCGCCTTGGCTCTATTACGATATGACGGAGGAGGAATACTACGAGGAATTCGAGCCGTGGAGGATCACGGGACAGACGGAAGAAGAATACTGGGACGAATACTGGGATGAATACGATGAGCGGATGCGCGTAAGTTTCTTGAACGATTACGGCTTCACGGACACGGACATAAGCAATATCGCCGTTAACGGGCAAGCGCTGAATTTCGATGAAGCAAAACCCGTTGTGCGCGGCGGCGCCATTATGATCCCCGCGCGCGCGGTGCTTGAGGCTTTGGGCGCCGATGTAAGCTATGACGGAAAATCCAAGACTATGACGGCCGATGTTGGCGATGCGCGCGCTGTATTCACTATGGGGGATCAAACGGCCCTCGTCACAAGGAACGATCTGACGACGGAAACAGAGCTGGCTGCGGCGCCGTTTATCGACGGAGCCACCGCTTCGGCGTATGTGCCGCTGAGAGCCCTCGCCGAGGGGCTCGGCTTTGAGGTGTACTGGGATGATTATTTCAAATTGGCCGAGGTTGTTGACAAAAAAGCCTTGGTTGCCGAGATAGACGCTAAATTTACGGTATTCAACGCGATGATCCGCGGTGAGCTCGACAGTTACGCCGTCGGCGGCAACTCGGAAAAAGCGGAGCGAACAGACATCAATCTCAAGGCGCAATTGAGCGCGCGCTATGATCCCGATTACTCCTACTACAGCTATTACGAAGACGATGGGCCTTCGAACGTGACGGAAAGCAACACGAAGGCAGAAGGCAAGATTAAAATAATTTCCGACGGTAACGGCGTTGACGCCACGGGCAATATAAGCGTTGAAATCAGCGGCTTCGAAGATATCTTAGGGGATATTGATCAAGACGCCGAGCTGAAGGCGGTATTCGACGATCTGAAAAAGGGCGTTCCGTTTGACGTGATCATCAATTACGCGGACGCCGCCGCGTACTTGCACTTGCCTATTTTATCGCATATAGATCCGCTTTTGAATAATGATACGTGGATTATATCGCAATTAGAGGATTACGAATCCTATATCGACCTGCAAACAGATAGAATGATAGATGCAATGGAGGAAAGTTTCATCGAAGGCGACGGGGACATAACATTGGGAAATCTGTTCTATATGAAAGCTTTTGAGCAGTCCTACTCCTACTATTCGGGCCTTAACCGAATCGAATATCTGCGCGCGGCCGTCCGTCTGTTGGAACCATTCCTCGGCGACCTGTATATGGAGAAGAACGGCGACGTCTATACGATCAGCCTGAACCGCTTAGAGCTTTTCAATATATTCAGGAGGTTGTCGAACGACGAAGATATATATATAGGCGGTTACGATTATGCGGAAATGTTGGCGGATATACCTGTAGCCAACTATAAGTTGGAAATCAAAGAAAAGAACGGCGCACCCGTTTCTGTGGAAATTGCCGTCAACGCGAAATTCAAAACGGAAAGTTACTATTACAGCGAAGACGGCTACGTCGAATTTCACTACGGCCTAGCTTCGGAATTGGAAGCTCGGAACGTCAGCGTTGACTTCAGCATTGCCGCTGAAAATTTAGACGGGATAGAATCGGGTGAGTTCAGCGTGCATGTGGATGCGGTGAGCGCGCCGACGAATGAAACGCCAAGGGCAAAGCCGCCGGCCGGCGTCCGTACTGTTCCGGTCTCGGATATAATAGACTATTGACAAATCACGGAAAGAGCAGGAGGCGGTCAATTAATGACCGCCCCCTTTTGCCGCCGATATTGCGCGCCGATACCGCATTCGGATACTACAGCGGGTTGTTCTTGATGTTCTCCATCTCCTCATAAAAGTCCGAGCCGAGGAAGTACTTCTTGGGCGGATATATCTTCTCCCCGCGCGCGAGGGTCTCTATGCCCGCCTTGACCTTCTCGGGCGAAGCCGGCAGCTCGTAGATGCGCACGCCCGTCGCGTTGTTGATCGCGTTGATTACGGCCATGTGCCCGCTTGACTGATATGCCTCCGACGCCCCCGACGAACCGAAGGGGTGTACGTCCCTCGGCGTGCAAAGATGCACTACGTTGAGCTCGTCCGGTATGTCTTTGATCGTCGGAATGCCGGCGCCGACTATATTGCCGTGCTTCTTGACGTCGTCGTAATTCTCCGACAGAGCGAAGCCTATAGTGTGCGATATGCCGCCGTAGGCCTGACCGTTGACCGCGTCTATGTTGCCTATGACTCCCACGTCGTCGACGCAGGTGTACCGCAGCACCGTCGTCTTGCCCGTCTTTGTATCCACTTCAACTTCGGCCATGAACAGGGCATAGGTGAATTCGGGCGTCGGATTGCCTATGCCCGTGTTGGGATCGAGATCCGTGAGGTTGTGCGTGCTGTTCAGCACCTGATGTTCGTATTTGGTCGGAATCCCTTCCGCTTTCATCTCGGCGTGTGTTCTGTATCCGCCGTCCTGTTTGCGCATGGCGCCGAGCAGCCTGTCGGCGCATTCTTTTGTGGCCCAGCCGTTCATGAAGTGTGAGCGGCTCGATGCCGAACTGCCGTGGTCGGGACAGAATTTGCTGTCGTTTTGAACGAGCACTATGTCGGCGGGCGTCACGCCCGCGGGCTTAAGCGCTTCAAGCGTTACCATGAGCGAGCCGACGTCTCCTCCCTGCCCCTGATCCTGCCATGTGTCGTATTTGACGAATTTACCGTCCTCCCGAAGCTCCAATGCCACGGTGCACTGATCCGCCGTGCCTTCCGTGACGTTGTATCCTCCCCACGCTATGCCCACGCCCCTGCGCTTATTGGGCGCGTCGTTTCTCTTCGCCTCGGCAAGCGCTTTGTCGTACAGGGGTTTCATTGTGTTCATGATATCTTCCATGGGATAGATGTTGAACGGGTGCGAGTTTATGTTGAGGTCTCCTTTGCGCGCTATGTTGCGTCTCCTGAATTCGAACGGATCGAGCCCTGTCTTATCCGCCATCATGTCCATGACGGCTTCGGACGCGGTATAGGCCTGCGGCGATCCGTATCCTCTGTATGCTGTTCCGTAAGAGTGGTTCGTGCACGCCACCCTCGCAAGCCCGAGCACGTTCGGTACGTTGTACGGAAAGTACATGAAGCGCGCCACCCTCGTGATGATGTCGTCGCCGAGCTCGTTGTACGCTCCGTGATCGAGTCCGCCGTCCCACTCCGCCGCTATGATCTTGCCTTCGCTGTCGCAGGCAAGCCGCGTGTTGATGTATGAAGGACAACGCTTCCCGCTGTAAGCCATGTATTCGCCGTATGTCATGGAAAAGGCCACGGGCGTGTTGTCGCAGGCCATGCACGCTATGGCCGCGAGCGAGTACGTCGCCGCCGCTATGCCCCATCCGAATGTGCCGCCCGTCGGGTTCTCTATGACGCGCACTTTCTCGGGCGCAAGCCCCGTCGCTTCCGCTATGTCTCCTATGTTCGCGTATATGCACTGGGCTTTGCACTGTATCGTCAGTATGTCGTCTTCGTCGAAGTAGGCTTGTACCGTGTCGCCTTCTATGGGCATATGCGGCTCTCTTGTGGAGTAGAAGCTCCCTTCGACCACATGGGCCGCGTTTTCGAACAGCGCGGGCGTGTCGTGCCCCGCGCCTTTTACCGTGGGTTGGCACGACCAGACGTTCGGATGTTCTTCGTGTACGCGCACGGCGTCGGGCATGGCCGC
>JAISBV010000143.1 GCA_031266025.1 Eubacteriales Family XIII. Incertae Sedis bacterium
GCCGTCGAACGCGAGGAATGTCTTATAGCCCTCGCTTTTCAGATATATCTCTATCGCGCTCGCTATCTCCCTGTCGTCGTCGCAGACGAGTATGTTCATTCGCCGCCGTTCCTTTCAAAGTCGTTTGCGGGTTTGGGTGCCCGGTACTATTATTGTAACGCCCGTTTATTACAAAAAAGTGGATGTGTTTCTTAAGATTTTCTTATTTTAAAGTCTCCTTTCTTCATAGCGTCAAAGAAAAAGCGCCGGCTCGCGAACCGACGCCTGACATCTCACTACGTCCGGTGAATACGTTTACTATCGCGTCCGATGCTTAACAGAACGATAATAAGCGCAAGGACGCCCGCTGTCGCCAATCTGATTTTTGTATATGTTTTCATGACGCTGCCGCTCCTCCTCTCCCTGATTACAATAGTATCAAAAAAACGGTTACAGTTCAAGGGTTTTGTTCGCGGGAAACAATTCCGTTGAATTGAATTGCGAGCATTGTAATGTCATCCGCCTGCCCGGCGCCCTTAGCGAAAATTGCCACGTCTTGCCTGATGCCGGCACAGAGCTCTGCAATGTTCATGCTCTTGTTTTTATTTATTGTTTCAAGCAATCTGCCTTCACCGTAAAATTCTTTTGATATGTTGTCCGCCTCGGTTATTCCGTCTGTGTAGAGATACAAAACATCATTTGGAGCCAAGACGATCCGTGATTCCGTATATGCAGTGTTTTCCATACCCGCGAGAACAAGACCGTGCTTGGTTTTGTAGTATTCGTAGGCGCCGCCACGTTTCAGAAGCGGCGGGTTGTGTCCGGCGTTCACGCTGACAAATTCACCTGTTGCAAGATCCAAATATCCCATGAAGCAGGTGACAAACAGCCCCGCGTCATTGTTTTCGCAAAGTGTATTGTTGATCGTCTCAAAGACGTCTTTCGGACTTTTGCCCATGAGCGCGTAGTTGGAAAGCAGAGTTTTGGCAATCACCATAAACAGCGCGGCGGGGACGCCCTTGCCCGAGACGTCCGCGATGACGACGGCGAGCTTTTTATCGTCGATCAGGAAGAAATCATAAAAGTCGCCGCCGACTTCTCTCGCCGGATCCATAATGCCGAAAATATCGACTTCCTTTCTGTGCGGAAACGGAGGGAATATGTGCGGCAGCATGCTTGACTGGATTTGCGTCGCGACGTCGAGTTCCGCGCTGATTCGCTCTTTTTCAACGGCAATGGCAGTCAGCGGAACCGAGATGTTCTCCGCGTATATGTTTGCCGCTATTGCCGTCAGTGCCAAAATCAATACCAACAACACAGAAAACTGCAATATTGTGCGTAATATGCGGTCGTCGACGTCTTTTACGGGCGCCGTTACTTCGCTTTCGGGAACGGTATACAGAACCGTCCAATCTTTAAGCGTCAATTTCGATGTTGTGGCCAGCATACCGGGCATGGCCGCAGGCTGCGCGCCGGCATGTGTAATCAACTCGGCGCGTTCGCTTCCGCCCACGGAAATCAAGGCGATCTCGCGATTCAATTCATCGACGAGAATATCCAAGCCCACAACGCCCTTGAACTCGCCTCCGGCAAACACAGGCGCGCTGACAGCGATGGTGTTGCCGATGCCCGTTATATTTTCGTACACATCGGAAATAACCGGCCCGTCGGAGTTTTGAGCCGACGAGTACCATATGCGCCCTTGCATCGCGACCTCGTCTTCGACAATTGCCTTACGCTTTCCGTAAGCATCATCGTCGTATTGCAGATTGATTCCGTTTTCGCTTACAAAATATATGGAGGTGATTCCCGGGAAAGCCTTCTTCATAGGCACGAAAATCCTTGCCGCGTTGCCGAGCAGCCGCACTTCGTTCATATCGATGGTTGCGCCGGGCTCGGGAAAATACTGAAAAGCGAGAACGCCTTCGGTAATATCATAGACATAAGGCACATCAACGAGTTTATACCGGTCAGGATTTGCGTAAATGTCCGACATGTAATCCCTCATGACAGACAGCTCATCGGAATACTTTTGTAATCTGCGGTCAATTGTTTTGCCTGTTTCGTCCGCAAGCGACTGCAAATTGGCGTACGCCGTTTCAATAAGCGATTCTTCCGTGATATTGCGCACACTGTTCAATTGAACGAGCGACAATATTCCGCTTGCCAAAAGCGAAATGATGCTCACTGTCAAAAACGCGATTGTAATTCGTCTGCGTATCATGAGACGCCCTTCTTTAGCGTGAGGATGTTTTTGCCGCCCTCACGCCTGTACTCCACCGTATCCATTAATTTTTGGGTCATAAAGACTCCGAGCCCGCCCGGCGCGCGTTCTTCCGCAGACTGCGTTAAATTGGGTTCCGTCTGCGCGATAGGGTTATACGGAACGCCGCTGTCTTCGAATTCAATCGTTACGGCGTCATTCACCGCAACACGAATAACAGCAATCCCCGGTTCGTTTTGATAAGCATAGTTTGAGATATTGGTAAAAATCTCATCGACCGCAATGTTGATACGGTATTGCGATTTTTTAGGCAAAGCCCCGGTATGCGATTCGACAAACGCGAGAACACGGCTGAGATTTTTAGGTTTTGTCTCAATAATGAGTTCATCCATGGTTGACCTCTTGATTACCGGACACGGGGCAGTTTATTACGCAAACGGGTTCAATACCCCGAAAATTGCTGCGCCTTCTTATTTATAACGTAGGGTATTGAACCCACTCCCAATAACTTCCTATCGTATCAAACTGCCCGGCTCTCCAATACCCTGTAATCTTGCTGCGGGGCAGTTTACTTACCTGCGTTTGATACAATGGTCATGATGTCGGTGAAGCCGGTCATGTCAAATAATTCCGCAATGACGTCGCTGACATTTCCGACGGTCATGTTCCCCTGCGTGTTCATCTGCTTCTGCGCGCGCAACATCACTCGGAGACCGGCCGAGGATAAGTATTCAAGCTCCTTGAAATCAAAGTGCAGCTTTGTCACTCCGGGGAGTGAAGACTCCAATTCCTTTTCAAGCTGCGGCGATGTAATCGTGTCAAGTCTTCCGGCAATGCTGACGGTAAGTTCGGTTCCGTTCAATTGTTTGTTTATGACCATTGTGATCCTCCCTCTTCCATGATTGCTGTAATCAACTTCCGTGATTTTCTCCCGGCAGGTAAAGTATAACACATTTTGAGTGCTGTTACCGGGAAAAGACTTAAAAAAATACAGTTTTGGACTTGTTACAGGAACAGTAATTTGTTCTCCAAAAAAATCCACAAAAATCCTCCAAGTCTAAAAATTCTGCGTGAGTTGACCGGCGCTGAAATTTTTGATACAATAATTCTTCGATGAAGAGAATATATTATAAAGAAGAAATTTCGAAAGGCAGGATCGGATAAAACGAAATGGGAGTAAAGGTTGCGAAGTTCGGCGGTTCGTCCGTAGCGGACGCCATACAGATCGAAAAGACACGTAGGATAATAGAGTCTGATCCCGAAAGGCGGTATATCGTCGTTTCGGCGCCGGGCAAACGTTTCGGCAGTGATAACAAGGTCACGGATCTCCTTTATCTGTGCAAGGCGCAGATAGATTTGAGCGCACCGTATGATCAGGTATTTCAGGTTATAGTGGACAGATTCACGGCCATGTCCGTATCGCTCGGTTTAAATGTGAATTTGGCGAACCACTTCGCGGAGATCAAATCGAGGCTTGAGAGCGAACCGTCAGCGGACTATATCGCCAGCAGAGGCGAATATCTGAGCGCGATTATTATGGCAAAATATCTCGGTTACGATTTTGTAGACACAGCCGAACTGATACTGTTCGACAAAAAAGGGCGCTTGCTGAACGACGAAACGGCCGCAGCGCTAAAAGCAGCCCTTTTGAGACGTGAGCGCGCGGTGCTGCCGGGTTTCTACGGCGGATATCCGGACGGCAGGATCAGAACGTTTTCGAGGGGCGGCTCTGACATCACAGGCGCCTTGGTCGCAGAGGCCGTCGGTGCGGACGTGTACGAAAACTGGACTGACGTGTCGGGTTTCCTCATGGCCGATCCGCGTATAGTAAAGGACGCGAAGGCCATCGGACGCGTTACATATATGGAGTTGCGCGAATTGTCATATATGGGCGCCTCAGTACTGCACGAAAACGCTGTCTATCCCGCACGCCGCGCCAACATTCCCATTAACATCAGGAATACGAACGAACCGGATAATCCCGGCACTGTCATTACGGCCGATGAGGGAGAGCGCGACCCGAGCGACATCATTACGGGCATAGCCGGAAATAAGGATTTTTCGGTTATTGCCGTATACAAGAATATGATGAGCGTGGAAGTAGGCTTTGTCAGAAAGATGCTGAGCGTGTTTGAGGAATACAATATCCCCATAGAACATGTTCCGAGCGGCGTGGACACCGTTTCCATCGTGATAGCGAAGAAATACCTCGCTGACAAACTGCCCGAGATCATAGAGGAATTCGAGCGTAAGCTGCGGCCGGACAGCATTGAGATTTTCGAAGACATGGCGCTGATCGCCACGGTTGGCAAGGGCATGGCCGCGCGGCCCGGCGTTTCCGCCACGCTGTTTTCGGCCCTCTATGAGGCGGGCGTAAATATTCGCATGATAGACCAAGGCTCAAGCGAAATGAACATTATCGTAGGCGTTGAAAACAAAGATTTCGAGGTTGCGATAAGAGCCATATACAAGGCCTTTGTAAAGGAGTAAAACAAGATGGGATTTATGGAAAAGATATTCGGCGATCTGAATGCAAAGGAAGTAAAGAAGCTCGAGAAGATCGCCGATCTCGTTATGACGCATGAAGCGGAATGCGAGGCGTTGAGCGACGATGAGCTGCGTGGTAAAACGCTCGTATTTCGGGAACGGCTCGCAGACGGAGAGACTCTCGATGATATCCTGCCTGAAGCTTTCGCCGTTTGTCGGGAGGCGGCTTGGCGCAGCCTTGGAATGAAGCATTTTTATGTGCAGGTCATAGGCGGCATCGTGTTGCACCAAGGCCGTATCGCCGAGATGAAAACCGGTGAAGGCAAGACGCTCGTCGCAACTTTGGCGGCGTATTTGAACGCGTTGCAAGGGGAAGGCGTCCATGTCGTTACGGTCAACGATTATCTGGCCAAGCGCGACATGGAGTGGATGGGAAAACTGTACACATTCCTCGGATTGACCGTCGGATGCGTGGTTCACGGCATTAGCAACGAAACGAGAAAAGCGGCGTACAGAGCTGATGTTACGTACGGCACGAATAACGAGTTCGGCTTCGATTATCTGCGCGACAATATGGTGATAGACAAGGAAGCTCTTACGCAAACCAATTTAAATTTTGCTGTTGTGGACGAGGTCGACAGCATACTGATAGACGAGGCGCGAACGCCGCTCATTATTTCGGGGCAGGGCGACAAATCCACAGAGCTTTACAGCAGGGCCGACAGATTCGTAAAACGGCTGCGCCGTGAAGAAGATTTCACTATGAACGAAAAAGATAAGACCATATCCTTGACCGACGACGGCGTTGCGAAGGCCGAAAAAGAATTCAATGTTGAAAATCTATCGGATCCCGAAAACATGGAAATAAATCATCACATTATACAGGCCCTTAAGGCGCGCAATCTGATGCAAAAGGACGTCGATTACATTGAAAAGGACGGTGAAATTGTAATAGTTGATGAATTCACGGGCCGTTTGATGTTTGGCAGACGTTACAGCGACGGTCTTCATCAGGCGATAGAAGCCAAGGAAGGTCTGAACGTAAGGCAAGAGTCCAAAACACTCGCAACTATCACGATACAGAATTATTTCAGGATGTATCAAAAATTATCGGGAATGACGGGTACCGCAAAGACGGAGGAGGAAGAATTTCGCGATATCTACAATATGGACGTTGTCGAAATACCCACGAACAAGGAAGTTATAAGGGATGATTTGCAGGATTCCATCTATGCCACAGAAAAGGGCAAATTCACGGCCATAGTCGATAGAATCATAGAATGCCATGAAAACAAACAGCCGGTTTTAGTCGGTACGATATCCATAGAAAAATCCGAGCTGATCGGAAGAATGCTCGATAAACGCGGCGTCAAATACAATATTTTGAACGCGAAGCACCACGAGAAGGAGGCTGAAATCGTATCCGAAGCCGGTCGTTTGGCTTCCGTTACCATCGCGACGAACATGGCCGGCCGCGGTACGGACATCATACTTGGCGGCAATCCGGATTTTGAAGCCAAGCGCGAGATGCGCAAGAACAGTAAGTATGACGAGCAGACTATTTCATACGCCTCCGGCATGATTCCTCTGGCCGATCCCGAACTGCAGAAAGCGCGGGAAGAATACCGCTCCTTATACGCGAAATTCAAGGAAGATCGCGCACGAGAGCAGCAGGATGTACTTGACCGCAAGGGTCTGCATATCATAGGCACGGAACGCCACGAATCCCGAAGGATAGACAATCAACTGCGCGGGCGCTCCGGAAGGCAGGGCGACCCCGGTTCGACGCAGTTCTTCATATCGATGGAGGACGATCTCATGAGACTGTTTGGCGGCGAACGCATGCAGGGTATAGTGGAACGGCTCGGCGTGCGCGAGGACGAACCCATAGAGGCCAAGATGCTCACGAAATCCATAGAAAACGCGCAGAAGCGCGTAGAAGGCAGGAATTTTTCCATCCGTAAATACGTACTGCAGTATGACAATGTTATGAACAAGCAGCGAGAAGTTGTGTATAGCGAGCGGCGCAAGGTGCTGAACGGCGAGGATCTGCGCGAACACGTCATGTCTATGGCCGAAGAGCTTGTATCGGAAGCCGCAGCAAGCGCGACGGTCGGCTCAAAATATGCGGAGGAATGGGATTTTGACAGCCTTTGGAACGCGATGCGAAGAATAAGCGCGCGTTTTGTTCCGCCGAACTACACCGGCGACACACTGCGGCTCTTGACGCCGGACAGTCTGCAAGAGGACGTGACGGAGCGGCTTGAGCAACTATACGCGGAAAAAGAAGAAGAAATAGGCGAGGAACGCATGCGCGACCTTGAACGCATGATACTGCTCAGGGTCGTGGATACGAAATGGATGGATCATATCGACGCGATGGATCAATTGCGGCACGGTATCGGTCTGCGCGCCCTCGGACAGCAGGATCCGGCAAAGGCTTACGCCGCAGAGGGCTTCGATATGTTCGAGCTTATGATAAGTTCCATCCGTGAAGACACTGTGCGTTACTGCTTCAATGTAACGATACAGACGAACGCTGAGCGGCGTCAGGTCATAGCAGTTGGAACAAGCAGGAAGGAAGATTACGCTGACAACGGCTCCGAGCGCCGGCCTTCCGTCTCCGAAACCGGCAGTCTGCCCGGCGCGACCAAAGTTCCGGAGCGCTCACGCAGCAAGCAGGAAACTGTGCGACGCGATGGCCCCAAGATTCAACGAAACGATCCCTGTCCTTGCGGAAGCGGTAAGAAGTACAAGAACTGCTGCGGCGCGAATTGACATGTGGCGGCCGTATCTAAATACTTATATCTTTCGAGCTGTCAATGAAGTCCGAAGGGCGTTCGGGAACAATATTACAATATTATTTTTTCGTTGACAATGGAAGAGCCGTATGCTAAGATAATACTCGGCTCATGTAAAGCCTTTGATGTTCCAAGGTAGCTCAATGGTGGAGCACTCGGCTGTTAACCGATAGGCTGTGGGTTCGAGTCCCACCCTTGGAGCCATTGTTATTACACAAAGCCTGCAAGTGGGGCGCATAGCTCAGCCGGTTAGAGCACCTGCCTTACAAGCAGGGGGTCATAGGTTCGAGTCCTATTGCGCCCACCAAAAAATGGCCTGGTAGTTCAGTTGGTTAGAATGCCAGCCTGTCACGCTGGAGGTCGTCGGTTCGAGCCCGATCCAGGTCGCCATTTTCAGAGACAATCAATATGATTGTCTCTGACAATTCGCTGGCGTGGCTCAATGGTAGAGCAGCTGATTTGTAATCAGCAGGTTGGGGGTTCGATTCCCTTCGCCAGCTCCAAAGAGCGCAAGCCGGAGAAGCAGCCGTACAGAATATCGCCCAACCCGATAGGGGGTGCGGGGAGAGTATCTCCACCGCAAAGAGCGAAGCGGAGAGCCGCTTCGTGGGCGACAGGTTCCAAAGGAACCTCCAAGAGGGGCAGCGCCCCCTATGGAAATGCGCAGCAGAAAAGACAACTGAATACTTGGAGGGATTCCCGAGTGGCCAAAGGGAGCGGACTGTAAATCCGTTAGCTTAGCTTTCGATGGTTCAAATCCATCTCCCTCCACCAACTACATGCGGAAGTGGCTCAGGGGTAGAGCATCGCCTTGCCAAGGCGAGGGTCGCGAGTTCGAATCTCGTCTTCCGCTCCATTTTTTGCGGATGTAGTTCAATGGCAGAACTTCAGCCTTCCAAGCTGATAGCGTGAGTTCGATTCTCATCATCCGCTCCAGACGGGGGCCCATAGCTCAGCCGGATAGAGCAACGGCCTTCTAA
>JAISBV010000158.1 GCA_031266025.1 Eubacteriales Family XIII. Incertae Sedis bacterium
TCTGTCGGAAAATAACCTATACATTTGACTTGCCCTTTTGTACCCCGGCCGTGTTGCCGGAACCCTTGAATACTACAAGTATTCGCGGAACCCGGCGCCTTGCCGGAACACAAAATTGCTGCGCCGACTGTACACTTTATTTTCCGACAGACCCTTACGGCGACCGTACGGTTGCGACGGAGAATACCATATGACAAACGAAACAAAAAAGAAAATAGCCCGTTGGATCGAGCGGCGCGATCTTGACGAGGGGCTTCGCGCGGAGCTCGGCGCGCTGAAGGCGGCCGCAGAGACCGATCCTTCGAATAACAGCGCCTTGGACGCGCTCAACGACAGGTTTTACAAGGATCTCGAATTTGGCACGGCCGGTATGCGCGGCATACTCGGCGCCGGAAGCAACCGCATGAATATTCACACGGTCAGGCGCATTACACAAGGGTTTGCCAATTACATAAATGAAAAAAAACGCAAGAGACCGTCGGTCGCGATAGGCTACGACAATAGGATCAATTCGGATCTGTTCGCGTTTGAGACAGCCGGCGTTTTGCTCGCGAACGGCATAGACGTTTATATATACCCCGAGTTGGCGCCGACGCCGGCGCTCTCGTTCGCCGTGAGGCATTACAGCTGCGACGCCGGCGTAATGATTACGGCAAGTCATAACACGAAAGAATACAATGGATATAAAGTATACGACGCGGCGGGAGAGCAGAGTCTTCCGGACGAAGCGGACGCTATAGCGGCGCATATCGAAAAGCTTGATGTCTTTGACGACGTGAAGACCGTCGCGCCGGAATTCGGCGGCGCGTTCGCGGAGCGCATAGCGGCGGCCGAACACGCGGGCGGCGCCGCGCGCCTTGAGATCATCCCGCCGGGCGTCAACGACGCTTTTATAGACGCCGTTCTGGCGCTCTCGATGGGCAAAAGGAACTTATCAAAGCTTTCCGTCGTCTATACGCCATTGAACGGAACAGGAAATATACCGGTCAGGCGCGTGCTCGGTCTCATAGGTTTGACGGAGCTTCATACAGTAAAGGAACAGGAGTCCGCCGACGGCGAGTTCCCGACCTGCCCATATCCGAATCCCGAGAAGAAGGAAGCCCTCGCGAGAGGACTTGCGCTCTGCGAGGAACTGCGCAAACAGGGACGTTCGCCGGATATATTGATGGCTACAGACCCCGATTGCGACAGGGTGGGCGTCGCTGTTCTGCATGAGAACGCATACAGGCTTTTGAGCGGAAATGAAATCGGAGTTTTGCTGTTTGATTTCATATGCAGGTCGCGGACGGCGGCCGGTACGATGCCTAAGGGGGCGGTCGCCGTAAAAACCATCGTATCAAGCCCTTTGGCTTCGGTTATAGCGTGCAGATACGGCGTAGAAATGATAAACGTCCTTACGGGTTTCAAGTTTGTGGGTGAGCAGATCACCATGCTCGAAAAAAAAGGCGAAGAGGAACGCTATATATTCGGCTTTGAGGAGAGTTGCGGCTACATGTCCGGAACTCACGTACGCGACAAAGATGCCGTAAACGCCTGTATGCTGATCGCGGAGTTGGCCGCCGAGTGCAAGGATCGCGAAATTACGCTCGTGGGCCGATTGGAGGAAATATATCGCGAATACGGCTTTTATGAGAATTCTTTGATTGAATTCGCGATGGACGGCGAGAGCGGCATGAACCGCATAAAGCGCATTATGAGCGCGTTTAGGGAAAGAGCGCCGCGCGAATTGTTTGGCGCGCCCGTCGCCGAAACGACCGATTACCTCTCGTCGCGCAAGTTCTCGGACGGGCGGGAGAGCGGCATAGACTTACCGAAATCGGACGTGCTTGAATTTACGTTCCGCGACGGCAGCGGCGTCATAGTGCGGCCTTCGGGTACGGAGCCCAAGCTTAAGATATATCTGGCCGTTTCCGGCGCTACGCGCGAGGCGTCTGCGGCGACAACCGCGGCGCTCGGCGACGAGCTCAGAACTGTAATCGACGGTATCGCATGAAAAAAATAGGGATAATATTCGGCGGTAAATCCGCAGAGCATGAGATATCCGTTCTGTCTGCGGCGTCGGTCGTCGGCGCGATAGACAGAGCGAAATACGATCCCGTAACCATCGGCGTTAATAAAGAGGGGCGCTGGTTCTTGATAGAGGAAAGTTTTGCCGGCATAAAAACGCCGGACGACCCTCGAGTCAAAACGCTGATTCCGTGCGGCGCGGATGATTCGCGCCCGGCGATCAATCTCGGCGAGCTGCCTGCGCTTTTGGACTTTGCGTTTCCTGTTTTGCATGGGCCTTACGGAGAGGACGGCAAGCTTCAGGGACTTTTGGAAATGCTCGGGTTGCCTTACAGCGGCTGTGGCGTCGCCGCTTCGGCTATAGCGATGGACAAGATTTTTACAAGGGAGATATGGCTCCGCGCGGGTTTGCCTGTATGCAAGCACACGGCATTGAGCATAGACGGGTATTCGGCAAACCCTGCGGGGGAACGCGGGCGCGTCGAGCGCGAGCTCGGCTATCCCGTATTTGTAAAACCCGCCAACCTCGGCTCCAGCGTCGGAATAAGCAAGGCGCGGGACGCGAACGCGCTGAAATCCGCGATAGATCGGGCGTTTTTGTATGACAGCAGGTTGATTATAGAAGAAGGCGTAGATTGCAGGGAACTTGAGATAGGCGTACTCGGAAATGAGCATCCCGATGTTTCCGCTATAGGCGAAATCGTTCCGGGCGCGGAATTTTACGATTACGATTCCAAATATCGCAGCGGCGACACGAAGCTCTTTATTCCGGCGGATATACCGCCGGAAACAGCCAAAGCAATAGGAACGCTCGCGCGTAAGGCTTATACCTCCTTGAACGCCGAAGGCTTCGCGCGTGTGGACTTCTTTATTGACCGAAAGAACGGAGAGATATTGCTGAATGAAATAAACACGATACCCGGATTTACGGCTTACAGTATGTTTCCTCTGCTGTGGCGCGAGACGGGAGTGGCTTATGAGGATTTGATCGAAAGGATTATTGGGCTGGGATATGAAAGATGTCATGCTGAAAATAATAGGCAGTCAAATAACGCGCGATGAAGGTGATGAACGCATGGAATTTATTACTGAAGGCAAGTATGTCGAAGAGGACGGCGCCGTTTTGCTTCAGTACGATGAGAGCGAGCTTTCCGGAATAGCGGGCTGTACGACGAGTCTTCGAATCACGGGCGACAAGATCAAAATGGAGCGTTGCGGCAGTCTTATAGGTGTGGATACCGCCATCGAATTCGAGCAGGGCCGCAGGTTCAAGGGCTACTACGATACGCCGTTCGGATCCGTCGCGATGGAGGTATTGACAAATTCCGTCGTTGACAACATCGAGCGCAAGAACGCTTCAGGCTACTTGGATATAGATTACAATATCAGTCTGAAAGGACTGACGGAGAGCCGCAGCCGGCTGAAGATAGAGATCATGTGACCGGCCCTCCGAGCGCGTAAAGCTGTGTGATTCCGTTTTTCACAAAGCGAACATATTAAACTGCCCCCGACAAGACTACGGGATATTGGAGAGCCGGGCAGTTTGATACGATAGGAAATATTTGGAGTGAGTTCAATACCCTACGTTATGAATAAGGAAACGCAGCAAGCTTAGGGTATTGAACCCGTTTGCGTAATAAGGAGTTGGAGTATGAATCCACGAACAACAAAACGAATCGCACGGATCATCGCGATCATCACTATCGTCGCGCTTGTGGTCACGTCGGCGACATTCTTGGGCTCAATGTATTGGGGGGCATCCTACGGCGCGTCTCCGAGCGCTGAGGACGAGGCATATTTGAACGGGCGGATCGAAATGCTGAAGGAATACATAAAAACCGTAGAGTCGCAATACAAGGATGATGTGGATTATGAAACCTTGATAAATGGCGCCTACGGGGGCGTCGTTGACATTTTGGGCGATCCGTACAGCAGCTACTATGCGGATCAAGGCGACAGCGACGATTTTGTAACGGATGTATTGGGCGTCTTTTCGGGAGTCGGTTTGAGCCTTGAGGAATATGACGGACATATACGCGTCGTGGCCGCGATGCCTGAAACCCCGGCCGGAAAAGCCGGCGTCCTGACCGGCGATATCATCAAAAGCATAGACGGCGTTTCGGTTTCCGGAAAATCCATGAATGATATTATTTCGCTGATCCGCGGCGAGGAAGGCTCGCGCGTTGATATAGTTTTCGACCGTGCGGGAACTGATATTCCATGCAGTCTTGTACGTGAAACTATACGTATAGCCTCGGTCGGCGGTGAATTGCTCGAAGACGGCATAGGATATATCAGGATCGCAAGCTTCGACGACGATTCCGATGAGGAATTCGGCAGGATAAAGAAGGAGCTCATTGACGCAGGCGCCACTTCTCTTATTCTTGACGTACGCAATAATCCCGGCGGTCTGATTGGAACGGTCGTGAGCTTGGCGGAGCAGATAATGCCGGACAGCCCCATAATATATTTCAGGCAAAAAGGCAATTTGACCGGTGTTCAGAGGGCATCAGGCAAGAACTATACGGAAATGCCCATGGTTCTTTTGATCAACGGCGGTTCGGCCAGCAGCTCGGAGATATTGGCGGGCGCTCTCAAGGACAGCGGTGTCGCCGTACTTGTCGGAACCGAAACATACGGCAAAGGCGTCGGGCAGGCCATATTCGACATTCCGGGCAACGGCTCGCTCAAGCTTTCGACATTCTATTTCGAAACACCGGACAAGAATAAGGTGGATAAGGTGGGAGTCAGCCCTGACTATTATGTTCCCATACCGACAGCTTTCGCTTCGGCCGACGAACTTCTCAAACAGTACGCGTCATTCGCGCCTATGAGCGAGAATACGAAGCCGGCCCTCGGCGCCACGGGTTTGAACGTGTTTGGCGCGCAGCAGAGACTTGCTTTTCTCGGATACGACGTAAGCGTGACCGGTACTGTGGACGAGGCTACAGAAACGGCTGTGAAGCGATTCCAAAGCACTGCCGGTCTCTATGCTTACGGTGTTTTGGACTACGGCACTATGGCGAGGATAGACGAGGAATGCGTAAAATACGCTGCGGGAGCGGACGTCCAAGGCGAAGACCCGCAATTAGCAAAAGCCATAGAGCTGTTACGCAAACGATAACGCAAAATGAGCCCGGGCGGCTTGGGGTTTGTAATTATTATAAGCATCTCAACGGATTCTCAACGGATCCTTGCAAAAAATCCTTGCAAACAGCTCAACGCTGTGTTATAGTGTTTTAGGCAAGAATTGTAATGGTAGCTGTAAAAGAGTGGGCAATCCCACTCTTTCATTTTGATAACGCTTGTTATCTCGGCGTTACTGCTCAAGTGTAGACCACTTACAAAAATATTGAGGTCGATTAATCAGAAGTGCGGTCATTCCACCGACTGCCTTGGGCCGGTGGAATCCAAAAATATTATATGGATTCCGGGACAGTTCTTCCCGGAATGACCGGGAAGATGACCAACCTCGTGTAAACATACCCTTGAATAGTTACATCTCGGCGGTAATACATGGCAAAAAAAACGGTAACAGAATTGACAAAAGAGCTCTTGGCTGATTTCCTGCCGGAACACGGCTACGAATTGTACAATGCGGAATTTGTAAAAGAAGGCAAGGATCGATACCTGCGCGTATATATTGATAAACTATGTGCGGATATCGACGCGCCGGGCATCGGAACCGACGACTGCGAATTGGTTAGCAGATTTCTCAGTGAAAAACTGGACGCCCTCGATCCGATAGAACAGAGCTACTGTCTCGAAGTGTCGTCGCCGGGTCTTGACCGTGTTTTGCTCCGCGATGAGGATTTCAAGCGCTTTGCGGGCCGCCGAGTTGAAGTGCGTCTTTACCGGGCGTTCGAGGGCAAGAAACTGTTCGAAGGAACGCTTGCCGGCCTTGAGGACGGAATTATAAGCCTGTATACGGATTCGGGTGAACGTATATATCTGCCCCAAACCGATACGGCTGTTACGCGGCTCAAGGTTATTTTCTGATTATACTGTTTTTCATTTTATTTGTGGCGGCCGACCGGCTGCAATGGTGGCAATTATGAACAGGGATTTTATTCTTGCTGTGGAGGATCTCGAAAAAGAAAAGGATATCTCAAAGGATTTGCTTATAGAAGCTATTGAAATAGCTCTGATTTCCGCATACAAGAAAAATTACGGCACATCGCAGAACGTCAGCGTCAACATCGACAGGGAAACAGGCGATATAGACGTGTATATGCGCAAAGATGTTGTTGAAACCGTGGAAGACGATTCCGCGCAAGTCGCTCTTGATGATGTTATATCGTTGGATCCGAATTACAAGGTCGGAGACGCGATAGAATACAGGGTCACGCCCAAGGATTTCGGGCGAATAGCGGCGCAGACGGCGAAACAAGTCGTTTTGCAGCGTATACGCGAAGCCGAAAAAGGCGTGATATTCGACGATTACGTAAGCAGACAGGGCGAGATCATAACGGGAACGATTCAGCGCATAAGCAATGAAACTATATTCGTCAGCATGGGAAAGACGGAGGGCATTCTTGCCGCCATGGAGCAAGTCAAGGGAGAGAGGTATCACATCAACAGCAGGATGAAATTCTTCATCATGGATGTTCGAAAGAATCTGAAAGGGCCGCAGATATATCTTTCCAGAACGCATCCCGGTCTTGTGAGACGACTGTTCGAATTGGAGGTTCCGGAAATACAAGACGGGGTTGTGGAGATCGACAGCCTTGCGCGCGAGGCCGGCTCGCGTACGAAGATGGCGGTGTTCACAAATGACGAAGGCGTTGATCCTGTCGGCGCGTGTGTGGGTTCAAAGGGTATTCGCGTTCAGGCCGTCGTAGATGAACTCTCGGGAGAGAAAATCGACATTATAAATTGGAGCGACGACACGCAGCAGAATATCAGCAATGCTTTGTCGCCCGCCAAGGTGGAGCGGGTAGTTATAAATGAGGACGGAAAATCTGCCACGGCCATTGTTCCTGATTATCAGCTCTCGCTTGCCATCGGCAAGGAGGGGCAGAACGTCAGGCTCGCGGCCAAGTTATGCGGTTGGAAGATAGATATAAAGAGTCACAGTCAATATTTCCCTGACCGAACCTCTTATGAGGACGCCGAATACGCGGACGATGCGCAAAATATCGATGCGGACGCTGTGTATGATGATGGGGAATCCGGCGTTGCGGACGAATCGGCGGACACGGGCGATGAGCTCATCGCTGCGAGCGCGGATGAAGATAACGCTGAAGACGAGTTGTTACGGGATACGGACGAGTCTGCGACGCCGGAGTCAATAGCCGGAGTGATGGCGGTTTCGGAGACGTAATCGCGACGTCTGCATTTGAACAGTAACAAACAGGGGATTGCCGTATGAAGCAGAGAAAGACGCCTATGCGCAGGTGTATAGGTTGCATGGAATCAAAGCCCAAGCGGGAATTGATCAGGATCACGTATTCAGGAGATACGGCAAGACCGGATTTGACGGGTAAGGCCACCGGAAGAGGCGCTTATCTGTGCTGTAATACGGAATGCTTTATGAAGGCAAAAAAAAGACGGGCGTTCGCGCGCGCTTTGGGAGCGGAATTGACGGAAGCGCAGCTTATACAGCTGCTTGGAGACTTGGAGGAGGTGTTCGATATTGAGCATTAAGATATACGAATTGGCAAAAGAAATGAATATCCTCAGCAAGGATGTTATGGCCAAGGCGTCGTCTATGGGGATAGAGGTCAAAACGCATATGAGCACGATATCGGATATTGATGCGATAGCCGTCAAAAACGCATTGATCCACAGAGACAAAGGCGTCGAAACGAAGATTGTCAAGGTAGCGGCCAAGACGGAGCAATCGAAGCCTTCCCCTGAGGATGTTCCGCGCGTGGTCGTAAAAGCCGCCGTTAAACCTGCGGCAAATCCCGCAAGATCGCGACCGCCGATACCCGCCGCCGGCGCAAAGCCGGAAAACAGACCGACTCAAAGACCGCCGCAAGGCGTGCCGAGACGCGTTGTTGAAACGCTCTCCGTCGATATGGTTCGCATCCCCGCCGAAAAGGCCGGCGGAATGAATGAAAATGATGCAGAGCGCAAGGTTTCGGATGGGCGGACTGTATCCGATGATGTTGCGATAAAGTCTGTTCCCGTCCGGTCGACAGACGACGCGCTTATACCGACCGACGCATCCGAGCCGGCAGAAGGACACAAGACCTATGCCGCGTCGTCGCCCGGCAAGTCGCATGCGTCCGAAGAGACCGAAAGAAAAACGGAAACGCGTGCGCCCGTGCCCGTGCGCGCGGAAAAAACGGATGTTTCGGCGCCTGTTCAAAATCACGGTGAAAACAGCAGGATCGCTGCCCGAGATACTGCTGAACACAAGCCCGGCGCGGACAACAGGCCCGCCGGACAAGGGTATGACAACAGACCGGCGAGACCCGGCACGGACAACAGGCCCGCCGGACAAGGGTATGACAACAGACCGGCGAGACCCGGCGCGGACAACAGACCCGCGAGACAGGGGTCTGACAACAGACCCGCAAGACCCGGCGCGGACAACAGACCCGCGAGACAGGGATATGACAACAGGCCGGCGAGACCCGGCGCGGACAACAGACCCGCAAGGCAGGGGTATGACAACAGGCCGGCGAGGCCCGGCGCGGACAACAGACCCGCGAGACCCGGGTATGACAACAGGCCCGCAAGGCCCGGGTATGACAACAGGCCCGCGAGACCCGGCGCGGACAACAGGCCGGCGAGACCCGGCGCGGACAACAGACCGGCGAGGCCCGGCGCGGACAACAGGCCGGCAAGGCCCGGTGCGGACAACAGGCCCGCAAGGCCCGGCACGGACAACAGGCCGGCGAGACCCGGCGCGGACAACAGACCCGCAAGACCCGGCACGGACAACAGGCCCGCGAGACCCGGAGGTACAACCGCAGGATATAATAAATCAGCCGCTCAGAAAAAGAAGGACGGCAAGCCCGATGTACGCAAGGCGGCGGAAAAAGAACGCGACAAGTACAGCGGTCTCAAAAAGAAAGAAGTGTATCCCGAGCGCTCGCTTGAAAAAGCGCCGCTGAAAACCAAAAGCAGACCGAGACCCGTGCAGAGACAGGCGCGCAGCTCTGCGGAACCCGCCGTGTCTCTCGCTCCGGGAACCATATTGATCAATGTTCCCATAACGGTGGCGGGTTTTGCCGAACAGGTAGAAAAGAGCAGCTCGGAAGTCATTATGCGGCTTATGAGACTCGGCGTAATGGCAAATATAAATCAAAACATTGATGAAGATACTGTGCTCGTCCTTGCGGAAGAGCTTGGTGTTTCCGTTGTTATCGGAAACGTTGACGGCGAGTTCACGGAGAAGGGGCTTGAGCAATTCGACGACAGGGAAGAGGATCTTGAAGTACGGCCTCCGATAATAACAGTTATGGGACACGTCGATCACGGCAAAACCTCACTGCTTGACGCTATAAGGAAGACAAATGTAACGCAGGGCGAAGCGGGCGGCATCACGCAGCATATAGGCGCTTCGGAGGTCACGATTAACGGTCGCCGTATAGTGTTCCTCGATACGCCGGGTCACGAAGCGTTTACGGCTATGCGCGCCAGAGGCGCGCACGTCACGGATATTGCCGTACTCGTTGTTGCGGCTGACGACGGCGTCAAACCGCAGACCATAGAGTCCATCAGCCACGCAAAGGCTGCCGGCGTACCCATTATCGTCGCCATTAACAAGATTGATAAGCCCGGCGCCAATTCGGACAAAGCCAAACAGGAGCTTTCTGACAACGGCGTATTGGTGGAAGAATGGGGAGGGGACACAATATGCGTTCCCGTTTCCGCGAAAACAGGCGAAGGCATCGTAAGTCTGCTTGAAATGATACTGCTTCAAGCGGACGTCCTTGAACTCAGGGCGAATCCAAACCGCCTCGCTCTCGGCACCGTGATAGAGGCGCGGCTCGACAAAGCCAAAGGTCCCGTCGCCACCCTGCTCGTGTTGAACGGCGCGCTCGAACCGGGCTTGAGCATCGTGGCCGGAACATCAAGCGGACGTATACGCGCCATGACGGACTTCCAGGGCAACACTATCAAGAGCGCGGGCCCCGCTACGGCCGTTGAGATATTGGGATTGACGGACGTACCCGAAGCAGGCGACGAATTTAACGCCGTTAAGGATGATCGCGTCGCTCGCGATATAGCGGAAAACAGACGCATACGACTGCGACAGGAGGTTATGGTCAAAAACTCGAGCACTACGCTCGAAAAGCTGTTCAGCCGTATACAAGAGGGTGAAACCAAAGAATTGTCGCTCATCGTAAAGGGGGATGTGCAAGGTTCCGTGGGCGCTGTTACCGCGTCGCTCGAAAAGTTGAAAAACGAAAACGTCACAGTCAAGCTTGCGCATACGGGTGTGGGCACGGTAACGGAATCAGACGTTATGTTGGCGAGTACGGTAGGCGCCATTATCATCGCGTTTAACGTTCGGCCGAGCACAACCGTGACAAATCTGGCGGACAGGGAAAGCGTCGAGATCAGAACATATCGCGTCATATACGAGATAATAGAAGATGTGGAAGCCGCCATGAAGGGCATGCTCGATCCCGTGTTCCGCGAGGTTGTATTGGGCAAGGCGGTAATAAGAAATACATTCAAAGTTCCGGGTATAGGCGTCGTCGCGGGCGCGTACATCACCGACGGCAAGATGCAGCGAAACGCGGACATCCGGTTGGTGCGCGACGGCATCGTGGTGCACGAGGGCAAGATATCGTCGCTCAAACGCTTTAAAGACGATGCGAAAGAAGTGGCTCAGGGATATGAGTGCGGTATCGGCATTGAGAATTTTAATGACGTCAAGGAAGGCGACGAGATAGAAGCGTTCACGATGGAGGAAACGGAGAGAGCGTGATTCCGATGAAAAAATCATACAGAACAGACAGGATGGCTGAGGAGATACGCCGAATCGTAAGCGAAATGTTTCTGCGCGAACTCAAAGATCCGGGTCTCAAAGGTGTGGCCGGCATATCGGATGTTGAAGTAACAGGCGACGGCAGCTTTGCTACGCTCTATATTCTCGTATCCTGCGATCCGGACAGGGATTCCGCGGACGACCGTGAAAAACAGGATGTTCTGGACGCGTTTCACCGAGCAAAGGGACTGCTGAGAAGGGAAATAGGCGCCCGTCTTCAGCTCAAACACACGCCTGATCTGATCTTCAAGATAGATGTCTCTCAGGAGTACGGACGGCATATCGACAGAATATTCGAAGAACTGAACGGCGAAAGATCATCCGGCCGGGACAACGCATGAAAAAGAATAACAGTCTTGATGAAATAGCCGCCGCGCTCAAGAAAGCCGACACTGTATTGCTCTTTCCGCATATTTCAATGGACGGGGACGCTATGGGCGCCTCTTCCGCTCTTTGCGCGGCGTTGCGCAAGGCGGGGAAGACCGCGTATGTAGTCGTCGAGGAAAAACTCCCCGACATGGTGGCTTTTCTCGACAGGGGCTATTGCACGGAGGATCCTAAGCTTACCGCGCGACCTGATGTTTGCGTATGCGTTGATTGCGGAGAATATAAGCGTTTTCCCAAGAGAAAAACGCTGTTTCGGACAGGCGCCCTGTCTGTATGCATTGACCATCACAAGACGACTGAGCCGTTTCTTGATCTGAACTTCATAAAAGAAGACGCGGCGGCGACGGCAGAGATCGTTTATGAACTGATTCCCTTGCTCGGCGTCGAAATTGACGAGGAAATAGGCTCTCTGATCTATGCCGGAATAGTTACTGATACCGGCAAATTCCAATACTCCAATACGACGCGCAAAACGCATCTCATAGCGGCGGAGCTTCTCGCGCTCGGGGTCAGAGCATCCGACATATCCATCATGCTATATCAGAATGAGCGTATGGAAAAGCTGCTGCTTGGAGCGCGTATATTTGACGACGCCCGGCTCTTCGCGGACGGTCGCGCCGTTATATCATGTATTACGGAAAAGATGCTGAAAGAAACGGGCGGAAGATTGGATGAAACGGACGGCGTAACGGAATCTCTGCGAGATATAAGGGGCGTGGAGGTGGCCTGCCTTCTGAAAGAAAAGACCGCGCACACGATCAAAGTCAGTTTACGCTCGAAAAAGGACGTCGACGTGGCGGCGTTTTCGGAGAAAAACGGCGGCGGAGGACATACGAAGGCGGCGGGTTTTACCTTGAACGGGTATTCCGTTGAAGATGCCAAGAATATGATTATACAGCAAATAGAGGAACTTTTTTTGTGAAAGCGCCGCGCACCGACGTAAACGGCGTCGTCAACCTCTTAAAACCGGCCGGCATGAGTTCGCACGACGCTGTGGCTTTCTTCAGACGCATAAGCGGCGTCCGCCGCGTCGGACACACGGGAACGTTGGATCCCATGGCAGCGGGAGTACTGCTGCTCTGCGTCGGTAAAGCTACGCGCATCGCGGAATATCTCACGACGGGCGGCAAGCGATACAGATGTGAAATGCGGCTTGGCGCGGTAACCGATACTCAGGATATATGGGGCAGGGTGTTGTCGGAAGCGGAAAGCGGATTCGCCGCACGCTTGAGCGAAGAGCTGATAGCGGAAACAGCGGCCGGCTTTGTCGGAGAGCAGATGCAGACGCCGCCTGCGTATTCGTCGGTAAAGGTCAAGGGGAAAAAGCTGTATGAGTACGCGAGAGCCGGCGAACACGTCGTCGTACCCGCGCGAAAAATAGAGATAACCCGTCTCGATATCAGGCGGACAGACCTCGCGCGCGGCATTGTGAGTTTTGACGCGGAATGTTCCAAAGGCTCGTATATGCGGACGTTATGTCATGATATCGGCTTGAAATTGGGTTGCGGCGCGGCTATGAGCGGACTTGTCCGCACAGCCTGCGGCATGTTCGATATAGCCGACGCGTATACGGCGGAAGCTGTTGAGACGGCGTTCTCCCCGGGCGCCGTGCCCGGCGGCGTCTTGACGGCGCCCGATACCGCGCTCGGGCATTTTCCGGTTTTGAAGCTGTCCTCGAATGCAAGCCGCGCATTCGTAAACGGCGTGAAAACAGACGTCGCGGTCGTCGTCGCTCATACAAAGAGTGACGCTCTTTACAGGGTTTACGGCGACGCGGAATCGCGCGGGGAAACGTTTCTCGGCATCGGGCGCGTGGAATCCGATACGCTTTTCCCGGAAAAGGTGCTTTTTAGGGTATGATTACATTCGTACAGTTTGACGACATAAGAAGTATCGAGAAATCGGCCGTCGCAATGGGCAATTTCGACGGTATGCACAAGGGTCATATTGAATTGGTCAGACGAACCGTTGCGGGCGCCGCGCGAAACGGGATCAAAAGCGCTGTTTTTACATTCTCGAACCATTCTAAAAACGCGCTTGCGGGCAAGCGTATCGTTCGCAACATCCAATATCCCAACGACAAGGCCGCTATGATAGGTGCGCTCGGCGTTGATTATCTGTTTTCCGTACCGTTCACGGAACGTATACAACACATGAGCAAGGAGACTTTTGTTGAAGAACTCTTGCTCGGAACCTTCAATATGGCGGAGGCTTTCTGCGGTTTCAATTTTCGCTACGGATATAAAGCCGAAGGCGACGCCGAATCCATGCGCGCGGCCGGCGCGCTTTTCGGATTCCCCGTTCACGTTCTGAACGCCGTGCGCGTAGACGGGCAAACTGTAAGCAGCTCCCTGATTCGCAAACTGATCGCGGAAGGCCGCATGGAGGAATGCGAACGCTTTTCCGGCAGAAACTACTTCGTCGAGGGCGTTGTGAGCGAGGGCAATCGCATAGGGAGAACATTCGGATTTCCGACTTTGAATATAAACACGGACGACGTCATGGCCGTTCCCGCGCATGGGGTATATGTGACTGAGTGCGCGGTGGCGAACGGAAATTACGCGAGCGTTACCAATGTGGGCGTCCGTCCTACGATAGACGGCGCCGGAACGCGCATAGTCGAAACGCATCTGCTTGATTTCAGCGGCGACCTATACGGCAGGACGGTGCGCGTCGTCTTTCTGAAGAAGATCAGGGACGAGCGGCGTTTTGCGAATATTGAGCTCCTTGCTCGCCAAATCGAAAAGGACTGCTCGGATGCGCGGAAATATCATACGGAAAAAGCTGCTGAGATAATGATGAGGTAACAAAAAGGAGAATCGTCTCATGGATGAAAACCATCGGCAAAACGCAACAGACGAAGTACTGAAACATGTACTGGAATGCAAACTCGATAAGGCGCTGTTCGCATTGGAGCATATCCCTGACGGCGAAACGCGCGCTCTTTTGAAATTGCTGTGCCAAAACCACGCCGAGTTGAACAGTTACGCCGATGAAATTGCCAATGGCAATTTTTCGATCACGCCGCCGCCAAAAGGAAGTTTTTTATTCAACAGTCTGAAAAATCTGCACTCAAAACTTATCCATATCACATGGCAGATCAGTCAGGTGGCGCAAGGCGACTATTCTCAAGTCGTAGATTATATGGGCAATTTGTCCGAGGGCTTTAATGAGATGACGCGGCAACTCAGGCAGCGGCAACAGGATATGGAATACCTTGCCAAGCACGACAGCGATACCGGTCTGCTCAATCGAAACTTTTTCATGCGAGAGGTGTACGATCTGATCAACGCCAATCCGGACAAGGCGGGAGCGCTTCTGTGCATAGGCATGGACAATCTCAAGTACATCAACGACACATTCAGTCGTGAGGCGGGCGACGAGTATATACTGAGAGC
>JAISBV010000061.1 GCA_031266025.1 Eubacteriales Family XIII. Incertae Sedis bacterium
TTTCCGATAATAATTTAGTCGGCACCAATACCTCTGCCGTTAATGGAGTAGGGAGTTCTGTACGTCATACCCTTATGAGCAGTGGGCGAATCCTATTTACTAATGGTGGTGCATCAACATATTCCGGTTCAGCAATTATATCTTTACGTGGTTGGATTGAATACACGAAGACGTCGTGAGAAATGGGATGACAATGTTTGGTGAACCGAATGATGACGGAGGCCGGCGCGCCGCAGCGCCGGGAGTAGGCACAGAATACGCACCGAGTGTAGGCGCAGGGGCCGTGACGAGTATAGGCGCAGAGACCACTCCATATGCAGGCGCAGGGGCCACTCCGTATGCAGACGCAGGGGCCGCGCCAAGGGTAAACGCAGAAACTGCGCCGGACTCTACCGCGCAGAAAGGCGGCGAAAGATCGTGGCGCCGGGTCGTCATGCATCAAAGGATACTGCTCCTTGTCGTCGTCGCTGTGGTCATCGCCATATCCGTCATCTACTTCATAAACAACGGTAGCAGCAACGACAACAGCAACAACAACAGCGGAAGCGGCGCGGATATACTCACAAGGCTCGGCGCGGTCATGATACTGCCCGAGGGCGAGACGCCGTCCATATCCACAGTAACAGACGCAGAGGGCCTAAAAAACGGCGCAACCTTCTACCGGGACGCCGAGAACGGCGACAAGATACTAGTCTACGCGCAGTCAGGAAAGATCATAATCTACCGAGAAGCAGACAACCTAATAGTAAACGTAGGCCCGATCATAGACGACTGATGAGAAAAATAAAGAAACTCCTAATATGGATAGCCATAGCCAGCGTGGCCGCGACGGTCTACCTGATCACGGCAAACCTCGGTGGCCCGATAAAGGTAGACGTGGCCGGCGAGGTGGCCAACCCCGATGTCTACGAGTTAGAACGGGGCAGCCGTGTCCAAGAAGCCATAGAGATGGCAGGCGGCCTCACGGAGAACGCCGACGCCGGCTACCTGAACAGGGCCGCCGTACTGCACGACGGCGACAAGCTCTACGTGCCAACGAAAGAAGCCGAGCCAGAAAAGACGCCACAGGATACAGAGGATTCCCTATCGGATACGGACGGACAGCAGCAAGATTATTCCACAGAAGAGCAACCGGCTTCAACGGAATCCACCGGCATAACGCCCAGCGACTCCATTACCGACCCCATAAACATCAACACAGCGGACGCCGAAACCCTACAAACCATAAAGGACATCGGCCCAGTCACCGCAAAGAAAATAATCGACTACAGAACAAAAAACGGCCCGTTCAAAAAGAAAGAGGACATCAAAAAAGTAGAAGACATAGGAGAGAAAACCTACGAAAATCTAAAAGCCCACATCCGGGTACGGTAGAAGAAAAAATGGGGAAATCTGATTTACGCGCCGGGAAATTTGACAATCTTTTTGTGGCGTAATATAATATTCGGGCTGTGCGAATGGCGAATGTGAAGAGCCTGTTGCGCGCGTTGGCGTTAGACGACCGGCTTGTATATAGCGACAGAGGAACGAGGAGGTAAGCGGCTATGGCTGTCCCTAAGAGGAAAACATCAAAGGCTAAGAGGGATTCGAGGCGGGCCCCGAATATGAAGATGGCGGCGCCCGGGCTGTCAGAATGCCCTCATTGCCACAATTTGAAATTGCCGCACAGGGTGTGTCCCGTGTGCAACTATTACGACGGTCGTAAGGTCATAAGCGACTGAGCCCGCGCCGGGCGCGCCCGGAGGAGTGAGCGGAGCGAACGTTAGCGCGTGGCACGCTACTGTGAACGAATACTGCATCGAGGCTGTCTCGCGAAGAGGCAGTCTTTTTTGCGCCTTTCGTAGGGGTGGCTATCGGCTCAGACGAGATCGTCCATCGTGTAGAGGCCGTGCTGCTTGCCTCCGATGTACCGCGCGGCCTTGATCGCGCCGAGCGCGAATATATCGCGCGTGTACGCCGTGTGCGTGATCTCGATCGTCTCGCCCGGCCCCGCGAAAAGTATCGTATGCTTGCCCGGTATGCTGCCGCCGCGCACGGCGTGTATGCCGAGGTCGGTCAGTTTCACCTCGTCGGATGTGCCGTGCCTGCCGTAGACGTAGTCCTTGCGCGTCTCGCAGATCTCGTTCATCGCGTCCGCAAGCATGAGGGCCGTGCCGCTCGGCGAATCCTTTTTCATGTGGTGGTGGGCCTCGATGATCTCCACGTTGAAGTCGCTCTCGAGCGCCGGCACGGCGAGCCGCGCCATGCTCTTCAGTACGCTCACGCCGAGCGACATATTGGCGGAATTGAATACCGGTACGCTGCGCGCCGCCTCGCGCATGGCGTCGCGCTCGTTCTCGCCGAGCCCTGTAGTGCATACGACGGCGGGCAGGGCCTTCGCGGCGGCGTAGCGGAGCAGGGCGGGCACGGCCGTGTAGTGCGAGAAGTCTATGATCGCGTCCGCCGCGATGTCCGCCGCGTCCCAGCTTCCGAATACGGGCACGTCCGCGCCGCCCGTCGCGACGACCTGATCTGGGCCCGTCGCGGCGTCGACCCCGCACACGACGCGCATATCCGGCGCGTCCGCCGCCGCGTCGCAGACCGCGCGCCCCATGCGCCCAAGTATGCCGCTCACTATGATGTCCATCGTATACCTTCCTTTATGGTTACTACTCACCGGTCACGCTATTTTTGCGTATTTCGGGACCCAAAGCCAATTTTGGCTTCCTCACGTACCTCTGAGTACGCTCCGGGGAGCCAAAATTGACTTTGGACCCGAACTCCATCAAAACTATCGCGACCGGTGAGTAGTTTCGATTATATATTTGAACAATAACACATTATTCAAACCATTATACCTGACACGCGGGATGCGATTCAACACGCCTTTTAGGAAGTAAGGGGATTTCATAAAAAGCTGCCGATAAAGTAATACCAATGCCTCCGGGCATGATTTTTTTGTCAAGTTTTTGCGATATATAGTAGATTAATGCGGATTAATATGGTATAGTGGTTCATATCCCTTAATGTAAGAGTCAGGAGGCTAATCATGCATCTGCGAAAAGCATTAAACAAAAATACGGGGCGAACCTACTTATCCATCGTGCATAGCTACCGCGACGGGTCGGGGAAAACAAAATCCAAAGTAATAAAGTCGCTCGGTTATCTCGATGCGCTCAAAGAAGAATACGACGACCCCATCATCTATTTCACCGCCGTCACCAAGGGGATGGAAGCTGAACGCAAGTCGGGCAAGCGCGTTTCCGCCACATTCGATATCGGCAAGAAACTGAAAAAAGGTGTAGTATACCGAAAGAACTACGGTTACGTCATATTCAGCAAGACATACCATTTGCTTGATATCCATATCTTCCTGAAAAACGCAAGGAGGCATGAGAAATTCAAATTCAATACCGACGCTATCATGCGTCTGCTCATATACAGCAGACTCCTCTATCCCGGTTCCAAGCGCGCCGCCGTGCTTAACAAGGAACACTTCTTTGACCGTTTCAAATTCTCGCTCGATGATGTCTATGACGCGCTTGACCATTTTGACAAGATATGCGCGGCCCTTCTACAATACCTTCATGAAAAAGTCACCGGGCTATATGGACGCGATACCCATATCGTGTACTATGACGTTACCAATTACTATTTCGAGATCGACAGGCAAGATGAACTTAGACGAAACGGCCCGTCGAAAGAACACCGAAAAGACCCTATCGTCCAGATGGGGCTTTTGATCGACAGGCAGGGGCTGCCCATTTCGTACAGGCTGTTCCCGGGGAACACGCATGACTCACAGACGCTCATGCCTGTGCTTACGGAAGTGAAAAAGAAGTTTGGGGT
>JAISBV010000103.1 GCA_031266025.1 Eubacteriales Family XIII. Incertae Sedis bacterium
CCCGGGGATCCCCCGCCCATGATATTTGACGAGGACGGCGTGCCGCTCGGCGAGTGGAGGTACGACCCCGAACTTGGGGAGTGGGTGTTCGACGAGTTCCCGCCGCTCGCAGATCTGCCGCAGACGGGGCAGCTGCGCTGGCCCATTCCCGTACTGTCGCTTTCGGGCATGATACTGTTTATACTCGGATGGGCGACGTACCGCAAGCGGAACCGCGCGGAAGAACAGGCCGGCTCTCGAACTGCCGGGTGACGGGGTTACTGCATTATGAAAAAGAAAATCAACGGCGGGCGCTCTTGGTTTGGCGTAGCGCTTATGGTCGCGGGCGGGCTTCTTGTCCTGTCGGCGGCTTCGCTTTTTCTGTACAACACCGCTGAGGACAGCAGGGCTTCCGCGGCGGCGCTGAGCATAGCGGACGAGCTTTCCGCGCGCATAGAAGAGAGGACGGAGACCTCGCCGCACTCGGGCGGCGCGCCGGCGGCCGTCACATCCGGGGCTATATATATAGACGGCGAAACGTATATAGGCGTGCTGCGCATACCCGCGCTGAGCCTTTCGCTGCCCGTTATGAGCGACTGGAGCTACGACAGGCTGAAGATATCGCCCTGCCGCTACAGCGGCGCCGCCGAGGACGACACTATGGTGATAGCGGCGCACAATTACAGGCGGCACTTCGGAAGTATCCACCTGCTGCCCTACGGCAGCGAGCTGACGTTCACGGACGCGGACGGCAATACCGCCGTCTACGCTATCGCGGAGATAGAGACGCTCGAAGCGACCGATATCAAGGGTATGACGGCGAGCGACTACGACCTAACGCTGTTCACCTGCACATACGGCGGCGCCGCGCGCCTCGCGGTCAGGTGCGACCGTGTGTGAAATAGGTAAAATATTTAGTACGCCGTATTTTTCTCTTTACATGCGTAATATTACGTGTTAAGATATATTCATAGGTGAAGAGATGACGGCAAAAGAATTGAAGCGGAAGTTAATTGCCGCAGGATGGGTAATAACAGAAGGCGGAAATCATTCGTTGGCGACTCATCCTTGCAAACCCGGCGTACAGGTTCCGATCCATCGTCATGCGGGCGACATCCCCACCGGAACATTGCACAAAATCATGAAAGACACAGATATGAAATAAATTGCTCCGCAGCAAAACTAATGGGTACGCGTGCCCGGAGCTTGCGAGCGGGTATTGAACCCGTTTGCGTAATAAGTTTAATGCTTTGGATACGGTTACAGTTAAAATGAGGTGTTAGTTTGAAATATGTATATCCGGCAATTTTGTATCCGGACGACGGCAAAATAGGCGTTACAGTTCCGGATTTACCGGGCTGTCACACTTACGGCAACGATAAAGCCGATGCACTGTTTATGGCGAAAGACGCGATAGAAATATGGCTTTGGTATGCCGAAAGCAATGCCGTTCCAATACCGTCCGCATCGGAGACACTGTCGCTTGAACCCGGTGAAACTCTTACATTGATAGCTGCCGATACAGACGAATACCGGAAGGCAAACGACACGAGAGCCGTCAAGAAAACACTGTCAGTTCCGTCATGGCTAAACTATCGAGCCGAGAAAGCAAACGCCCCATTCTCGCAAATACTCCAACAAGGATTGAAAGAATATTTGCGTATTTCGGATTGACGTCGGATTGGCGGTGTGTGGGTTGATGTTTACGCAGGTGTGAATAAAACAATTGACGGCGGCGGAACAACGTGGTAAGGTTGTATACATGTATACAACCTTTTTTGTCGGGATGAGCGGAGGGGCATAATTGATGGGAAAGACTCTGACATACAAGATACTTGAAAGCCATCTGATTTCGGGCGAATTGACGCCCGGCCGTGAGATAGAGATACGCGTCGACCAGACATTGACGCAGGATTCGACGGGCACCATGGTCTATCTGCAGCTTGAGGCTATGGACATAGGCAGGGTGACGACAGAGCTTTCGGTCGCGTATATAGACCACAATACCCTGCAGACGGGCTTTGAGAACGCGGATGATCACGCGTTCATAGAGAGCGTGGCCAAGAGGCACGGCATATTGTTTTCCAAACCCGGCAACGGTATCTGCCACCAACTGCATCTTGAAAATTACGGCGTTCCGGGCAAAACGCTGCTCGGCTCGGACAGTCATACGCCGACGGGCGGCGGTCTCGGCATGCTCGCTATAGGGGCCGGAGGTCTCGATGTGGCCGTCGCCATGGCAAAGGGCGGCTACAGCCTGACGGCGCCGAATGTACTGAAAGCAGAGCTTACGGGCCGCCTGCGCCCATGGGTTTCCGCAAAGGACGTGATTTTGTTCATACTGCAGAAGTTAAGCGTAAAAGGCGGCGTCGGCAGGGTAATAGAATACGCCGGCGACGGCGTCTTATCTCTTTCCGTTACGGACAGAGCCACCATAACGAATATGGGCGCGGAGCTCGGCGCCACGACGTCCGTATTTCCGAGCGATGAGAATACGCGCGAATACTTGAAGTCGCAGGGCAGGGAAGGGGATTATGTTCCGCTGTCCGCCGACGCGGACGCCGTCTATGACGAAACGCTGCGCGTCGATCTGTCGGCGCTCGTTCCCATGGCCGCGAAGCCGCACAGCCCGGACAACGTGGATACGGTTTCAAACATAGGCGAGATCAAGGCGGATCAAGTCGCCATAGGCAGCTGCACCAATTCGTCCTATACGGACTTGATGAAGGCGGCCGCTATTCTGAAAGGCCGCCGGGTGCACCCCGACGTCAGCCTTGTCATATCGCCGGGTTCGAGCAGCATATTGCGCATATTAGCGCGTAACGGCGCTTTGGCCGACCTTATAGACGCCGGCGCGCGCGTCATAGAAAACGCGTGCGGCCCCTGCATCGGCATGGGCCAGTCGCCGCGCTCGGGCGCCGTGTCGCTCCGCACATTCAACAGGAATTTCAAGGGCCGCAGCGGAACGGCGGGCGCGTCCGTGTACCTTGTCAGCCCCGAAACAGCCGCGCTCTCGGCCGTCACGGGCGTGCTGACCGACGGCATGAAGAAGGGCGGAGCGCTTGAGCCGCCCGCGCCTGCCGCCTTCCCGAAAAACGGGCATTTCACAGTATCGCCCGAAGGCTGCGACACCGAAAACACACCGGTCGTTATGGGGCCGAATATCAAGCCTTTTCCGCGCAATACGCAGCTGCCCGACGTATTGGAAGCCGTTGTTACGCTGCGCGCGGGCGACAATATCACGACGGACGATATAATGCCGTCGGACTCGCGTCTGCTGCCGTATCGCTCCAATGTACCGCGCCTTTCGAATTACTGCTTCGAAAATATAGACGCGGGCTTTGCGGAGCGCTGCCGCGAATCGGGCGTCTCGGCCATAGTCGGCGGAGATAATTACGGTCAAGGCTCAAGCCGCGAACACGCGGCTCTCGCTCCGCTGCACCTCGGCGTAAGACTTGTGTTGGCCAAGTCCTTCGCGCGCATACACCGCGCCAATTTGATCAACAGCGGCATACTGCCCCTGACGTTCGGCGATCCGGCCGATTGGGACAAGCTGTCCGCAGGTACGACGCTGATTATCGAAGACGCGCGCAAGCAGCTTAGCGCGCGGGTCTTGAATATAAGGATAAAGGAAAGCGGGGAGATCATAAAGGCCCGCGCAGATTTTTCAGCGCTTGAAATATCCATGCTGCTGCTTGGCGGCAAGATCAATATGATCAAGAGCGGCGGCTCCGGGCGCGTATGAATATGGGTATGAGACGAGGCGAATCCGAGGGCCTGACGTATTCCATGTCCGCAGACCTCTTTTCCAAGCTGCGCGACGACATATTGGCTGAACGTCTGCGACCCGGAGAGAAGCTGTCGGAGCAGCGCGTATGCGAAACATACAATGTCAGCCGAACCCCTGTGCGCGAAGCGATGAGCCGTCTTACCGCGGAAGGGCTTCTTGAGATGATTCCGAACAGGGGCGCGTTCGTGCTCGGATTTTCGCCGGGCGACATGGACGATATATTCACGCTGCGCGAGATTTACGAATTGCAGGCCGTGCGCTGGGCCATAGAGCGAATAACGGCCGGCCGCCTTGACGAACTTGATGAAATTATGGATTTTATGGAATTTTATACAGAAAAAGGCGACACCAAAAAAATGATGGAAATCAACACTAATTTCCATCAATTGATCTATTACGCGTCCGAATGCCGCATGCTGCGGCACATCCTTTCGTCTTATCAGATATACATCAGACACAGCCGACTGACAAAGGCTTACAGCGAAGCGGAGCTTCCGTCGATATTGGCGGAGCATAGGCGCATATTCGACGCGTTCCGCGACGCGGACGCCGAAAAGGGCGTGCGAGCTATGCGCTCGCACGTCGAAAATTCGCGTATACGCGCTCTCAGCGAGGACTGATCCTACCGCGAAAAGCGGACGGCGGCCCTTAAGACCGCCGCAGCTACCGTATGGGGCAGATACCGGTTTCGCAGCCTTCGCTGCCTATGTCGTATTCCGTTTCTTCCTTTTCGTATTTGGAAATCAATGACGGAATAAAGGGCTTCATCAGACTTGTGCGCCGCTCGTATTCTTCCCGTGAAATTTCTTCATACGGCAAGAGCTCATAAAAGTTGTCCTCAAAGGACAGGAAAGAGAGAGCGACCGTTTCGTCCCAATGCTCGAACACCCATTCTTCCACCGCGTCCCATTCGTCGTCGCGCACGTGTACAGTGATAGAGCAATTGTGATCTGTATAGTGATCCATGAACATACGGTATATCTCAAGCTGTTCTATTGCCGAAACATCGCGCTTTATCTTGCCGTCCGGAGCCTTGACGGGAAATTCTATCACTTTTGTCGTGCAGTTCTCATCGCTTTGTCCCACCTCGGGGTATACGGGGTATTCCAATTCTTCGCAGACTTTGACGAGAGGGTCGTCGCTGCTGATGCGTATCCTTCTGATATAGTAAGGCGCGTGTGAGAAGTGAACGCCGCTTGATACGACGGGCAGCAGACTGAGCGTTCCCTCGGGTTTTACGGCTGTTACAAGCAGGGGAGCGCGGTCGTCGATTTCCGCCGCGTATTCGGCCGCCGCGTCCTTGGCCGTTTTGCGGAGCTCCGCAAGCAGCGAGGCCTGTTCTTCGTTCGAAATACGCAGCGCGTTGACGAAATCCTGCCACCCTGTAAGCGAGCAGCCGAGCAGCTTATCCCTTTGCTGAACTTCGTCCCATTCGGGTATCTCCAAAGCCGTGCAGGCCATACGGTATCCGGCGCGCGCCGAAAGGCGCTGCGCCGCAAGCAGTCCGTCGCGGTCAAGCTCGCCGTCATTCACGAAAGCCATAACGTTGACCGTTGTGAGGTTGCACAGACCCTTGGAGTCGAGCAGTATTTCGGCGCACGGGTTTACGCCTTGGAAATTCGGCCGCCGCTTGCTGCCCGCGACCTCATTGATCCAACCGGGCTCGCCCGAATAGCGCATCTGCCCAAGGTGCCAGTGCAACTCTTCGCGCGTAGGTTTCCGCCTGTAATATATTGAATTGTTGCTCATCTGCCTGTATGATATGTCGTTGTCAATAACCCATTTTTCGTCAACCTTCTTGTACAGCGCGCTTTTCGCCTGTATGGCTTCCCTGTCGTCCTGATCCACCAACACTATTTCCGCTGTGCGCCTTACACCTCCCACGACGACGTTTTCGCCTATTATGTTCGCGATGTCGAGACAGTCTATGGGTCTCAGACGCACGCGGTTGTCCGTGGAACGGCCGGCGGCCTTTTCGATCACGCGCGCGATCTTCATAAACATGTTTTTCATGCTTTGGTGCCCGCTGGCGGTGCCGCCGAATGTGCGCAGTTTTTCGCCTTTGCCGCGCACATGATCGTAATTCAGCAGTATGGTGTTGATTCTGCGATATTCCGTGCTGTACAGCGCTTTCAGGAAGTATTCCATGGACTGAACCCAACCCTCCTTGCTGTCGCCGATCGTGATCTTCATCGTGTCGTTATGACTGAATTCGACTGAGGTGCTGTCCTGTCTCAGCGCACGCCGGACGGGCGTATAGGATTCGTGTATGATCTCGACGTCCGTCCTGACGGCGGGCAGTTTGCTTACGTCGGATTGCAGGACGCGCACGCCGACGCCCGAGCCGACCATGAGCAGGTAGAATATGTCGCGGTAAGCGGAGAAGTTGTCTATAACCCGGAACGCGCAGTTGAAGTTGGACATGGGATAATGCTTGGATACGTCCGTGCTGCCGACCCAAAGCGTTCTCCCGGACAGGAATTGCTTTAATTCGTATATATTGCGGTAAAGCCGCTCCGCCTCGTCGCGCGACGTGGGAATAAGGCTGCAATTGTACTCTACGGAACGCCTGACTGTTTCCCACCAGTATTCGCGCCGCATCTCATCGGGCAGCCAGCGGGAATACGTCCTGTAATAAACGAAGTTTCCGAGCTGATTCATCGGGGAGGGCGCGTGCTTGAAACGGCTGACAAATTCGTCGGATATGATGCGTCCGTCGCGCCGTTTGCGCGCGTCGCGCGTCTTATCGCGCTCGTAGCGGTATATTATGAATTTCTTGGCGACGTCCTTGCGCTCGCCGGACATCAGGAAGTCTTCCACCATATCCTGCAGATCTTCGACGTGCACGGCCCTTTCCGCCTTTTCCGCGCGTTTTTCTATCTCGTGCGCGATGTTCATCGAGAGCTCTACGTCAACGCCGAGCGGCGTTTCTGACATAGCGTTCTCTATAGCCAATTTGATCTTGAGCGCGTTAAAAGCCACTTGTTTTCCGTCGCGTTTGACTACGGTCTTCATAAGCACTGCCTCCATATGTTGTGATTATTTTTTCTGTATTCCACATTATATAGTACCGCAATGCCGTATGCAAGGGTTTTTTGAAAAAAAATCAGGCGGGTTTCAAACCCGCCCTTACTGCTCAAGGATTTCAATCAAAACTACTCAAACATCGTTAAGATCGGCGGTTTCTTTCCGTCATTCCACCGACTAAGGCAGCCGGCCTGAACTCTGAAACAGTCTGTGGAGCATGGCGGCGGCTTCGGCGCGTGTGGCGCCGCCCGACGGG
>JAISBV010000118.1 GCA_031266025.1 Eubacteriales Family XIII. Incertae Sedis bacterium
TCCAAAACTAATTAACTATGCGCTAACGCGCACGGTTTTGGAACAGCCTCTGATATCATTCCTAACTGAAATTACATACACCTCCCGCCGCCTTCGCCACCTTATGTATCCTGTCCTCCCAGCCATCCTTGAAAAAAGCGCAGGTTTCAGGGACGACTCCGAGGTAGTCGTTGTCGCCGTTTACAGTCAGAGCCGCTGCCCGGCAACCGCCGCAGCACTCCTTGCGGTGCTCGCAGGAGGCACACTCAGGATTGTGCTCCATTAAAGCAGACACCGGCGTCTTGATTCGTTCCAGATACAGTGAATCAGACAAGGCTTGTGCTATGGTCATGTCGTTTAGACTGGGCATCTCTTCCTGAAACGGCAGACCCGCAAGCGGCATACAGGGGAGCAACTTGCCGTCTGCGGCTATATACAGCGTGTTGCGGGTAACAGGGCAGACAGGGTCACTTTCATCTCCGCTCCTTTTCAGGGGTATCGTGTATTCCTTACTTGCCTTGTCGCACTTGAAGAATCCTCCGAGCTTCATGTTGAGGGGCGCGCCTTGCTCAAAGTAGCGCGGTATCAGCTCAAGCCAGGCGGCATACAGCTCTTCCGGACTCAAACTCAGCGAGGCATCTTCGTTGAGCCAGTTGCCTGCATTGATCACATCGGCCGCTTTCCAGCGGTTTACATCAAGCTCCGCAAGGAGCATCATGGTCTCATACATCGAGCCGATGCTATCCCGGTGGAACGCCGACTCGATGGATACAGGAAAATCCCTGCCACGCAGCAGGCGTATCGCGTCCGTGGCCATCTTCTCCGCGCCCTCCGTGCCGCGGAGCCAGTCGTGCCAGCCCACACCGTCAAAACTGAGGACGAACTCCGGGCGGATACCGCGCGCCTCCAGCGCGTCCAGCAGTGCCGCGTTCACCAACAGACCGTTCGTATATATCTGTGAAATACGTATGTCTTGCTCAGTGAGCGCATCCACCAACTCAAGAAAGTCACTTCGAACCAAAGGCTCTCCGCCGGACAGGCTAATCATACGCACCCCGACTTCGCCTAACTGCCGTATGATGTCTTTGCACATATCGTGCGACAGCTCCCCGAACTTCGCCTGGGGCGCCGATATATAACAGTGGCGGCACCTCATATTGCACTTGCCGGTTATTGACCAATGGGCGCCGGCGATATAGTGGCAGGGGTAGGCGTGGTACTTTTGAACAGGCGACAGGGCGCCTCAGTCCTCGCGGGGCTCTACAATCTTTCGCTCCACAAAAAACCGGACAATCTTGCGAAATCTCTCCGGGATCAGAAAGCTGTCCGTATCTACAACGCCATTGCACAGCAAAAGTGTGCGAAAAGCAGCTTCGCTTACGAAAAATGCCTGTCCGCTCTGCAAGTCCTGCACGGCAAAGGGATGATCCTCCCACCCGCACAGCGCCAGGTTTTCATTCAAACAATACCGCATATATCTCCACTCGCAATAACAATAGACTGACGTAGCGTACAAAAAAGGTCTAATTCAGCAAACCGGATTTTTTTCACCATTAAGCATTGCCTCCTCCCAAGTATCCCCACAAGTAAAAATGGAGCCTCCGGCCACGGCTTTCAGGTTCTCGTCGGACAGCTCCTTGTTCATGAAGTCTTTTACCTCATCGGTCGTGACCAAATAGCCTTCCTCTTTCATAAAAGCAACTATGGCCTCGGCTTGAGCCTGCTTGTCGTCCGTCTTTTGGGCGGCGTCTATCCATGCCTACACGCGCTCCTGCATTGCCTCGTCCTTTGAAAACGCCTCGTAAAACTTCGCTACGGTACTCATGATAATTCTCCTTACCTTTATTACTTGCTGAGGTTCGCAAGAACCCCCTTAAAAAACTAATTGTATTATATATGCTTCCCGGTATCCGTCAATTTGTTTTTCCTCCGTCGAACGTCTGGCGCTTTACGAGCCCGGCGAACACGCCGCCCATACCCACGAGCTCGTCGTAGGTCCCTTCCTCGACGATCTTTCCTTCGGCCATCACGATGATCCGGTCGCATTGCTTGATGGTGGAAAGCCGGTGCGCTATGACGATGCGCGTGCATTTGAGATCGGCGAGTGAATCGGACACCTGCTTTTGCGTTATGTTGTCCAGCGCGGAGGTCGCCTCGTCAAACATCAGGACTTTCGGCTTTGAGGCGATGGCGCGCGCGATGATGATACGCTGGCGCTGGCCGCCGGATATGCCTCCCGACCCTTCGCTTATCATGGTGTGCATACCCATGGGCATAGCTCGTATATCCGCCGCGATCCCCGCTGTTTCCGCGGCTTCCCACGCTTCGTCCAAGGTGAGCGTCGGGGCGGATATGGTGATATTCGAGAATATATCCCCCTGAAACAGCTTGCCGTTCTGTAAAACAACGCCGATATGCTTGCGCAGCGACTTCAAGTCGACCTTGGAAAGGTCCTCTCCGTCATAATAGATCGCGCCCTTCCGCGGCTTTTCAAAACCGAGCAGCAGGCGCAGAAGCGTGGATTTCCCGCAGCCTGTTTTGCCGACGATCGCCACATACTGCCCTTTGCGGATTTTCAGGCTCAGATTGTCTATGACGACCGGGGATTCTTCCGAGTAACTGAACGTAACATTGTCCAACTCTATCGAACAGTTCAGCTTTTGTACGATCTTTTTATCCTCATCTGTTTCGGGCGCGGTTTCCAAAATCGGCGCCGCCATTTCGAGTATCGGCCCAATATGCGCGATGTCGCCCGCCGCGCCGACAAGCGCCATCAGCGCGCCGTTTGTCATTCCAAACGCCGCGCTGAACGCGATATACCGGGCGACGGAAACGCCTGAGCGGGCGGCAAAATAATAGACGAGCAGCATACCGATCAAAACAGCCGCTCCCTGAAACGCCGCTCCCAGCTTCAGGAACAGTACGGGGTTGTATGTCGGCCTGGCCTGCATTTTGTATTTTTCGGCCCACCTCGTAAAGGCTCTGTTTTCACAGCCGGCGAGCTTTATCTTTTGGATGCCGGAAAATAAGGAAAATATGACGCCGTTTACCTTTGTACCCGCTTCCAAAGCCTTTTTCAGCATTTTTCTGCTGAAACCTATAAAGCAAGCGGAAACGCCCATCTGCAATAAGACAGCGACGAAGGCCGGGAAAACCAACGAAGGCGCTATCGTGAAAATCTGCGCTATATATATAAATGAAAAAATCCCCGTCAGCCCGACTCCGAGAAAAATCCCGTTCAGCAGAGCGCCGAGTTCGCTCACGGAGGATATTCGCGTTGAAAGCTCGCCCGCGTTGAACTTGCCGAAAAACCCGGTCGGCAGATTTATCAGGCGGCTCATGACGGCGCTTTGCAGTGCGATGCCTATTTTCGTCAGGATCTTCATCTGCAAAAGATTTTTGGTCACGCCTACAAGAAATGACGATACGGCCACGCCAAACAGCAAAAAGCTTACCGACAGTATAAGCACGCCATCACCCGAGGGGATTATGTCCGAAAAAATGAGTTGGCTTATATACGGCGTGAATGCGCCAAACAGGGCTATGATAAGAGAAACCGCGGCAATCATCAGCAAATCGGACTTCATCAGGTTTTCCCGTATAAAAACGATGATGTCCTTTATGCTCAGCGCCCTGTTTGGCAGAGCTTTGTAAAAGCAAATCGCGCCGGGTTTCACATTTTTTGCGGTTTTAGAATTCAGCATAAGCCGCTTACCCGATTCATAATCAAAGTAGCTGTATCCGCCGAAGCCGGGGATGAGCGCGATAACGTCGCCGTTCCCGGTCTCACCGAGCAAGGCGCCCACACTGTCCTTCCACCAGGTGCCGTTCAAAGTGATACGTCTGCGCATGATGCCCGAAAACCGCAGGATGTATTCAAGCTGCTCGTGTATATCTCCGGCGCTTTCGTCCAAATCGCCGGCCGGAACTTTGTAATACCCGCATATTTCCCCGATCGCGTTTTTGGTCATTAAATGCTTATTGTTGATAAACTCCGCATTTTTGTTCTTACCCATCACGATGGAAGAAAGATCATAAAAGGAATTCGCGACAACCGCCGCGTCCTTTTCTATCCTATCCCGGATCTGATTCTCAAACCAACCCATGCGAATCCCTCATTCCATCGTAATCAGCTTCGTATACAGGCCGCCCGCCTTGTACAGCTCATCGTGGGAGCCTCTTTCCACCGCTATGCCGCCGTCCATGACGATTATCTCGTCGCAGTCGCGGATGGTGGACAGCCTGTGCGCGATAATAATACAGGTCACACCGCGATCTTTGATCGCCTTCGTCACCTCGTACTCCGTTTTGGAATCGAGCGCGGATGTGGCCTCGTCGAGTATGACGATGGTGGGGTCCTGCGCCAATACCCTCGCGATTTCAAAGCGCTGGCGCTGGCCTCCGGAAAAGTTCTTTCCGCCTTCCGCGACGGGACAGTCATAGCCGCCTTCGCGCAGCATGATATCCCCGTGTATCTGAGCGTCCCGCGCCGCCATTATCATCTCGAAGTCCTCGATCGCGCCATCCCACATTTTTATATTGTTTGATACGCTGTCTTCAAACATGATGATGTCCTGATCGACGACGGCGAGGGAGCCGGTGAATACGGAGCGGGGGATATCCTTCTTCCTTTTTCCGTCGAACAGTATCTCCCCATCCCAGGGCTCGTAAAGTCCCGATATGAGTTTTGCCAGCGTCGATTTGCCGCA
>JAISBV010000147.1 GCA_031266025.1 Eubacteriales Family XIII. Incertae Sedis bacterium
CCAAAGCTGGTCAGTAAGATGTTGGGGATCAGCAGCTTGATGTTGGCGCCGCCAAAGAAGTCGGTGTAATTCGGATCGATGGCCGACAAGCGGGAGAGCATATGGGAAAATCCGCCCACCTCCGGTCGGGAAAGCAGGATGGCGATCATGGCCGCAAGGCCGGCTAGCATGATGACGCCCTGCACGAAGTCGTTCAGCGACGTGGCCACGTAGCCGCCCAGGACCAGATATGCGCCGGTGAGAACCGCTACGAAAGCGATGCACACCGTGGGAGAAACGCCGGTGAAGATGGAGCTGAACAGGACGCCGAGTCCTTTGTACACGCCGGCGGCGTAGGGCACAAGAAAGATAAAGATGATGAGGGCGGCGTAGAGTTTCATGCCCCGGCTTTGGTATCTGCCGGCGAAAAGTTCCGGTATTGTCCGGGCGTTCAGCGCGTGGGTCATGCGGCGGGCCGGTTTTGCCAGAACCAACCAGGCCAGCAGGCAGCCCAGCAGGGCGTTGCCGACGCCGATCCAGATGCTGGCCAGGCCGATGGACCAGCCGAACATGCCGGCGTAGCCGACGAAGATGACGGCTGAAAAATATGTGGTCCCGTACGCGAAGGCCGAGAGCCACGGGCCGACGTTTCGGCCGCCCAGTAAAAAGCCGTCGAGGGTCACCGCCTTTTTGGCGCTGATGATCCCGACGGACAGTGTGACGGCCACAAAGCAGAGCAGAACGATCACCGCAATCATTTGTGTCATGGTATGCACCTCTTTCCTACAAGGGGACCATAAAAATCCCCCAAGGAGCTGTTGAGAAATAACTTGCCCGATTTGGCGCAGAATTTTTTTCGTCCGGCAAGGCGATGGGTTGACGGAAAAAAGGCAAACCAACCGGTGAGATTATTTCTCAACAGTTCCTCAGGTAATTGAGGAGGAAGAACATGAAAAGAACACGTATCTTGATTCCATTGCTCGCACTTGTCCTTTGTGTGTCTATGGCCGCGTGCGGCGGCAATTCATCCGGAGGAGGAGACGCCGGCACATCCGGCGGAGATACCGCCGGCACGTCCTCCGGCGGCAGCGGCGCGGAAATCGCGTTCATTATCCCCGCGAACCAAGAGCTTGGCATCAACGACAAGGGATGGATTCAGAATATTTGGACGGCCATGTCCGATTGGAGCGCGGAAAACGGAAAGGTATGCACGTATTACCAAACGGTTGACGATTCCAAACAAAGTCATATCGATACATATGACCTCGCTATCCAAAACGGTGCGAAAGTAATCTACGGATGCGGCAACGAATGCCTTGAAGCTATGAGAACAGCCCCTTGGGATTATCCCGACGTTAGTTTTATTTCGCTTGAGGCCACCGGTTTCGCTCCGGATGAAATCGCTCCGAACCTCCGCGCCATATGCACGGGACAGCAGGAAAGCGCGTGGCTGGCGGGCGTTGCGGCCGTCGGTGAAGGATATACGGATCTCGGAATTATCTCTTGCTGGGATATACCCCCTATAAATCAATGGTGCTGGGGATATATCCAAGGCGTAAATTACGCGGCCAAGAGGGACGGTATTGAAGGTATCACCGTTCGCCACCACTACGCCAACAGCGCGTCGGCAAATCCGGAAACACAGGCGCTTGCGGCGGCCTGGTACGTGGATGGGGTTGAGTGCATACAGTGCAACGCGGCCGGCGGCAACAACTCGATCATCGCTGCGGCGACTGCGGCAAACAAGCCCGTGTTCGGCGCCGACGCCGACCTTGCCAAGGAAGGCCCGACGGTTATCACATCCATGGTCGTAGACCGTACGGTCGTGACATATGACGTCTTGACAAGCATATACGACGGAACGTTCGACAACAATGGCGGCGAAGAGTTTTGGGTAGGAGCGGCCGCGGGTATTTCGAGACTTTCCCCTTGGGAAAGCAACCGCTTTGAGAACTATACCTTTGAGCAGTACCAAGAGGATATCGCCGCTCTCGCGAACGACACGGAGCAATGCAGAACAGGCATGATTACTCCCGACGACGCGGTCGATATCTATGCTTTGCAAGAGCAGATGGGCGACAATTTGGTCATTACGATCAATCACATAATATAGAGCTGCGCCGCGACGAGTAATTTCCTGCGATAGGCTGCATATGCCGTACTGCATACCGTCGCGGAAACAATTGCAAACAATTACCCATAATCGCCCGTTCTTGGCGATTATGGGCAATTATCCTTTTTGCGAAAGCGTCTCTGAATTCTCATGCGGGAACCCTGTCTCAAGAAAGGCATAACGTAATGGATGATCGGATGCCGGACACCCGGAAAAAAGTCGCAAAGTTCTTGTCTTCAGAGGGATTTTCGAGTTTGATCGCCGCGTTTTTAACGATTGTTCTCGGTCTTTTTATCAGCTTTATTCTCCTTTTTATATTTGAAAGGAACGTCTCCCTTGACGCTTTCCGCGTCATGATTACAGGCAGTTTCGGCACGATAGGCGTACAAAAAGGCATGGCCCGTGTTCTGTTTTACGCCACACCGCTGATGCTTGCGGGCCTGTCTTTCGGATTCACGCTGAAGGCCGGGGTATTCAATATCGGCGTGGCGGGGCAGTTTGTAGTGGGTCTGCTGACCGGCGTAATCGTTGCGATCCGCTGCGAAGGCGTGTTCGGCGATTACTTGTGGTTGGCGGCGGTTCTGTGCGGGGCTTGCGCGGGCGCCGCATGGGGCGCGTTTCAAGGATTTTTGCAGGCGTATTTCAATATGCACCCGATTGTCTGCGGGATCATGATGAATTATATAGGGTTGTTTTTGATAACGGCGATCTGTGAAGCAGATCCGATGGTATACGCAAAAGGAAGAGGCTGGACAGAGGTCGTTCCTCTCAAGGCCATAATGCCCGACCTCGGATTGGATCGTATATTCGGGCAGACGTCTGCGGTTAACATAGGATTGTACATAGCGGCGGCGCTGTGCGTCGCGGCGCATTTCGTTTTGAAAAGGACGACGTTCGGATATGAAATAAAGGCGGTCGGTCACAACGCGTACGCATCGCAATATGCAGGCATCAACATAAAACGAACCGTCATACTGACTATGATGCTTGCCGGTCTCTTTGCGGGATTTGGAGGGGCAATACAGCATCTCAGCGCTGCGGACACGCATTACGCGATAACAGACGCGCTGCCGCAGCAGGGCTTTACGGGCGTCTCCATCGCGCTGATAGCGATGGGCCATCCGATAGCCATTATTTTCGCGGCTTTGTTTATAGCGTATCTTCAGGTCGGCGGGCTCGGTATGCAGGCATACGGCTTACAGCCTGATTTTGTGAACGTTATCACTTCGCTTATAATATATTTCTGCGCGTTTAACTTTGTGTTTAAGCATTGGTACGGCCGGTTATTCAAATGGCTGAGGAGAGCGAAATGATAAACATCTTTTATTTTTTTGGGCAGCAAATGCTTTTGTGCTTTGTTCCTCTGATGATTGTCGCTCTCGCCGGCATGTATTCCGAAAGGAGCGGTATCATAAACTTTTCGCTTGAAGGGCTGATGCTTGCGGGAGCTTTCGCGGGAGCTATGTTTCTCAGAAGTATGCAGACTGTGCTCCCGGGGAACGTCGCGTATTCGCTCGCGCTTGTCGTGGCCGGATTGGCGGGAATTGCGGTTATGATGCTGCATTCTTATTCGTCCGTTTCACTCGGCGGAAGCCAAATTGTCAGCGGCATGGCCGTGAATCTCCTGATACCGGCGTTAACAATAGTTTTGGCAAGAGCGATCCTCGGCGTCCTGCAGGTGGATTACGCCAACAGATTTCTCATCGCGGAGATTCCCGTTTTATCCGCCGTTCCCATAATCGGCCCAATATTTTTCAGACAGACCTATATCTCTACGTTCATCGGTTTTATCGTGTTCATAATAACGGTCGTTGTATTCAAAAAAACAAGATTCGGTATGCGTCTTCACGCTGTCGGCGAACATCCGCAAGCGGCGGAGTCGCTTGGGATCAAAGTGGCGGCGACGCGTTACAGGGCGACGGCCATATCGGGATTTTTCGCCGGTCTCGGCGGATTGGCTTTTATCGTACCGAACGCGTCGGAATACGCGGCGAGCGTGGCCGGGTACGGGTATCTTGCATGTGCCGTTGTGATATTCGGCCAATGGCAGCCGATCCGGATTCTCTGGGCGTCGGTTCTCTTTGCCTTTATGAAGACGATCGCGAATGTATACACGGTAATACCTTTCTTTATCGCGTTGGGATGGAGCACATATGTATACAAAATGATCCCCTATATAGCGACCGTTATAATTTTGATTTTCACTTCGAAGAAATCCAGCCAACCCAAGGCCCTTGGCGAGCCGTACGACCGGAGCGTGAAATAAACTGCCCGCAGCAAGACTACGGGGTCTTGGAGAGCCAGGCAGTTTGATACGAGAGGAAGTTATTAGCAGTGGGTTCAATACCCTACATTATGAATAAGTAAACGCAGCAAGCTACGGGGTATTGAACCCGTTTGCGTAATAGGAGGAGACTGTGATATATGCTGTCGACAAAAGAAAATTTCTATGAAACATTGAAGCCGGACGGTCACCCCGACCGTCTGGTAAACGGGTTTGAATTCATGAAATTGATCGTACCCGACCCCGCGCTCCGATTTACACATGTTAAGATACCGCAAGGGGCCAAGGGTATCGACGGTTGGGGTGTTACTTGGAGTTTTGCGGACGGCGAATCGGCGCCCGCCCCATATCATACGCCCGACACACTTGCGATCAAGGATATCCTGCACTGGCGCGACGAATTGAAAATTCCGGATCTTGCGGACGCGAATCTCGATTGGTCCGAAGCGAAAGAAAAAGTCAACTCCGTCGACCGCGACGCGCATTTGGTAAGCGCGTTTTTCGTGTCCGGCGTTTTTGAGCGGTTGCATATGCTGATGGGTTTTGAGGACGCGTTGGTCAATATGATGCTGGAGTCCGAGACCACGAAAGAACTCTGCGACGCCATCTGTGAACAACGTCTCACACACGCGCGGCTGCTTGTTGAAAACCTGCGTCCGGATATAGTCCTAAGCCACGACGACTGGGGAACGAAAACCAATCTTTTTATGAAGCCTGATATTTGGCGCACTTTAATCAAGCCGCAGTACCGTAAGATATATGACTATTTTCGCAGCGAAGGCGTTATTGTCATGCATCACGCGGATTCTTTCATGGAACCTATCGTCGATGATATGGTTGAACTCGGCATTGACATTTGGCAGGGCGTGTTACCGCAAAACGATATAGTCCGTCTGCAAAAAGAACTCCGAGGCCGCATGATTTTAATGGGCGGCATCGATGCGGCGGTAGTGGATACGTCTTTCGCGACGGAAACGGTTATTAGGGAAGAAACGCGGCGCGCTTGCGAAACGTATGGGCCCGGCGGGCATTTCATACCATGCCTTACTTATGGGGAACCCGGCGTTGATATCTATCCGCATGTGGAAGAGTATATCCGCGATGAGATACGGAAATACAATGAGACCTGCGTTAAACCGTAACATCCCGGTTTTGACGCCGCAGTTCGCGAACCGGCATAAAACGACCCTTTGTCATCACTTTTGGGCATAGCACAATAACATATCGGAAATTTACATATGCGGTAATTCACGGTATCATAACAGGCAGGGGAATCCGAAGAATTACACAAATTTATTCAGGTAAGTAATTTAGGTAATCAAGGAGGAAGAACATGAAAAGAACACGGATATTGGTTTTATTGCTTGCACTTGTCCTTTGTATGTCTATGGCCGCGTGCGGCGGCGGTTCCTCTACAGGCGGAGGAAGCGGCGACACGCCCGCAGCCTCGGGCGCCGGGGATGCCGGCGGTGGAAGCGACGGCGCCCAAATCGCCTGCGTCTTTGGCGCCGGCCATGCCGAAGGTATCAACGACAAGGCCTTCATCCAAGACTGTTGGGAAGGCATCAAGGAGTTTGGCGACGCCAACGGCAAGACCTACGCCTACTATCAACCCATAGACGACTCAAAGCAGAGTTTTCTGGACGCTTATGACACCGCCATCAAGAACGGCGCCGAGGTGGTTCTTACCGTGGGCAACGAGCCTTCCGACTCCCTTGTGGACGCTACGCGGGATAACCCGGATGTGAAATTCATCTCCATCGAGGCCACCGGCTTCGAAGAGAGCGCCATGCCCAATCACTATTCCATACTGATGAACGCCACCGATGCGGGCTGGCTGGCCGGCGTGGCCGCTGTCCGCGAGGGTTATAAGAGCTTGGGCATCCTGCCCTGCGTGGCCATTCCCCCTGTCGACATGTGGACGTGGGGCTATGTGCAGGGCGCAAACTATGCCGCCAACAAGTACGGCATTGAAGGAATCACCCTTCAGCATCACTACCTGAACAACTGGTCGGCTTCGCCCGAGATTCAAGCCACCGCCGCATCTTGGTACAACAGCGGCGTGGAAGTGATACAGTGTAATACCGCGGGCGGCAACACCTCCATCATAGCGGCCTCCGACGCGGCCGGCGCGGCGGTATTCGGCTCCGACAAGGATCAGTTCGACGAGGGAGAGACCGTCGTCACCTCCGAAGTGGTCTTCCGCAAGCCTATCGTTATCTCATCTTTGGAGTCGGCTTACGACGGCAGCTTCCCCGGCGGCACATTTTGGCTGCCCGGCGTTGAGGCGGACGCCGCCGGTCTCGCCATGGATCGCACCCGATTCAAAAACTACACAAAGGATATGTACGACGAAGACTACGCCGATTTAAAAAACGACGTGGGCGGCATCCGCTCAAGCATGATCACTATTTACGACATCCCCGAGGTCGATGATATGTGGAATGCTGTGAGCCCAAAATACATTGAGTTCATCAACATCGAATAGACCGGATACTCAAACGCCGGCTCAGGCAGGTATGGGGAGCAACGCTCCCCATACCTGTATTCGCTTTATGTTCGGGAATTTTTTGGCGCCCGGAAACAGCGGGAAGAATGGAGCGTCTCCGGATGGAATACGCATTTGAAATGTTGGGGATCACAAAAAAATTCCCCGGGATTGTTGCAAATGACAACATCACCCTTCAGGTTCGCCCGCAGGAAGTACACGCTCTGCTTGGCGAAAACGGGGCGGGAAAATCTACCCTGATGAATGTGTTGTTTGGCCTGTATCATCCCGAAGAGGGAGAGATTCGCATCAAAGGAACGCCCGCACGCATCATGAACCCGGGCGACGCCAACCGGCGCCGCATTGGCATGGTGCACCAACACTTCAAGTTAGTGCAAAACTTTACAGCCTTAGAAAATATTATATTGGGGGCTGAGACTACCCGCGGCGCTGTTCTAAAGATGGATAAGGCCCGAAAACGCGTTGTGGAGATTGCCGAGCGCTACAAGTTCAATATAGATCCGGACATGCCGGTAGAGGACATGACCGTGGGCATGCAGCAACGCGTCGAGATCATGAAAATGCTCTACCGGGAAAATGAAATATTGATTTTCGACGAACCCACCGCCGTTCTGACCCCGCAGGAAGTGGATGAACTCATGAAAATCATCCGCGGCTTGACGGAGGAAGGCAAATCCATTGTGTTCATCTCCCACAAACTCAACGAGATTTTTCGCATCGCTGACCGATGCACCGTGCTGCGCCGGGGAAAGAGCGTTGGCGTCGTGGATATTGAGGGCGCAACCAAGGAAGAACTGTGCGAGATGATGGTGGGGCGCAAGGTACTGCTGCAACCCCAAAAAACCCATGTGAATCCCGGCGATGTACTTATGGAAGTAAAGAACTTGACGGTTGCCGGCGTCAAAGGTCATAAAGATACCGTACGAAACGTCTCTTTCAACGTGCGTGCCGGAGAGATCGTCTGCATCGCGGGCATCGACGGCAACGGGCAAACCGAGCTCGTTTACGGGCTCACCGGTATGCGCAAAATCGAGAGCGGATCCATGGTTTTGGACGGAAGGAACTGCACAAAGGAGACAATACATTTCCGCAATACCCACAAGCTCTCCCATATCCCCGAGGATCGGCACAAGCACGGTTTGGTACTGGATTATACCTTGGCGGAAAATATGATTCTGCAGACATTCTTTGAAAGGAATGTATCCCGTTGCGGCATCATTGACTACCGAAAAGCAAGCCGGCGAACGGATGAAATGATCACTAAGTACGACATCCGCACAGCTCGCGGCCCCGTCACCCGCACCCGCAGCATGTCGGGCGGCAATCAACAAAAGGCCATCGTGGCAAGGGAATTGGAACGGGATTTCGCTGTGGTCATTGCCGTGCAGCCCACCCGCGGCATGGATGTGGGCGCCATAGAGTTCATCCACAAGCAGTTACTCTCCCTGCGGGATATGGGCAAGGGGGTGCTGTTGGTGTCCTTGGAACTGGAGGAGGTGATGAACATCTCGGATCGTATCCTCGTGATGTATGAGGGGGAGATCGTGGGGGAATTGCTGCCGGATGAAACGGATTTCCGGGAGTTGGGTCTGTACATGGCGGGAGCCAAACGCAGCGACGGAAGATCGGAGGGCGGAACGAATGGATAAGCCGGAAAAGGCTTCCGTGCGTTTCCTCACCTCAGAAAGCGCCGGAAGCCTTATTGCCGCAGTGATCACTATCATTATCGGTCTCTTGTTGGGACTGTTGATCCTGCTCATAATCGCGCCGACCATCGCGCTGCCGGCTTTTCGGATGCTATTGACCGGAGGTTTTGGAAAAATCGGCGTTCTCTCGGGCATCGGCCGGGTATTGTATTACGCCGTGCCCCTCATCATGTGCGGCTTGGCGGTGGGATTCACCCTAAAGACAGGCGTGTTCAACATCGGCGTAGCGGGCCAGTATGTGATGGGGCTTTTCGCGGGACTGTATGTGGGCATAAGCTGCGCGGGGATTTTCGGCAGTTTTACCTGGTTGGCCGCCATTATCGCCGGCGCCGCCGCGGGGGGCGCATGGGGGTTCATTCAAGGCGTTTTGCAGGCGTTTTTCAATCTAAACGCTATTATCTGCGGCATCATGATGAACTACACAGGCCTGTTCCTCGTGAGTATGATCGTAGAGAACAGCAAAGGCGTCTATGTGCGCGGCCGCGGTTGGACCGAGATCGTGCCCGATGCGGCCGTTATACCAAGGGCGGGACTTAACAACTTATTCGGCAACAGCACCGCCGCAAACCTGAGCATCTTCATCTGCATCGCTCTGTGCATCTTCGCTTGGTTTATTTTGAAGAAGACGACACTGGGGTATCGTATGAAGGCCGTGGGCCTGAACGCGGGCGCGGCCCGGTACGCGGGAATCAGCGTGCGCAAGTCCATCCTTGTAGGTATGCTGCTGGCGGGGGCCTTCGCGGGTTTGGGCGGCGCCATGAACCACCTTGGCGCTTCGGGCACCAGGTATGCTATAACCGACGCACTGCCTTCTCAGGGATTCGCGGGCATTTCAGTCGCACTCATTGCCTCGTCCAATCCGCTCGGCATCATCATATCCGGGATATTTATCGCATTTTTGGAGGTGGGCGGCGTAGGTATGCAGTCTTTCGGTTTGGATCCTGATCTTGTGGATGTCATCACCTCGGTTATCATCTACTTCTGCGCGTTCAGCTTTGTGTTCAAGTATCTGTATTTCAAACTGGCCGCCCGGCTGAGGAGGTCCGAATAAATGGATGTGGTCTACTTTTTCTGCCAACAGATGCTTCTCAGCGTAGTGCCGCTGCTTATTGTTGCTCTCGGAGGTATTTTTTCCGAAAAGGGCGGCGTCTTGAACTTTTCTTTGGAAGGTCTGATGCTTGCGGGGGCCTTCGCGGGCGCCTTTTTTCTGAGAGCTACCCAAGACGCCGTATCGGGCAACGGGATGTATTTTTTGGCTCTGCTTGTGGCGGGCGCGGCCGGCATGATAACGATGATTCTCCAAGGCATTGCGGCCATAAACTTAAACGGGGAGCAGATTATCAGCGGAATGGCAATCAACCTGCTCATTCCCGCCCTCACGATCGTCATTGCCCGGGCGGTAATCGGCGTGTTACAGGTTGGATATCGGAACGTGTTTCGTATACCCGAGACGCCGTTCTTTTCCAAAATCCCGGTCATTGGAGACATCTTCTTCAAAAACGCCTACATCAGCACCCTCGTGGGCTTGGCAGTGCTGATACTGTCAATATTTGTTTTCAAATACACCCGTTTCGGTATGCGGCTGAAAGCCTGCGGCGAACATCCCCAAGCTGCGGCTTCCATGGGCATTAACGTGAAAAAGACCCGTTATACAGGTCTGCTCATCTCCGGCTTTTTGGCGGGTCTCGGAGGCCTGGCCTTCGTGGTGCCCAACGCTACCGAGTACTCGGCTACGGTGGCCGGTTACGGTTATCTTGCCGTGGCCGTGGTCATCTTCGGCCAATGGCAGCCCGGCCACATCCTGTGGGCTTCCCTGTTCTTCGGCGCCATCAAGACCTTGGCCAACGTGTATACGAGCATCCCGTTCTTGGCCTCTATGGGCGCCTCCAACTATCTGTTCAAAATGACGCCCTACGTGGCCACCATCTTGGTACTGCTGTTCACCTCGCGCAAGTCAAAGCAGCCGGCCGCTTTGGGCGAACCGTATGACAGAGACGATACAGCGTAGCGAACACGCGAAAGGAGCAATGCAAATGAAAGCAGCGGTATTCTACGGAAAAAACGACGTGCGTATTGAAGAGCGGCCAAAACCGAAAGCCGGCCCGAATCAGCTTGTCGTCAAAATAGATTATGTGGGTTTGTGCGGCACGGACGCGGACGCATATAAAACGGGAAGCTTTTTGAAACACGGCATGGTGCTCGGACATGAAAATATCGGAACCGTCACAGAGCTCGGCGCGGGTGTGGACGGATACGCCGTCGGAGACCGGCTTATATGCGGGCCGCCCACGTATTGCGCCGTGCACTGCCCGCCGTGCGACAGGGGCGACACAAATATTTGCGCGAACGCTTTGGCGAATACGCGCGGCATAGGCGGCCCGGACGGCGGCTATGCCGAATATATGCTCGTGCAGGACGTGAAAAACGCCATACTCGTAAAGCTTCCCGGGAACGTCGATCCGAAAGAAGCGGTACTTTTTGACGTTATCTGTGTCGCGATTCACGCAATACGCCTTTCATGCTTCAGGCCGGGCGACAATGTTGTCGTCAGCGGCGGAGGCGGGCCTGTGGGGCTTTCCGCGGTGCGTCTGCTGAGAGCCGCCGGGGCGCGCAGGATAGCCGTGCTGCAGACAGGCCCTATCAAGAGACCCAAGCTGCTGGAATTCGGAGCGGATCTGTGCATAGACCCCAATGAGACGGACGATATCGCGGGCAAGCTGCGCGACTTCTTCGGCACGGGCGAAGAGGCGGACGTATGTTTCGAATGCGCGGGCAATAAGACGTCCCTGTACAACTGTCTCCGGTACTGCACGAGACCGGGAGGCCAAGTCGTGATGGTGGGGCAGGTCACACAGCCCGCAGACAATATAGTGCCTTCTGATTTTTTTGTAAAAGAAATCAGTATTCAGCCTTCTTTCGTATTCACGGCAAAGGACGTCAATATATACGCGGACATGCTGAGCACAGGGAAAATATCTTTCCCCGGCATGATCACCGGTATAATTCCTCTTGAAGAATGCGTTGAAAAAGGATTGAATCTCCCGAGGGAAGAGAGACGGAAGCACATAAAGATTCTTATTGATCCTTCAATGAGGTGAAGTCATGATTAATATCGGAATATTGGGTTCGGGCGCGGTTCTCAAGTGGCATCTGCTCGGAATCGACGGAACCGAAGGCGCGCGTCTCGCGGCGCTGTCCTCGCGCAACGAGGTCACGGGCAGGGCGGCGTGTGAAAAATACGGCGCGGCGTATTATAAGGATTACAACGATTTTCTTGACAAAGAAAAAACTCTTGACGGCGTTATTGTTCTCTTTCCCAACCACATGCACTATGAGATATGCAACTTGGTCTTGGACGCCGGCTGCCGTCATATACTCTGCGAAAAACCCTTGGGAATCGACCTTGAGCAATCGCGGCGCCTTGTGGAAAAAGTCCAAAAGACCGGCGCCGTATTTCAGGCGGCGTATATGAAGAGATTCAATCCCGGTTTTCGCAAAATAAAAGAAGCGTTGGATGTAATCGGGAATATAGAATTCGTCAATTGCACCACCGTTGAATCGGGGGCCGCCAATCAAGTGAGTCAGCGGGATTCTTCGTCCCCGTGGAAAACGGATCCTGCCTTGTCGGGAGGAGGCAATTTGACCCATGTGGGAAGCCACGTCGTCGATCTTCTGCGTTTCTTGTTCGGCGAAGTCAAGACTGTATCCTGTACGCTGCGCCGTGATTCCGAGGACGCGCCTGAGTATTACGCCAACGCAAGGCTTAAAATGAGCAACGGCGTCAATGCGGATTTGAGAATCGGCCGCGTGGATATACCCGATCTCGGCCCCGGCTGGGAAATATTCAACGGCGGTTGGAACGAATATGTGGAGGTCATAGGCGACCGAGGTTACATCAGGGCCGACAATCCGAGCTGGGAAGGACTCGGCGCCATAAGGGTAACAAGTTGGTTCAAAGGCATGCACGGCCCGAAAACGGAGTATTTTGAAAGCCGTCTCCAGTGGGCAAACGAGATAAGCGCTTTTGCGAAGGCCTGCGGCGCCGGCCGGCTATGCTCCGATTCAAGCTCGGCGGTTGACGCGTACAGGGTAGATTATATAGTGAAAAAGATGCGTCTTTCCGACGAAATGAACGGTGAAACCGTATCCGCCGATTGATGGGCCTTTCGGCCGGGGCGCGGGATTTTCCCGCGCCCCTTTAATTTTTGGCTCTTGCCCGTTTAGTTTACGTTTTCGAGATACCTTTGCAGCAGCGTCGCCGCTTCGGCACGCGTGGCCGTGCCTTCGGGCGCGAGCGTTGTTTCAGTGCGGCCCGTGATTATGCCGCTTTCTACCGCCCAAGCCATCGCATCCTCGGCATAGCTTGATACGTCGGCCGCGTCGGAGTAAGCGTCAAAGCCGCCGTTCGGTCTCGGACTGCCCGCGTAGCGGTACAGCATAAGCGCGAACTGTTCGCGCGTGATCTCGCCGTCCGGGTTCGTTCCGTCCGTAATACCGTTTTCGACGCCCCATTCTATGGCTTTGGAGTACCACGCATCGCCGCCGTTTGTATCCGACCCGGCTTCGCGAGCCAATATCGTTATGAGCATGGCGCGCGTGAGCGTAGTCTGCGGCGAGTACTCGTCGTCGCCCGTGCCGTTCATAAGACCGCTCGCGTACGCGTAGCGCACGGCTTTGTAGTACCAGTCGCTCTTCTTGATGTCCGCAAATGGGCTGATCCATTCGCTGACGATGTACGCGCCCGTCTCGGACGTCGCAAAGACCGCTTTGCCCGTCGCCGTATCGTACTTGGCGCCCTTGATCTCCGCGTAGCTTCCGTCCGCGCCGAGCCTGTAGACCGTCAAAAGTTCCGCGTCCTCGTCCGCGGCCTTCGCGTAGGGGAGAGCGACTGCGACGCTGCCGCCGAGCGCCGCGAGCTTTGCGTCACCGACCTTGACGGTCAGCGAGAACGCCTTGTTGTCCGTCGCTGCGGTCTCGGTTTTACCTTCGTCCGCTATGATGATTTCGAGCGTGTCGCCCGCTTGCGACGTTATCGTTCCGAGCGCGTCCTTACTGAAGCTCACATCGCCGACGGGGGATTTTACGACGAATTCAAGTCCGCTGTCCGCGATCTCCTTCGCGGAGGATTTTGGCAGCGTCACATCGGCGATCCTCGTGTTCGCGTCGCCCTTGACCGTAACGGATACGGCCGCGGTATTATCTTCTTTCGCCTTGTCCACGGCCGCCTCGATATCTTCGCCCTTTACTTCGACCTTCACGGTATCGCCGCCGTCGCCGCCGAATGTTTCAACCGTTTCGATCTCTACAGTCGCCGTGGGAATGCCGCCGGCGGCATCCTCCGCGCCGGGCGCGACAGTGGGCGTGCTTCCGCCGCGCCATTCGCCGGTCGGATCAACGATGTCTGCCGCTTCGTCCTTTGTCCAATCATCCGTGTAATGGAACACGATATCGTCGCCGTTATCCAAAAACTGCTCGTTGACGCCAAGCAGCGAATACCTGCCGTTAAGCATGTAAGTCCAACCGCTGTTCCGCCCGTTCGTGAACTCCTTAAGTTCAACGCCGTTTCGCGTAATTGCGTAGATATAATTGTTCATATCGCGGATGTTGTAAATCAATCCCGCTTCGCGCAAGGCCTTGTCGAATACATCCAAGACTTTCGCGTTCAAGTCAACCGTATGGGTTTTCTTGGCAATCCACGTTTCAAGGTTGTTGTTCTTTTTCAGGTAAAACTTGCCGTCCGTCTCGCTGTCGTGAACGGGCGCGCCGAGAAGCGTGAACGACACGTTTATCGTGTTGCTCGCCGGATTGTTTGGATTGCTTTCGTCGGGCTTTTTGAGCACCGTCACTTGGAATGTCGCGCTTAAACCCCGGTAAGCCGCCAGCAATGTCTGCACCGCGCGCTTTGTATTGTCATAGCCGACGACGGCGACTTCGGACAGATTAACGTCCGTGCGTTCTCCGCTGCTCCACAAGGCGGTGAATTTTATGCCGGTCAAGTCCAATTCGTCACCGATGTAATATTCGGCTTTGTATTCGCCGGAGATTTCCAACCCCGTCAGAACGACTTTTGTCGCATCCAGAATGGGGAAAAGTTCGCCTTGAATCCAATTGCTGTATTCCCCGGCGTTGAGTAGCGCGAGCACCGTGCCGTCCGCAAACTCGTCGGCAGTTTTAAGCATACAGGCGGCGGGCACGTCTAACGCGTAATCCGGATTGCTGCCGTTGTGCAAGTCGCCGATTCCCGCCGGTTCGCTGCCGTCTGTCATATAGTAGCAGTTATTTGCTATTATTTGGTACCCTTTGCTGTAGCTTCCAAGAATTCCGATTATGCCGCCGGCTGTGTTATCAGATGTGATTGAACCGTAAAAGAAGTTGTCTGTAATCCAACTGTTGTTCATAGCGGCTTTCGCGCCGCTTTCATCGCCGAGAATTCCGCCCACATTGTTTGCCCCGGTTATATCGGCCGCCACATAGCAATTTTTTACAGATACCGTCGGCGTATTGGGTGCGGAAGCCGCGATATAGCCTCCGCCGATAATGCCGCCCACTCTTCTTCCACTCGCTTCAATTTTACCGAGAAACGCGCTGTTATCCACTGTACACGGGCCCATAGACTGATTTTTTCTTCCGATAATGCCGCCGACATAGTCCGTGCCGTAAATTGTCGCGTAACTTACGCAGTTGCTGACGGTTCCGGAGAACTCCGCCGCGAAGGACGCAACATTTTCCTGTGCTTTATCGTAACCGATTATAACATCTTTTTCGATAACGCAATTCCGCATGAAAATCCTGTTCATACCCGAGCCGCTGCCCTCAACCAAACCGGAGCGAAGCGTGCTTGAGCCGGATTTCAGCCTGACATTTTCGACCGTGACAGTCGTATCCGGGTCGTAAGGTTGGGAATCTCCATCCTCTCCGTAATCGACGAAATGATTCAGCACAAGCCCTGAACCGTTGATCCTTTCGCCGTAAATATTCAGATTTTTCACCGTCGCGTATCTGACATAACTCAGCAAGGGCCAACCGCCCGGCGCTACGGTAATCGTATGGCCGCCGCCGTCCAATGTTCCGCTGAACGGATTGACGTTTGCGCCTCCCGCAGCGGCGGGCCGCCCTTCGGCGTCGGTAACAGATAGCGTTTTTAACGTATAGTGTATATCGCCTATCGGAACAGTTACATTATCCGTATTTTTCAGTTTTCCGATCGGCGTCCAACCGAGTGCGAGTTCTATATCGGCGGTGAGCTTGAGGTTAATGCCCTGCAATGTATTGCCGCTGTTGACAAAATCGTGAACAACCAGCAAATCGGCATAGCTGTTAATCAAATATGGATCGTCTGCCGTGCCTTTGCCATCAAGGGTTGACAGTACTTCGTCAAGCGACAGAAAGTTGACCGCTACGATATTGCTTGTCGTTGAAGCTGTTTTTCCGTCAATCGTCGCCGTCACAACGCAATAGTAATAAAATACGCCCGGTTCATACGATGTGAGAACATCCGCTCCATGCCTTTCTGTTTTTCCGCTGAGGCTGTAGTTTTCAACCGAAGCACCCGCTTCTGCGCCTCCGACAACGCTGCTTGCCGTGTTTTGGTACCATTTCACACTGATTGTATTTTTCGTACCGCTATTATTATCAAAGTAAACGGCGGAAAGATTGAAATGCGGTGAGACCCCGACAAAATATGACAACCCGTCGAGGCTCGGAAAATCTGTTATCTGCGGCGCCGTAACATAAGACAGCGCGACGCTGACCGGTACGCGCGCGCTTGTCGCGGTGAATCTTACGCCGTCAACCGTATTTGTCACGATACAGTCGTAATATGTGATCCCCGCGTATGTTGTGGGCGGATTGAATACAGCGTCTGTCGCTCCGGTAACTAAATATGCGCCGTTTCCGTTTATTTCTCTGCTGCCGCGCCATTGATAGCTGAGCACACCCTCACCCGACGCCGGCAAATTCGCCTCAACGGAAAGCGCGGCTGTTTCGTCTTTGTCGATGGAAACGCCTTGTGGCTGCGCAGAGATTTCAGGTCTGTAATCTGTGTTGCTGACATACAGCGTATAGGTATTTTCCGATGGGATATTACCCTGAACATTATATTTCAGCATAATCGGAATTACGGCGATCGCTGAATCTGTGGCGGTGTAGTTCGCCAATGTTATTTCGCTTCCCGAAACAAACGGTGCAGCGCTGTCGCCTATGTATATGCCTGCGTTTGCCGTGGCAGTCAGTTTGACGGTCTCTTCCGCTGTTACGGCGGAAAAACTATCGACGTAGGCTGTGCTGTTCACATTAAACGTCGGCGACAAAGCGATAGCGCCGCCCGTGGAGGTTTTCAACGCAAATCCGGATTTCAGGCCGGGCTTGCGGGTGACTCGGAAATTATAGACGTCCGAATTGACAAACTCGCCGTCGTATTTTTGTCCGACAAGCAGGGTGAGCGTGTGCGTCTCGCCGATCAAACATTTATTTAGTCCTGAGAACGGGAGTACCCCAGCGTAGTTTGCATTGTTAACTGCGGCATCCGCAAATCCTTGAATAGTGTCGCCGTCAAAAAGCCATCTGCGAAACAGGTTCGGCGCGAGCGGCTCACTTATGTCAAAACTCACATACGGCGTCGTATTTGTGTCAGTGATAACAAGATCATAATCGGTTTCGTCCGGCGAAAATACAAATCCCGGTATCTCACCCGGACTGTTCGCAACCGAGGTCGGGAAAAATTTCATGTCGGTGACGAATCCGAACTCGTTGTTCCCCGCAGGGATATCGGCTGCCGTTGCGGTAACACCAAGCGACGGTACAAATAACAGGCAAAACGCGGCAATAAGCGTTGCCGCGATCATTTGTTTTTTCATAAGCGATGCCTTTCCATGCTTAAGATATACTGATTTGTATAAATATGGGTACAGGGGATTTACCCTGTACCCATATCACCGCGCGCGAAATTAAAATTCAACCTGTTCGTACCAAGTGTCATAATCAAGCACAATTACATCGCCGTTTTGGATTACATACTGATCCATATACTGCTGTATCGAAAAATCCACACCGGGTCTTTCCTCTGTGGGTCTGTCGCCGTCTACAGTGTATATCCAATCGTTGCTTACGTACACATAGTGACCGGTATCATCGTCGTAGTAATAGTCAACGTACTCGCTTTCATATCCGCCAAGCGAAAAGAGCGCTTCATAAGTCACGTTCGGATATTGGAAATCCGGCACCGTTTCCCAAACGGGTTCTAAATCCCCGTACACCACGTTGACCAGATCATAGACCGTGCTGCCGCTTTCAAGCGTGACCGTCTGTGAATCAAATTCTTCGCCAAAAACAACTATTGAAACATTGACTGAAACATCGTCCTGTACCGCAAACGCCGGAGCGCCGGCCAAGGAGAACGTTATGGCGACCGCTATCAGCGCGATCAGTATTCTTTTATATGCTTTCATTCCATTACCTTTCTTTCTTTTCGACACAATACCGCGTCTTTCACACCGCTGTGCCGTCTCTTATTGCGTTCGCGGCGGGACGCAGCCCTTAGTTATTTTCGGTGAAAGCGTACGCGCGCGTATTACGCTCCGCTTCGCCGGGCCGTCCGTTTCAGTAACATTCGGCAAGCGGTGGCGCGGACGGCCTATTCGTCCCGCTTGCCCGTACAAATTCCCGATCTGATCCTGCACGGCGTCTTTATCGCTGCATCCCCCCTTTTGCGCAGTTGAGAGCCGCCGCGTAAAAACAAAACGACCGCGACAACTCAAATCTTTTGAATTGTCACGGCCGTTATTCCCGTGATCTGCAGGTAAGCGCCGCTGCGCGTGCGGAGAAGCCTACCTAAAAAACATCTTGCAGGTCTTCCGGCTCACGCATCCGAGGCCTGTACGAAAAACACAGTTCCTCTCGCCTGTTTCAAGCCTTCCCTTTCGGTGGCCGGCTTTCGCCTCAAGAAACAGACTCCGCGCATACGGCAGCGGTTCGCTCGCTTCCCGGCGCGCGCAGCAAACGCGCAAACCGAGATTAAAGCCTGCTCGGGATTCTCACCCGATTCCCTATTATCCCCGCCGCGCATCTTAAAAAAGGAAGCGCGACGGGGCACAAGACGCATATTTGATTTTCAATGTGCGCTTTTGCGCCGAATCTTCTGCTACAAGTGAAAGTTTAACACTTTCGCGCGCTAAGGTCAAGGGGTATCCCGGTAAATTCTTGTTATTATTTTGGTATTATGTCACTGCTCAAACACTCAAACATAATTTGATGAACATGCATAATGTCATACTCTCTGAAGAAGGCGCGCCGTTTATTGCGACGTGCTTTCTTAATCAACATGATTGAGTGCCCTTAAAATCTTGTTGCATGGGTTGGGGTGTGAAAAGTAACAGCCTATAATCACACTCAGCACATTTTATTTCATATCCACGTTCCATAGTTCTCCTCCGATTCACAATTTATTCAACGATTTCGGAACTATACCTACTCCAACGACACACCAAACTCTTTGATGACATCTTCGCCACCGAGTCCGGTAACAGGCTTGCCCATTGCTTTACCGATGAGAATCAACAGGCTCTTTGCTCGCTTCATAAAATAGTCATCATAATTATCGTTTCGCAAGTCCATCACACTGATAGAATGCGAAGCAGCGAACCGGTCTAAATCCGCTTCGTCCACAAGCTCCTTTATCTTCTTTGCCGGTTCGATGTACTTGCCTACCGCTGCGGTTTCACCATCATTGACTTTGTTCCAAACATAGTAAAACTCATATCCGGGCGGCGCAAATGATCGCCTTGGACGGAGTATTGATTGACCACTTTGAAAACGTTGTTCTCCGGTTTGTCGTAGTCAATTCCATATCCACGGCTTCATCCTCCGTTCGGTCACCTATTCAGGCATTCATAAATCAGCTTGGCAAGTGCGTCCACGTCGGCGTTTATCGTGCCTGCCATGTATCTCTCGTAGACTTCTGCATCGTCGGGTGGGTTCAAGTTGAGCATTCGGTTTTTTTCCTGTGCCAGCAACCGAAGAAATTCTCTTTGTGTCCGTCCGTTGCCCTCGCGGAACGGGTGCAGGAAATTCACGGCATCCAATATCTCGGCCAGTTTACGTGCCGGCTTTTCCCTGTCGTTTTCGTCGATAGGCCGATACTCCGAAATCAGGCTGTCGATGTACCGCCGGGCGTTAGCAAAATGGGACAAGGGGAAAAACTGTTTGCCTCCCTTGCTGATTTCCACAGTTCGCTGCTTACCGGCCCAATCGTAAATATCCTGAAACAGATGGCGATGTATGGCGAACAGGGCGCCGGAGTCTTTGATGCGGATGGGTTTTGCTTTCAGTTCTCCCGCTCGTTTGGTGGTGGCGGCAGCTTCGGCAAATATCAAAGCCTCCCGGTCGGTGATTCCCGCCAGATTCCGCAGTATACCCGTCTGCGGGTCGGTATAGGTATAGTCGGGGTCTATATACCGATAATCATAGTCATTCCGCATAAGCTCTCTCCATTGCCGCTGTTGCCAACTGAGCGAAAGAGATTTTGCCAAGGCAATAGTCGCGGATAATTTCTATCCCTTTGCGTGTTGGTGTAAACCCCTCGAACATGTTGGAGCCGATGGCCTCCGCAGTGGCTTCCAACGTGGCCAAATCGGGGAAGGGCACGTTCATGATGGTGAGAGCCTTGCGGTCTATAGCTATGGGTGTGTACGACATATCAAAACCTCCTTCACGCGCCCGCTTAATCAAGCGGGCCTTTTAAGAGTATGGCCTCCGGCGACAACTCTTGTTCTTTTGCTTTCCTTAGCCATTCGGCCTGTTACCCATACTGTCCTTGTCTATCTCCATAATTATGTCACTGCTCATTTGCCATTGCTTGGCTTGCTCCGGGCGTTCGGGATCAAAGCGAACCGCAAAAGTCATCTGCGCGGTGCCTGTGAGCGAACCGCCGCTTTTTGATCTGCATTCGCCCGTTACGGTGATTATCCTCTTTCCGACGGACGTGGCTTTCGCCGTGATCAGAATCGAATCGTTTATCATTATGGGTTTCAGGTAATTCACTGAAAGATTGGCTGTGACGAGCGACTTCATGCCGCTCATATATGTGGCAAAAATACCTGCGGTCTCATCAAAAGCGCTCGCTATATACCCTCCATGCATAGTTTTATACGGATTTGTCTGCCATTCCCGTACGGGGCATTCCACGGTAACCGTCATCTCATTCAGATCGCAGGCCACAAAATCGGGCTTCATAACAGTGGCTACGCCTTGATTGCCGTTCAGTTGCGCAAATAATTTCGAAAGATCATTTTCCATTTTTTCCTGTGTTGTGTTTTCGTTGAATCCGGTCATGTCCGACGGCCCTCCCTGCGGCCAATTTGCCTGTCTGCCAAAAAATATTGATTTTGAACGAACGTGCGTTCCTTTCGAAAGTCTCCGGGCGACGATCCGTGCCGGCGTCGTATGTGATCACCGCGATCTGCCGCACAACGCGCATACGGCCCTGTCGCCCGCGCAGTCACGGCATAAAGCCGCGGGCATCAGAGCCGCGTTCCGCACGGTAAATAATATCCCCGCGCAGGACTTTTGCGGCCTTATTATCCCGTTTTCGAGGACTTCCGCGCCTATCTTGCCGAAATCCAACACGCGCGCGAGTTTTTTCATTTCTGCCGGCGCCATGCCGTAATAACCGGGCCCGAACGAATCGGACAAAACGCCGTCCGCGCGCGCGGCAAGCTCCGTCCTGAGCGCATCAAGCGCGGCTTCGATGTAGGCGTTTCCCCAGACGTCCTCATAGAACAACCGCCCCGTGTCGCGTCTCGGCGCGGCGTCTCGGCGCAGTGTGACCGCGTACGCTATGATTCCCGTCAAATTGCGCTCGTCAAGCTGCGCAAACGCAGCGCATGAAAACGCGACGCCCGACACCGTAAGCGATGTTCCTTGCGGAGCGGACGGTTCAAAAAAACGGGCCGCGGCTGCAAGCTCCGCTCCACGCGCAAAATCCGCGTGCGCGGCAAGAGCATCGTCAAGCATACGCGCGTGCATCTCTTTGGCGGGATCGAAGCGGCACGCTGTTTTCAGGCGCGACAGCGCCGATCCATAAAGCTCGGCAAGCGAAAAACAAATACAAAATTCGTCCATATACGTATATTTTACAGCAAACGCCCGCAGCGCGCAAGCCTTGAGCGCCCGCCGACGGTGTCAAGTTGTTCTGGATTTTATCCGTGATATTTTTTTCGGGATATCAATAATATACGAAAATGCCGTCCCTCTCTTTTTGCAAAACCGTCACGCGACGGGCGATCCCGGACA
>JAISBV010000009.1 GCA_031266025.1 Eubacteriales Family XIII. Incertae Sedis bacterium
CGGCGCAGCTCCTGTTCCGCTTGATTGCGCTTTTGGCGGCCTTCCTCCTGTATCTTCGTGACCTCTTCAAGCGTCGAGATCAGGCTCTGATTTGTGCTGACCAGTGTTTCGATGTCCACGATTCCGCGCTCCGACTCTTTCGCGGTATCGATGGAGGCCATTTTCAGCGTTTCCGCGTTCTTGCGTAGAAGCTCGTTTGTCATATCCGACACCTGCCGTTGGGCCGTCGCCGCCCGCTGAGAATTGGCCACCCCCAGGGCGAGCACCATCTGGCTCTTCCAGAGCGGAATCGTATTGACCAACGTTGACTGTATCTTGTCGGACATCGTGGTGTCGTTATTCTGTACGATACGAATCTGCGGCGCCATCTGTATGGAAATCATCCGTGTAAGCTCCAGATCGTAAAGCTTTTTCTCAAAGCGGTTGCACATGGCGGAAAGGTCATTGGCGGCCTGAGCATCCTCCGGCAATCCGCTGTTTGCGGCTTTCTCAGCCAACTTGGGCAGATCCGTCGCCCGCACTTCTTCCAACTTCTTCTTGCCCGCCAAAATGTACATGGTCAACTCTTTGAAATAGACCTTGTTCATATCATACATCTTGTCGAGCATGGATACGTCCTTCAGCAGTTGTATTTGGTGATTTTCCAACACCGCGCAGATATTGTTCACGTTCGTTTCCGCCTTGGCGTACTTCGTCTTTAGGTTTTCAAGCTTATTGGACGCGCGCTTGAAAATTCCGAGAAAGCCCTTTTCGTCTTCCTCGGCCCCAAACCCCCGCAACTCGGTAACCACGCCGGTGAGTAAGCCGCCGATCTCGCCCAGATCCTTGGTTTTTACGTTATTCAGCGCCGATTCGGAGAAATCCGCGATTTTTTTCTGCGCGCCGGAACCGTACCGGATAATGGCGCCGGAGTTATTGAGGTCGATTTTTGAGGCGAACTCATCCACGGCCCGCTGTTCTTCCGGCGTCAGCGCCGTCTCCTCGACCGCGGACACCGGCTTCTCATCGTAAACGGCGGGCGCGGAGGGCGCGACGGGATTTGAAGCGTCGTCTTCAAAGGATTCCAGAGTCAATACCGGCATCTGCGCCGAGCTTGCGTTTGTATCTTCGCTCATGTGTTTTTTCTCCTTATCATCCACTGCGATTTTTTATCCGAACTCTCAGTTCAGCTTTGTCGATCCGGTCGATCCGGTCGATCCGGTCGATCCGGCCATAAAACCGTCTCCGGTCAGACCCTCCTGCGCCAGTATCGTCTCAAGAGCCGAGATATCCGACGAAACATCAAGAATGTCCGCCCGCATCAGCTTCGTCAATAAATTCCGGTACGCCTTGTTGATGGTATCAAGGGTTCCTCTGATTTCCAACTTGGCGTCCTCGGCCTCCGACGTATTTTCCCCGTGTACGCCAAAGCGCCTGTAGGCGTTGACCAACTTCAGGGTTATGGGCATATAATAGCCCATAAATCTGCGAATTTCAGGCAGTTTCTCCGGATGTTGCTCCACATAATCGAATATCTTCGAGGTAATTTGCTCCAGAATGTCCAATTTCTCCGAAATGTCGGCCTCCGGCAACGCGTCGTTCGCCGCCTTGATCTCCCGTATATAGTTTTTCCCCTCGGCGACGGTTCTTTTCAGTTCATCCCCGCCCTCGGCGCTTTCCGATTTTTCTCTTTCCTCTTCCTCACGCATGCGGCGCGCGTTTTTCATCGTCTCCGTATACTGACTGTATGTTTTATAGTCCGTCATAAAGCAGCTTTCCTGCTCGTCCAGATACCCCTCTTCAAACAGCCCCGCTCTGACCATTTTGCGAAGATCCGCTGCGATAAACTTCGTTCCCCATCCGCCGGCCGCGGCAAATTCATTGATCGCGCAGTATGTACGGCCGTTCAGCACCTTACGATAAAGCCGATATCGCTTCGCACGCTTTCTCAGACCGATCCCGTAAAAAATCGCAATAAACGAGGCGAGGAAAAGAGCTCCGAATACTTTACTGACTATTCCCATAAATGGAAACGCCCATGTCCATGAGCTGTTTTCCATTATAAAGCCGATGAGCGCCGGTGTTCCGAAGCCCACCGCGCATATGGCGCCCGAAACCAGAAACAGCGTGCCGGGGACGAGACTCCCGCCGCTATGCTTCTTCCGGTACCGGGATTGGTCGGTCGTCGCGCTCGATGCTCCGCGAGCGCCGTAAGCATTCGACCCGCGAACCCCCGCGCCGCGAACGTTTGAATCACGAACACCGGGTGCATCTTTTTCTTTTGACAGTGGCGGAAAGCCGTCGTTGCCGCCGGAAGCACCCGTGTAAAAGGAACCGCTGCTCATCCCTTGAACCTTTCGCAGCGTGCGGTTGATCGTGTTTTTCAGATCGCGGATATCCCCGTCGTTCAGCACCCTTTCGATCGTTCTGCTGATTTCCTCTCCGAAGTCGGTATAATCGCCGTTTCTCATATCGGCCCTCCCCTATACTTTCATTACTGATTATTATATAATGGTTGAAAGCAAATGTAAAACCATTTATGTCCGCACGGGCGTTTCGCAACGGGTGTTTGATCGGCGTCCAAAGCGGGATACAAGGAGATCGTTTATGGAAAACATCGTTTTTTATTACGCAAACGGGTTCAATACCCCGTAGCTTGCTACGTTTCATTATTCATAATGTTAGGGTATTGAACCCACTCCTAATACTTCATATCGTATCAAACTGCCCATCTCTCTAATACCCCGTAGTCTTGCTGCGGGGCAGTTTATTATGCAAATGAAAGAAAGCAACAAGATAAATAGATTGACAAGGATATTTAAATTCATTAACAGCAATTTCATAGCAAAAGTATCAGATACGGATAAGAATTTTACGGTCGCCGGCAATTGTACCGGCTGGGGTATCTGTGAGGAAGTATGCCCGGTAAATAATATTGAAACAGCAGACAATAAGCCGCAATACAGGCAGCACTGCGAACAGTGCATCGCCTGTATTCAATATTGCCCGGGACGCGCAATAAATTATAAAAATGCGACGCGAAACAGGAGAAGCTACACAAATCCCGAAATAGATTACAAGGAATTGTCCAAAAAAAATACGAAAAAACGCGCCTGTCGACGCTGCTGTGATGTTCGTCAAACTCACAACAGATCAAGAAGCGCAATTTTACGTGAACCGAAAGAGCGTCAAATACCCGATATCTGCGTTCAGTCAATGGGAATATTGAAAGTAACTCCTTCGTTTTCGTCCTCATCGACTTCCGTAAACATGATTTTCAGGCCGACGGAATCCATGGGAACCTCATAAACCATGTGATATTCCACGGTTTCCCTCGGCCCCAAATCGAACTCCAACGGCATCATTTCGTCGCTTATCGGATCCAGAGGAAATACGAAATCTTCAAAAGACGGCGCGTCCATATAGAAATCAAAAGTGCCCATTGGACTGGCCTCTTCAAATGTTCCTGTTTCGGTGATCAACACATCATATAAGGTATATCCTTCTTCGGCGGCGTAGCCCTCATACTCCGACATCTCTTCGATGGATATGATCGTAAATTTAAACCACTGGGTAGCATAGGTCGTACCTATTTCGCCGGTGACCTTGCCCGAAAGCATTTGTACGACGGATTCCGCCGCGTTCAACGCGACGTTCCTCGCCGTGTCTCCGCATCCTGAAAGAGATATGGACAAAATTACCGTCACTATTAAAGACAAAAGAAATTTGTTACGCATAATATCCTCCTTCATAACCGTAAAACATCACTTTACTTGCTCTTTTATACTGCCTTTTACCATCATACCATAATATCGTCACATATAGCATACTTTTTAACACTTTCTGCATTATATTATTGCTGCGAATTCAAACAAATTCAAACAAATGTAAAAATATTCGACGCAGTACACTTGTATTCCGCATTTCCGCGTGCTATATCCCGAGTTTGCCACTTGAAGAGAGCGAATGGAGCCCGTATAGGCTCCATTTTTGCGGTTGTTATGCGTCTTTCGGTGTGTTTGCAATGCTTGCGAAAATTTGAGAATACGTACCTACAA
>JAISBV010000036.1 GCA_031266025.1 Eubacteriales Family XIII. Incertae Sedis bacterium
TTTCCGCTTTTCATAAGACCTCACCCAATCCTTTCTCGATCAATTTCCGCGCTTTGAACAGCCTGCTTTTCACCGTGCCTATGGTAACTGCATGGTTGAAGCGATATCCGACACACTCAGTTCCATCGTGTAGTACAGGATTATCGGGATCCTGAGCTTTTCAGGCAGAGACGCTACCAAATCGCGGACAATGCGGGCTTCCTCCCGTACTATAACGCCGCTCTCCAAATCCCGTACACCTGTGAATAGTCGCGAGATCGCGATCGGTTCATTTCATTTTGTAATTTTAAGAGCGGTCTGGGTTTGATATCGGCCGCAATACCGTATACAATAAAAAGCGAAAACACGCTGCAAAGTGCCGTTCGCTTTAACAATTCCCAAATATTTGTCTGCTACAATGGTGAAATCTTATTATGCGGAGAGCCGGGCATGATCAATCCGCTTCTCTCAGTTATCCACAGTCCGCACTTTCCCGGTAACGCTCTCGACGGTGATTTTGTAAACAGAGGTTATGCCGAGCGACATACATTGCTCGGCGGAATATCCGCTTGCGCCGCAGTGGGCCATCATCAGATCGAGCCCCTTGACAGAATCCGCGTGGCCGGCGAGCTCGATCGTGCCGAACCCGATAACGCTTTCATACGTAGTCGTCACGCCGCGCTGCGTTTCCGCGTAGCCGTTGAATATGTCCGCCTCAACGCAAACCTTTGGATTCTTCGCGGCTAATTCGTGGCGCAGCCCCTCCTTGGCGCCATGCACATAAAGCAACAGCTTCCCGTCCGCAGTCTCGTAGCCGAACGTCAGCGGCACTATGTACGGATATTCCTCGCCAAAAAACCCGATCCTCACCGTCTCGCACCGTGCGACAATATCTGCGATTTTGTTGAAGTCCTTGACTTCGCGCTGCGCTGCCCGCATATAAATCCCTCCTAAAATTCTTTAATGTGATGATATTATACGCGTTTTGGCGGCAATTGCAAATTTTATCTGTTTGTATCATATGTACCACGCAATGATTGAAGACCGCACCACATCGTTTTTGTATCACATAGGCTTTGCATCGGGGAACAAGCGCGGCAGTCTGGCAAAATATGTATCGTTGATAAAATCGCCGGATGCCATCATGGCGCGGATGGCATCGGAGTTTTCCCACCGCGCGTCGCAGGTCTCGCCGGGCTGTAAAATGATATCCTCGATGGGGCAGTCGTGGGAAAATATCCAGACGTCTGCTATGCAGGAACCGCCGGGCGGGTGCTGGTTTTCGTGGACGACCGTCGTAAACAGGCGCCCTTTGTCCGGGTCGAGGATGAGCCCCAACTCTTCTTTGGTTTCCCGGAGCGCGGTCGTCAGGCTGTCATCCCCGGCAACGGCGGCCCCGCCGCACGCCTCCCAAATGTTCGGGGACGTCTTTTTTTCAGGCGACCGTTTGGATATCAGCCATTCGCCCTTTCGGTTGTGAATCCAGACGTGGACGGCGAGGTGGTATTCGCCGTCGTACATAGGCTGTCCGCGCTCGACGACACGCCCAGTCTTGTCGCCGTTGATGTCAAGGATATCCCATAATTCACTCATTCCGTCGCCTTGATGAAGCTATCGCTGTCGTCTTGTGTTTTAATTTGTTTTAATTTGTTTTCCATAATCGAAATCTCCTTATACAAACATTCATCTTTTTGTATAGGTTTCTCCCGTCGTTCCCCACGTGGAAAGGAAGCAGTTTCAGCGTAACCTTGCCGATAGGCTCTACCTCAACAGCCAATCCAGCGTGTTAATTTGTTTGATGCCGTTGTGCGAGGTGAGCGGCGTGTTGTCCATTGTCAAAAGGTATTTAGGATTGTGGTCGCTGATGGCATCTAAGGGCGCAAGCTCGCGCCGCAAGGTCGCGCCGTCCGCGTCTATCACGGTGTACGCGACCTGATAGTATTCCGGCCCCTCGTCGCCTACGGCGATAAAGTCCACCTCCGTGTTGCCGACCTTGCCGATATAGACCTCATACCCTCGCCTGTACAGTTCAAGAAATATGACATTTTCAAGGATATGCCCCACGTCCGCTTTTTTCGTTCCCAGCAGGGCATACCGCAAGCCGATGTCGGCGGCATAGTATTTGTCGCCCGTTTTCAGGTATTGCTTGCCTTTCACGTCATACCGCCCGATTTGATAGAGGATAAAGCTCTCTGTCAGCGCGCTCAGATAGCTCTCTACCGTATGAACGGAAATTTTGCGCCCCGCCGAGGTCATGGTGTCCGCAATGCTCTTGGTGGAACAGAGATTCCCGATGTTGTCGAACATAAAGCGGACGACGCTTTTGAGCATGGCGGCGTCCGGGAATTTTTTGCGGGCGATGATGTCTTTCATCACAATGGTGTCGTATATCCCTTGCAGATACTGCCGCCTGTCCTTTGCTTTTGGGATCTCCAGCGAATACGGGAACGCGCTGTTTTGGATATAGTCGGCGTACAGCCGCTCAAGGCCCGCGTCCTCCGGGAAATGCGAAACGTATTCCTTGAACGACAGCGGCAGCATTTTTATCTCGACATACCGCCCCGAAAGCAGCGTGGCCAGCTCGCCGCTGAGGAGGCAGGCGTTTGAGCCTGTGATGTAAACATCGCAGTTTTTCTTTACATACAGGCTGTCTACGGCTTTTTGGAAATCCGTCACCCGCTGAACTTCGTCGAGGAAAATATACATCTTCCTGTCCGGCAGGAGCTTTTCGGCCACAAGGCCGTACAGTTGCTTGTATGTTTCTATCTCGTCAAATTCGCCCTCCTCAAAGTTAATTGAAACTATCTGCTCGTCGGGCACCCCGTCCGAGCGCAGATAATCTTGGAACAACTCCAACAGCGTGGATTTCCCGCACCGCCGTATTCCCGTCACTACTTTGATAAGCTGCTTATCCCTGAAACTTTTCAGGGATTCAAGGT
>JAISBV010000127.1 GCA_031266025.1 Eubacteriales Family XIII. Incertae Sedis bacterium
GCCTTCCTCGGTCAAATCGTCGGCGCGGAGAACCCGGCCTCAAGCGAGATAACAGGGGCCGCTCTCGGTTGGAAACCGACGCATCCGTCGCTTTTGGAGGATTTGGAGACCGGGCGCATTCCGCTCTGACTTTTGCGGGCGGAGAAGTATTTGGATTATCACTCGATATCGTACAGCGCAATCTCGCAGCGCCCTTGTCAAACGCGTCTCGGTAACCTCAAACGGCGGCATTTTCAAATGTTACGATATCGCCGGTCTCGTCGATATAAAAATTCGCTTCGTATACGCTGTTGATGCAGTCAAATGCGGAATTGTCGTTATATTGCTTTATGATCGCCGCCTCATCTACGCCGCACTTTCGGGCGTACTGCCTTGCGGACATCACATTGCCCGTATCGCAGTCATAGTACCAAACGGTTCTGTTCCATCCGCCGCCGGCGTTCTCCAAGAAATATGTCGAATTGATCATAAGAGCCGCGGCGCCGTTCCATGTATGCACTTCGTAATCAATCGAATATTCGGCATATCTTTCCGGTCCCGGATAGAGTACAGAAAAATCCCCTGTCTTAAATTGGTCGATCATATCAATATAGTAATCAGAATAAGTTGTTGAATTGATGGCATCCGCATGGGCGGTACTTTCCGAAACCACCGGAATTTTAATACTGATCCGCGCGGTAAACGCGTCCTCTGTATCCTCAAGCAATTCGAGTTCCTTATAAAACTCCGCAGCCGTTTCGACGGTAAACTCGCTTTTTTCATCCGTCGGCTTATTGACTAAGTTTTCAAAATCGGCGGCGCCGCCATAGGCGTATCTTCTCTCGTACGCGGCTGTCATCTCTATGAAGGAAATTTCTCCGTCCTTGATGTAAAACGTGATGTCATTGGCCGTTTGATCATTCGGCCGGTAAAAATACGCGCGGTCGAAATCCTTGTTTCGCAGGTAAATTTCATTGCTGCCCGACGCTTCATCTTTGTCGAGGTAATACAAATCGTCCGGATACAGGCGCAGTAACTCTTTCTCGGAAAAACCGACGGCAACGCCCCTGTAGGTAGTCGGCTCCCGCCATACGTCGGTACACATATAGACGACGACCTCAAGCGCGTCGTCCGCGCTCGGCATATTGTAATTCAAGGTCTCGATCAAAAAATCGGAAGGCGCTCGATAGCGACTGCCTCCGTATGTGATTTCGGTCAAGTAATCCGCAAAATAGTCCGTGTATTGCGGTTTTTTGCTGATTTCATTTATGTCGGTCGGCAATGCGTATTGCTTCCCGCACAAGCTGACCGGCAGAAAATCCCCGCTGTTCGTAAAAATAAAAGAATACTCGTCGATGACCCGAAACGCGTTCTCCGTAAGCATCGCGTTGTAGTCGGGAAAGAGACCGTTGATATAATTCTCGCACCACTCGTCCGAGAAATCAGCGGTTCTCACCACTTCGCTGCGGATAATCTCATCGTCCGTATAGCCCGCGATCAACAACAGCTCGCCGGGCGCGGAATCGGAGTCGTAGGGCGTTGTCTTTTCAAATGAAATCCAACCCTCGTCATCCAAATCAAACGACAGGCTTTTCCCCTCCAAATCTTCCTTGTCGGGAAACAGATTGTATGAAAAGAAGTAAAAGTCCTCGTAAGCCGATTGTATCCCGTCGATAACCCTTTGCCCCACGAGCCTGTCATAGACGTCTATTCTTTTCGCAAACTGCAAATTAGTGATGCGGCTGTCCAAGATTTTGATCTTTGCGAGTTCGCCGTCGTCGTCCGTGAGATACCGGCCGCTGCTGTAAGCCGTTATCGTGTCGTCAATCTTCTGCCGGGCCAGTTCAATAATCGCAGACGGCGCATCCACTTTATGTACTGTGGAAAGCGCAGCCCCGGCGCCGGCCTCTTTCCGGTCGCAGCCGAAAAGCCCGAGATCGGATAAGATAAACGCGCAGAGCAGCATTAAACAGATCGTTTTTCCGGCGCCGCGTCGCTTCAAGCGATTTCTTGGCATGAAACACCCCTTCTTTTTCCGAATTCCCGCACGATTAAGAATTCTTCAAGATGTCGTGTACGCGCATCCAATGCTCCATGAATGCGGGTTTACTCCGATACGCTCTGTTGGCGGGGCTTGTGGACGGCAGATAAACGGCCTTTGTGCCGGCCTCGTCGCTGCAATGCTCGTTGAACAACAGCGTTGCTTTCTTCCCCGTCGTAAATATAGCCTCAATTTCGCTTGCTTCGATCAGCGGGCGAAACTTGTTGAAAACAGGATCACGTATGCTGCTGTCCGACGCGCCCTCTATAGCACAGGAATGAATGACATCCCACAAGGCGACGCGGTTTTTTAGCAGAAAAGCGGTCTTCGAAGCGGAATCCGGTGCGGGAGACGCTTCGCCCAACACGAAAGACAATACCGTCCAAAAGCAGTTCTGCGGATGCGCATAGAAAAATCGCGCCTCCCGTGATTTGGGCGAGGGAAATGTGCCAAGAATCAAGACCTTTGACCGCGTGTTAAAAATCGGCCCGAGCGGATGTTCTATGATGTTCATATATGTATTGTATCATATATGTAACTTCGCTACAAATGTTCCCCGCTTCAAGCGAAGCTACGGCGGCGGACTCCGCTTCCCGCAACAAGTGATTGGCATACCCTCCGCTTCGTTGAAACGCACAGATGTAAGAAAAATTTCTACATTCGAAATTTTTCTACTGATGCGTTATAAAACAATCGGAAGCGGCGGCGGCGCTATCACATCCGTTCTTGACAAATCGCAAGAGAATGAATATAATAAATATGAAAAATGCAATAATATACAGCACTTATCATATGAATAAAGAGGATAACACAGAATGAAACGCGCATTACTAAGCTCATTGAAACAATGGAAAGAAAGCGAAAATCGCAAGCCTTTGATTTTAAAAGGCGTTCGCCAATGCGGAAAGACTTATCTGCTGAAAGAATTCGGCGCCGCTTGCTACGATGACGTCGCCTATTTCAACTTTGAGGGTGATAAGGCGCTTGGCGAACGGTTTGAGCGCAATTTGGATGTGACGCGCATCGTTACGGAACTTGGCGTTATTCGAAAGAAAGCGATCATGCCGGAAAGAACGCTGATCATCTTCGACGAGATACAATTTTGCAATCCGGCGCTGACTTCGCTGAAATACTTTTACGAAAACGCGCCGGAATATCATATTGTATGCGCCGGTTCTTTGCTCGGCATCGCGCTGAGCAAGCCGCTTTCTTTCCCGGTCGGAAAGGTGGATTTTTTGACGCTGCGCCCCATGAACTTTCACGAGTTTCTGCTTGCCAACGGTGAAGAACTGCTCTGTGAACATTTAAAGGGTTTGTCTCCGAATGAAAAGGCGCCGGATATGTTCGTCAGCCGTTTGGAGGATTATTTGCGCACATATTATATAACGGGCGGTATGCCGGAAGCGGTGGACACGTGGGTTAAGACGAAAGACATTGACCGATTGGAAATCGTGCAGCAGCAGATTCTGAACAGCTATGAACTGGATTTTGCCAAACACGCGCCGTCTAAAGATTTTCCCAAACTGTCCGCTGTATGGCGATCTGTTCCGCTTCAGCTGTCAAAGGAAAACAGCAAGTTCATTTTCAGCCAAGTCAAGAAAGGGTGGCGCGCCAAGGATTTGGAGGACGCGTTGGAATGGCTGATTTCAGCGGGGATTGTATACAAAGTGACGAAAATCGAAAAACCTTATGTGCCGCTCTCGGCTTATGCCGACGAGTCGTATTTCAAGCTGTATCTTTCGGATGTCGGACTGCTGCGCAAGATGGCCGGATTGTCGGCGGGATTCATACTGCAAAAAAACGATGCATTTCGTGAATTCAAGGGCGCAATGACCGAGAACTATTTTCTGGAAGAGTGGCTGCATGGGCGCGACGCAAAGGTATTCTATTGGAAATCGGGGAATATTGCCGAAGTGGATTTCATTGTGCAGCATGATGTCGATATAATACCGGTTGAAGTGAAATCCGAGCGGAATGACAAGGCGAAATCATTGGCCGAATACCGCAAGAAGTACAGTCCAAAAATCTCCGTCAAGACGTCTATGAATAATGTGAGCATGGGAGATGTCAGGCACATTCCGCTCTATCTTTTGTGGCAGGCGGAGAAATACTTGGAGGATTAGCGCTCGACGTCGCACGGCGCAATGATGTTCTTACATGACGCGCAAGAGCACCATGAAGATAAGCGTGCCGGCTATCATGGCGATCATTTTGTTTTTCGTATGTTTTTAAAGAACGAAAACCGACGCTATCGACGCGAAGCTCGGAATGCCCCAAGGATAGCGCAGTACGGTTATATCCCTGAGACAATAGACGATCAGCAATATCATTACGGCCGGTGGCAGCACGGCGCCCAAGTAGACGATTATAGCCGGCGCCCGGTCACGGCGTCCGAACAGCAGGTAGGGGAAAAGACGGGCTCCGTAAGTGAGAAGCGTCATGAGCAGTATCAGCAGAATACCATAGACCAATCTGTCATTAATCGCGTCCACCTCCGAGTTTCGCTTCTATGGGTTTGCGGCGCAGGATGAGCAGCAGAACGATGAGCGACAGCGCGGGTATCATGAACCTGTCCGCCCCGAAAATCAACAGGGATGCGACGGAGGAGAGCAGACCGATCGCGGCCGGCTCATTTGTCGAATACGCCTGCTGTTGATCCATGGCCAAAACCACAAAGAGCGCCGTCATGATGAAATCTACGCCCGTTGAATCCACGTTTATCAAGGCGCCGCAGGTCACGCCGATAACGCCTCCGACAATCCAATAGCACTGATTCAGCGCGGAAACCGCGAGCATGAAATCCCCGTCCGTCACATCCTCGGGCGTCGGCGTCGCGCA
>JAISBV010000008.1 GCA_031266025.1 Eubacteriales Family XIII. Incertae Sedis bacterium
GTCCGGGATCGCCCGTCGCGTGACGGTTTTGCAAAAAGAGAGGGACGGCATTTTCGTATATTATTGATATCCCGAAAAAAATATCACGGATAAAATCCAGAACAACTTGACACCGTCGACTTTTTGGGGATTTTTGCAAGATGTTCGCAATGCCTGTTATAATTGAGGATTTTTCGAGCCGGGCCCAAAAATCCTTGACTTTTGATAAAGGCATTGTTATTGTTGTATTTATACTCGTGAGCGATTGGAAATTCCGACCGCAGTTGCCTGTTTTACGCGGCTTCAGCCGCAATGTAAAACAGGACAGCGAAGCGAACACATGCGCGCCTATCCCCGTTTGCACATTGTGCAAACGTCAGGAAGGCGCCATTCAAGAACTCCCCGGCTTCAGACGGTTGGAGTTTACTGTGTGAGCGGAGGAGCCCCAACGGGGCGTTGCGGTCGGACAGAGGAAACGAGTATTACTGACTCGCGTTTATGGAAAATTTAAATGCTCGTCAGTATAACAAGGTGCTTAAAAGCTGCCTTGGATAAGCACGCAACGATAGCGGAGACGGAGGTAGAAAATATGTTGGCGTTTGCATTGGCTGTAATATTTGTGGTTATCAACGGCGTCACTCAGATGTACATGGCAAGGGGTTTTGGCTACAAGCTGAAGCCAACAGGTCTCGCTTACTTGGTGGGCGCGGTCGGAAACCTCTTCAGCGGTTCGGTCGTTCCTATCAGCGGGCAAGCGGAAACACTCACCCTTTCCGGACTTATCAAGAACATGGGCGAGCGGGTGGCGGCGCTCTTAATAGCCGCCGCAATCGGTATTTTGCTCGGAATCACAGGCAGCGTCAGTCGGATCGTGGAAATAGCCGGCGACAGCGCCGTGAACGGTATGATGGCCGGCGTCGGCTACGTCTTGGCGATGGTGGGTATCACCATGTGCCGAGAGGAGAAACGCGTCGGGATAATTTCAATGACAGTGGCTTTTGTGATTTATATTTTTACACATGATCTGGTTTATACCATCGCCGGGTCAGTCTTATTGTCAAGTTTGGATTTTGCAATTTTGCAAAATAGGCGCGTTGACCTTAACGAGATTGCGAGAATTGCCGGTTCTGAGCCGGAGAGCGAAGAATGGAGATTTTGGCGGAAAGAATATTGGGCGGATTTCAAGATTTTAAAACCCAAATTCGGACTGTCGGCATTTTTCGCGGGGCTGTCGTTTATTTGCCTGAACATCGGAAGCAATATCTCCTTCGGTAATATAACTTCTTCTATCGCGGGACAAGCGCCAAAGTTGGATGCGCTGAGCTTCATAAATTCGCTGGCTGACATACCGTCGATTTTATTCGGAGGCGCGCCTATAGAAGCGATTATCAGCGGTACGGCCGCAGCGCCGGACATCGGAAGTATAAACGGGCCGTGGTTGGCGGGCATTTTGATGATGTTGATTTCGGGGATACTGCTGCTGCTCGGCGTGATCGGCAAGCTTGGGAAATATATCCCGGCGCAATCTATCGCCGGTTTCCTGTTTATCATAGGTTTTAACGTAACATTGGTGCCTGACATGAAGGCCGCATTCGCAGGCGGCGATCCGATTGCGGCGGCGGTCGCGGCCGGCGTAACCATAATCAGCAAAAACGCGTTTTACGGATTGGCGGCCGGCACACTGATTTATCAATTGCCGCAGTTGGTTCAGTTATTTCTGCCATTGGCTCTATAGAGAGGAAGGGGCGACATGAACGAGTATGCAGTTAAGATAGGTGAATTGACCGTATCTTTGCCGCTCGTAAAGGTGAACGACGAGCTGAGCATTTATTCATTTAATATGATGGGTAAGGCAAGTTGGAACAGAGAAGCGGCAAAGGTAATTTCACGTGAAATATCGCCGGGAGGAACGGATGATTTCTATGCCGTCGTTACTGCGGAATCGAAGGCCATCGCTCTCGCCGAGCAACTCACGGAGTTGTTTGCGATGGATCGGTATGTGGTTCTCAGAAAAAGCGTCAAAGCATACATGGAGAATCCCATAGAGGTTGAAACGCAATCCATAACGACGGCCGGCGTTCAACACCTGTACGTGGACAGAACGGATGCGGAATATATCAAAGGCAAGAAAGTATTGGTGGTGGACGATGTTGTCAGCACCGGCGGAACCTTGGACGCGATTTTCAAAATCGCAGAGAAAGCCGATTTCAAAATCGCGCGTATCGCTTGCGTTCTCACAGAGGGCGTAAAGAGAACCGAATACAACGGCGTTCCCCTGATCTCAATTGATCACATCCCGATTCCGTGAGCTCTGCGGTTTTGAAAAGTGAGCGTATTGCTTTAAGTTGAAGCATACAAAAATGTGTCTTTTGAGCAGTTGCTTTGTAACAGTTGTTTAACATTTATATCCTGCAAATCTATTGAACTTGTCCGACTTATTATGTACAATAAAATAACGAGACTAAAGACATTCCTATCTCGTTGAAACACAACATTCGACTTTATAACGCATCGGCAGAAAAATTTCGAATGCAGAAATTTTTCTTACATCTGTGCGTTTCAACGAAGCAGGGAGGTATGCACCGCTTGTTGCGGGAAGCGGGGCCGGCCGCCCCGTAGTTTCGCTTGAAGCGGGAACATGGGCAGCGAAGTTATTATTTGAGAAGCGAAGCGCAGGACTTCGTTCTTGTGTTTTTCGCTGTTTTGACGGGTTTGAGTCAGTGACGGAATCTATTTCGACTTTTTTTCAAAATATCATATCGAGTATAGGCGTAATGGACGTCGTCGACGTCGTGATCGTCACATTTGTGGTCTACAAAATACTTGGTTTCATAAGAGAAACGCGGGCGGAGCAGCTTGTCAAGGGGCTTCTGATACTGTTTATCGCTTTTTTCCTCTCCGGATTGCTGGATCTGTATACGCTCAACTGGATACTGCGCGGCGCCATGCAGTTCGGCGTCATAGCGCTCGTGATAGTATTTCAGCCCGAGCTTAGGCGAGGGCTTGAATACGTCGGCCGGAGCAAATTTATAAAACCGCAATTTGCGAATATAGACAAGGATAAGGCCAAGGCCATAGCCGCGTCCATAGTAAAGGCCGTCGACTTTTTTTCCGCGAGCAAGACGGGCGCCCTCATCATACTCGAGCGCGAGATCACGCTGACCGACATCGCCGAATCCGGCGTGCTTCTGAACAGCGACATTTCCACTGAGCTTCTGAAAAATATATTTTACGAGGGCGCGCCCCTGCACGACGGAGCCGCCATAATCCGCGATGCGAAGCTGTATGCGGCCGGTTGTGTGCTGCCTCTCACCGAAAGCAAAGATCTGTCCTTGGATCTCGGTACGCGTCACAGAGCGGGCATAGGTATAACCGAACATTCCGATGCCATCGCGCTTATCGTTTCCGAGGAATCGGGCATCATATCAACAGCCGAAGACGGTAAGCTGACGCGTTTTCTTGATATACGGAGCGTTGAAAAGGCATTGCTGAACCTGTTCTTATCGCCGGCGGTCGAAACGAGTCTGTTCGGATTGTTGCGCAATCTCTTCGGGAGGAAAGACGATGCTGAAGAGTAATACGCTGAACAAAATCATAGCCGTTGCGCTGGCCCTGACGTTATGGGCCTATGTTATCACGAGCGAAAACCCGACGCAGAGCAAGATCATTCTCGGCATACCCGTACAATTCGCGAATTCGGAAATGCTTTCGACCTTCAACCTGACCGTAGCGAGCAATGAGTCTTACAGCGTTGATATTACGGTAGAAGGCCGGCGTGTGGATATGTCCAATCTCACGGCGGAAGATTTCAACGCCACCGTGGATTTGTCGGGCCGCCGGCAGGGTGAGCAGAGATTCCCCATCAATGTGACGGGACCCGGCAACATCAGCATATTGGAGAAGCGTCCGGCCAGGCTGACGCTCATCGTCGAGGATATGATCAGCGTCAGCAAGCCCGTTCGCATAGAGTACACTCAAGCCTTCCCCGCAGACAAAGAGCCGGGCTTCGTCTCCGTGTTCCCCGAGAGCATAGAAGTGACGGGCGCGAAATCTCAAGTCGACGATGTGGAATATATCAGCGCGCTCATTGACAGCAGCGAGCTTGAGGGCGTTCAGAAATCATTTATAGTCGCCGCCGAGCTTGTGAGCCGCGACGGTTCGCCGGTCGAGTCGCCGCTGCGCCTGTCGCACGCGAACATAGAGGTTCGCGCCATGCTCTGCGATATTCGCGAAGCGCCGCTTTCCGTCGAAATTGTCGGGGAAACGCCGGTTACGCTTGAGGTGACGGACATGCAGATTCCGGACAGCGTGCGCATCAAAGGCTCTGTGCAGGCGCTCGCGCAGGTAGTTTCACTGACGGCCGCGCCCATAGATATAAGCAGGGTGGACGTTACCTCTCGCATACCGCTTGCCATAGATCTGCCTGCCGGCGTGGAATTGGCCGATGACTCAAAAAATATCGGTGTATCCATTACCATCAAAGGTATAGAAACAAAAGAATTCCTATTTGCGTCCAATGAGGTAGTGATGGAAGGCTTGGCGGAAGGTTACAGAGCCTATGTGACCGACGGCGACATCACGGTTTCCGTATCGGGAACTGAGAGCGTCATGGCGGATCTCAAAAAAGAAGATATCACGCCGTATGTGGATATGACGGGGATAGATCCCTTTGTGATCGGCCCGGAATTGCCGCTCGCGCCGCAGCCCGTGCTTCTGAGATATGAAAAGGAACTGCGCAGGGCAGAAGTTTTACCGGAATTTGTGAATTTGAATATAATACAGAATACGCCTGCGGAAGTTTCGGCGCCGGACGACGGATCCTCGCCGGAGGATACGCCGTTCGGAGAATCCGCATCCGACGAATCCGGCGCGGGCAATGCCGCCGACGGCGAGGACGGCTATACGCCGAACAGAGGTTAAACGACGAAAGGCATGAATATTTGGGCAGACTATTCGGCACGGACGGTGTCAGGGGAATAGCGAACAGCGAATTAACGGCGGAGCTCGCCTTCAATCTTGGCGCGGCAAGTGTTTGCGCGCTCGGCATTGAGCGTGAACGCCCCGTCTTTCTCATAGGCAGGGATACCCGCGTTTCGGGCGACATGCTCCGTGACGCTATCAGCGCGGGCATACTCTCTATGGGCGGCGACGTCATAAATACGGGTGTTCTGCCGACGCCGGCCGTCGCATATCTTGTCAGACGCTACAGAGCGGACGCGGGCGTCGTTATTTCCGCCTCGCACAATCTCTTCGAGTACAACGGGATCAAACTTTTCAACAGCGCGGGATTCAAACTTGACGACGCCATAGAAGACGGAATAGAGCGGGTGATCGCGGATCGCGCCGCGAATCGCGCGGGCGCAAGCGGCAGGGTCGTCGGCGCCGGTCTCGGCAGAAGCACGGAACGAGCGGCAGACGCCCTGCGAGACTATGTTGATTTTTTGAAAGACTCCGTTGACATATCACTGCGCGGCGTGAAGCTCGTCGTGGATTGCGCGAACGGCGCGGCAAAAGCGGCGGCCGAGGCGGTATTCGGTGAACTCGGCGCGGAATTGCATATGCTTGGCGACAAACCGGACGGCTTGAATATAAACGACGGCTGCGGTTCCACGCGTCCCGAGAATATGGCGAAACACGTCGTCGAATGCGGCGCCGACCTCGGTCTCGCGTTCGACGGCGACGCGGACAGACTGATCGCAGCCGATGAAAAAGGTCGGCTGATGGACGGCGACAGGATCATGTACATCTGCGCCTCCATGCTGAAGACCTGCGGCGTACTCAAGGACAACCTCGTCACCGCTACGGTGATGAGCAATCTGGGGCTCAAGAAGGCGCTCGAACGGATAGGCTGCGCACTCCAAATCACGGCTGTCGGCGACCGCTATGTGCTCGAACGGATGCTGAAGACGGGCAGCGTTCTCGGCGGTGAGCAATCCGGGCATATCATATTTCTTGAACGCGGTACAACAGGCGACGGTATATTGGCCGCGCTGCAGCTCATAAAAGCCATACTGCGCTCCGAAAAAAAAGCTTCGGAGTCGGCGGATCTTGTAACGGTTTATCCGCAGGTTTTGCGAAACGCCGTCGTAAAAAGCGGGAACAGGGGCCGCTACGCCGAGGACTCCGCGATTCGTGCGGAGATTGCGAGAATAGAGAAATTTATGGCGGGCGACGGACGCGTGCTCATACGCCCCTCCGGAACGGAGCCTCTCGTGCGCGTGATGATAGAAGGCGGCGATGCGGACGCGATCACGCGGATGGCCGACGACTTGGCGGAAATGATAGAGACTAAGTTTGGATAATTATTTAGTTGAGCAGTAAATTTGCCGTTTTGGGGCCGAGATGCGGAAAAAAGAACGATCAATTGAGTAGTTACATTGGGGGAATTTTATGTGCGGAATTGTCGGCTATATAGGCGGCGGCTCAAGCGGGGCGAAGCGTATAATCACAGATGGGCTGAAACGCCTTGAATACCGGGGCTACGACTCGGCCGGCATCGCGCTTGCCGCAGACGGCGGACTCATCGTGGAAAAATCCGTGGGCCGCATCGCGAATCTTGAGAAAATTCTGAACGCATCTTCTGCAGACAGTCACGCGGGCATAGGTCATACGCGTTGGGCCACGCACGGCGAGCCTTCGGATGCCAACGCCCATCCCCATACGAACGCGGACGGTTCCATAGCCATCGTGCACAACGGCATCATCGAAAATTACATCGAACTGAAGAAGTGGCTCACAACGGAACACGGAATCAGCTTCCGCTCGGAAACCGATTCAGAGGTCGCGGCGCATATGATAGGGCTGTTCTACGAGGGCGATCTGCTTGACGCGGTGAACAAGACCGTCAAGAAGATGCGCGGCGCCTACGCCATATGCGCCATGGCCGCCGCCGAGCCCGACAAGATCGTCGCGGTCAGAAAAGACGCGCCGCTGATCGCGGGTATAGGTGAGAATTGTAATTTTCTGGCTTCGGATATTCCCGCCTTGCTGAAATACGCGAGGATGATATACCTGATCGAAAACAACGAAACCGTGCTCGTTACGCGCAATGACATCACCATATTCAACGAGGCCGGGAAGCCCGTCAAAAGAGACGTTTTTCATGTGACTTGGGACGCGGACGCAGCCGAAAAGGGCGGCTACGACCATTTCATGCGCAAAGAGATATTCGAGCAGCCGGCAGGCATCGCGGAAACGCTGAACCGCAGGCTTGACGAAAACGGCGAAATCAAACTTGACGGCATATCGCTGACGAAGCAAGAGCTTGACCGCATAGAGCGCATCTACATAGTAGCCTGCGGAACGGCTTCACACGCGGGCCTTGTCGGCAAATTCGCGATAGAGAAGTTCGCGCGTATACCCGCGGAAACGGATATCGCGTCGGAATTCCGGTACCGAGAGCCGTATATCGACGATAAAACCTTGGTTATATGTATCAGCCAATCCGGAGAAACGCTGGACACGCTGGCGGCGCTGCGAGAGGCCAAGTCGAAAGGCGCGAGGGTGCTGTCCGTCGTAAACGTCGTGGGCAGCTCTGTAGCGCGTGAGTCGGACGACGTATTCTATACATGGGCGGGGCCCGAAATCGCGGTGGCTTCCACAAAAGCATTTACGACGCAGCTCATCTGCATGTATCTTTTGGCGCTTTATATGGGGCGGACGCGCGGGATACTTCCGGATAACGAGTACAAACGCGTTCTGTCCGAGCTCGGCGAGATGCCGGACAAGCTGACAAAATTGCTCGAAGATGAGCCGAAAATACAAAACATCGCAAAGAAAATATACAAGAATGAGAGGATATTCTTTATCGGACGCGGAGTAGATGTGAGCGTAGCTCTTGAGGGTTCGCTGAAGCTCAAGGAGATATCGTATATCCACTCGTTCGCCATCGCGGCGGGCGAGCTGAAGCACGGTACCATAGCCCTGATAGACAGGGACAGTTTGGTTGTCGCCTTGGCGTCGCAGGACAGGCTGTTTGAAAAGCTGTTGTCCAATATTGAGGAGGTCAAAGCGCGCGGCGCGTATGTGATCATGCTCGCGAAGACCGGCGCCGGCGGTATGGATAAGCGGGCGGACGATGTGATCCTGATCCCGGCCTGCGCGGACGACGTGACGCCGATATTGGCCGTTGTGCCGTTACAGCTCCTTGCTTATCATGTGGCCAAGCTTCGCGGCTGCGATATAGACAAACCCAAGAATTTGGCAAAATCCGTAACCGTGGAGTAGGAACGGGTTTCAAAACCGCCCGAATTGGGCAATTATCGACGAAAGGGGAATAATTCATGAAAAACAACGAAATACGCGATATTAATCTCGCGCCTTCGGGCAGACAGAAGATAGAATGGGTCAAAAACAACATGCCGCTCCTGCGCGGTCTTGAAGAAGAGTACGGCGCGTCGAAACCTTTCCTTGGCGTGAAGATATCCCTGTCTGTACACCTTGAAGCGAAAACGGCCTATCTGTGCGAGGTTTTGGCGTCGGCGGGCGCGGATATGTCCGTGACCGGCAGCAATGTGCTTTCCACGCAGGATGACGTGGCCGCCGGGCTCGCGGCTGCGGGAATGAAAGTGTTCGCCTATCATAACGCTTCGGCGGAGGAATATGCCGGGCATATAGAGATGACGCTCGCGCACAAGCCGAACATCATCATAGACGACGGCGGCGACCTTGTGGGCATGCTGCACGGCAAGCGCCCTGATCTGGCCGAGAACGTACTCGGCGGCTGCGAGGAAACGACGACAGGCATCATAAGGCTCAAGGCCATGGAGCGTGAAGGTTTGCTGAAATTTCCGATGGTGGCCGTCAACGACGCCGACTGCAAGCATCTGTTCGACAACAGGTACGGAACGGGGCAGTCCGTCTGGGACAGTATCATGCACAACACAAATCTGATCGTAGCATCCAAGACCGTAGTCGTTGCGGGTTACGGTTGGTGTTCGCGCGGTATCGCCATGCGCGCCGCCGCACTCGGCGCCTCCGTCATCGTAACGGAGATCAGTCCTGTCAAGGCCATAGAAGCGCGAATGGACGGCTTTGCCGTAATGCCTATGGCGGAAGCGGCGCCTCTCGGCGATATCTTCGTAACGGCCACGGGTTGCGCGCACACAATCACGACCGCGCACATGCTGACGATGAAGCACGGCGCCATACTTTGCAACGCGGGGCATTTCAACGTGGAGCTTGACATGGACGACCTTGAGAGCATCGCTGCGGAAAAAAGGGAATCACGGCAGAATATTATGGGTTATCTGCTGCCGAACGGAAGACGCATACATGTTATCGCCGAGGGTCGTCTCGTGAATATAGCGGCGTCAAACGGCCATCCGGCCGAGATAATGGACATGAGCTTTGCCGTACAGTTCCTCTCCGCCCTATATATACTGCGAAATCACGGCAAGCTCGAAAAGCGCGTTATCGACGTTTCCGCCGAAATAGACGATCTTGTGGCAAGACGCACGCTCGCGGCACGCGGCATCAGGATAGACGTATTAACTTCGGAACAAGAAAAATATCTGAACAGTTGGAGGGTCTGAGAGCTTGAATTATAACGAACTTGCGGAGCTTCTGTTTCCGAATACGGATATGACGCCGGAATACTGCGAGACGCTTTACCCCGAGCGATCCCTGCCCGCAGGCGCGCGTGTAACGCGGCTCGGGCCGAGCCCGACGGGTTTCGTGCATCTCGGCAACCTGTACGTCGCGTTTACAAACGAGCGTTTGGCGCGCCAAAGCGACGGCGTCTTTTTCCTGCGCATTGAGGACACGGACAGCAAACGCGAAGTTCCGGGCGCCGCGGAGGAGCTTATAAGCGCACTGGATTACTACGGCATACGCTTCGATGAGGGCGTGACGCTCTCAGGCGAAAGCGGCGGCTACGGCCCGTACCGTCAGAGCCGGCGCGGCGACATATATCAATGTCTTGTGAAGCGTCTCGTTTCCGAAGGCAAGGCATACCCCTGTTTTCTGGCGGCCGAAGAACTTGACGATATCCGCGCGAGCCAAGAAGCGGCCAAGCTGACGCCCGGCGTCTACGGTGAATGGGCCGCGCACAGGACGCTGCCCCTCGAAGACGTGCGCCGTCGCCTTGGCGCGGGTGAATCTTATGTGATTCGCTTGCGGGCGAGGGGCGATTCCGAGACGTATTTTACGATTCCGGACGGCATACGCGGCGAGCTGTCGATGCCCGAAAACACGATGGACGTCGTTTTGCTCAAAAAGGACGGACTGCCGACCTATCATTTCGCTCACGTCGCGGACGATCACCTGATGCGCACGACTCACGTGATACGGGGAGAAGAATGGATAGCCTCGCTGCCCATCCATATAGCGCTGTTTGACGCTTTGAATTGGAAGCCGCCGGTCTATTGTCACACGGCAGTGCTTATGAAACAGGAGGGCGAAACCAAGCGCAAGCTCTCCAAACGCAAGGATCCCGAATTTTCTCTCGCGTATTACCGCGCGGAGGGATACCATCCGTCAGCCGTCAGGGAATACCTGATGACAATCATCAATTCCAACTTTGAGGAATGGCGCGCCGAGAATCCGAACGCTTCCCCCGACGCGTTCACATTCACGACCGGCAAGATGAGCCGCTCCGGCATATTGTTCGATAATGACAAGCTGAACGACGTCAGCAAGGAGGTACTGCTCGGCATACCCGCTGCGGAGCTCGCCGCGTTTTTGACGGAATGGGCCGAACAAAACGGTCGGCCGGAGACGCTGCTGCTCAAAAGCGATATGCGATATTTGGAACGGATACTCGACATCGGACGACATGGCGCGAATCCTCGGAAAGACCTGTCTCACGGCTCGCAGATACTCTCGTTCATAGGGTATTTTTATGACGAACCGGTCACGCCGGAAGATGACCTGCCCGAAAACGTGCCGCGTGAGGATGTTCCCGTATTGCTCGGCGGATATCTGAAAAGCTATGAGCACGGCGACGACCAAGCGGCTTGGTTCGACCGCATACGCACCCTATCCGAGGAAAACGGTTACGCAGCCAAACCCAAGGATTTCAAGAAGAATCCCGAACTCTACAAAGGACACGTAGGCGACGTCAGCACCGTTATCCGCATCGCGCTGACAGGAAGGCGAAATTCGCCGGATCTGTGGGAGATACAGCAGATATTGGGCGAGGATCGGACGCGGGCGAGAATCGCCGCGCACATCTCTTAAATCAAACACCGGTGTCGGTTTCGGCATTCTTTCGGGCGGGTTTCGAACCCGCCTTTTTTAATTCCCTTGACTTTTCCCGGGCTTTTTCGGTAAGAAAAAAATGCAAGAAAAAAATTGTTGACAAGCGCGGCGTCATCCGGTATTATATATATAACATATATAAATAATATGTTATATATACGGATATTTTTAAAAGGCAGGCCCTCGAAAGGAGGAAACAAAGAATGAAATTGCAAAAGAGCAGGATAAGTATTTTGATGATTACCGCGTTGATTCTCGCATTTGCGCCGGTCATGGCGGCCTGTTCGTCCGGCGGCGCAGGCGGGGCCGGCAATTCCGCATCGTCAGCGGACGCCGAAGAGACGGGAACAGCGGACGCCGAAGAGACGGGAACAACGGAAACGACAGCGCCCGCAACGGTTCTGATCGGCACTTCAGGCTCACCCGCGCCGTACAACTGGGTCAACGAGGACGGATCATTGGACGGTTATGAACCCGCCGTACTTGCGGAGATCGGAAAATTGCTGCCGCAGTACACATTCAGCCACGAAATCACGGATTTCGGCAGTATTTTTACCGGAATCGACACAGGGCGTTATCTGATGGGCTCCAACAACCTGAGCCGCACGCCCGAGCGTGAGGAGCGCTATTACTTTGCCGATGAAAATCACATTTACAACAGCTTGGTCATAGCTTTCAAAAAAGGCAGGGAAGACATAAAAACCGTCGAAGACATTTCGGGCAAATCGACCGTGACAGGCTCGGACGGCGTCGCGTTCCAATTGTTCCTTGAAAGCTATAACGACGCGCATAAAGACGCCCCGATCAACATCACCTATTCCGATCAGGACTGGCTCGTGACATTTCGGAATATTGATAACGGAACACAGGATTTCGGCGTATGGGAACGCGCGGTGCTGCAAAGCTATGAAGACGAATTCGGGATCGACCTGGACTTCATCGCGCTCGATTCCGAGGATACATACGGTCTGCTCAACTTAGAATCCTATTTTGCCTTTCCGAAAACAGACGAGGGATTAAAGCTCCGCGATGATGTTTCCGCCGCAGTCAAAACCCTGAAAGACAACGGCAAACTCATTGAGATTTCCGAGGAGTATTTCGGCTTCAATATGTTCGAATAAAGGCGGGCGCCGCAATGACAGCATATAAAGAACATTTAAACTCGCTGCTCGTGCACGGGAGCGAGGAAACGGATCCTCTGTACCGGACGGTCAATACGCCGATATATCTGAGCTCAACGTTTCGGTCACGGAATTTCGGCGTTCATGAGGATTTCGGTTATTCGCGCGGCGGCAATCCGACGAGAAAGCAGCTCGAAACACTGATCGCCGATTTGGAGGGCGGGCGCTTCGGTTTCGCGTTCTCGTCCGGAATGACAGCGACAGCCGCCGCGATCTCGACGCTGAAGTCGGGTGAAGAGATGCTTGTCACGCGCAATGTATACGGGGGTACGGTGGATGTTCTCTCCACCGTATTTTCCCGATACGGCATTTCATTTCGCTTGATTGACACGTCGGATTTAACCGCTGTAAGAGACGCGTTTCGCGAAAACACGAAGGCGGTATTTTTGGAAACGCCGTCCAATCCGCTGCTCGACGTCTCGGATATTGCCGCGATTTCCGAGATTTCGCGAGATAGGGGCGCAATCACAATAGTTGACAACACGTTTTTATCTCCGTATTTGCAAAGACCCTTGCTGCTTGGGGCCGACATCGCAGTGGAGAGCGCGACGAAATATATGAGCGGTCACAGCGACATCATCGCCGGCACGGCCGCGACGAACGACGAGTCGCTTGCCGAAAGACTTCGGGCGTTTCAAGTGCTGATAGGCGGGATTATTCAGCCTTTCGACGCGTTTATCCTTTTGCGCAGTCTCAAGACCTTGTCCGTGCGTATGGACAGGCAGATTGAAAACGCGCTTAAAGCGGCGGAATTCTTAAATAAAAACGCGGCCGTCGACCACGTCTTTTATCCGGGCTTGCCGGATGATCCGGGTTATGAACTCAACGCGCGCCAAGCAAAAGGGCCGGGCGCGATGATGTCATTTTTGCTGAACGGAGATTACGATGTCAAGACGTTTTTTGACGCCTTGGAGATGATCGTTTCAGGCGCGAGTCTCGGCGGCGTCGAAACGCTGATCAGCAGCCCAATCTGCGGGAGTCATCGCAATTTCAGCAAAGAGCAGCTTGAGGATGCGGGTATAACGGATAATATGGTTCGTCTTTCAGTCGGTATAGAAGACATTTCTGATATTATAGCGGATCTGCGCCAAGCTTTTGAAAAAGCGAGAGGGGGTTCACACCCGTGATCTTTGATGTGAACAAGGTTTTTTCGCGGATTCCCGCAATCCTCGGATACCTGCCCGTGACTATGGAGTTGGTCGTCGTTTCGACGATATTCAGTCTTATATTCGGCTTTCTGATCGCTGTCATCAAAATACGAAGGATTCCGGCGCTTCGGCATCTGGCGGCTTTCTACGTTTCGTTTTCACGCGGTACGCCGGCTATAGTGCAGCTTTACCTGTTCTTTTACGGAATTCCGCTGATCTTTACGCTGATCAATCGGCAGTACGGTATGAACTTGCCGACGGCGGCGCCGTCTATGCTTACGGCGATGATCGCGTTCACGTTCAGTGAAGCTTCATACAGCTCGGAAACGATACGCGCGGCGCTCGGTTCCGTGGACAAAGGGCAGATGGAGGCCGCGCTGTCGATAGGTATGACGCAAAAACAAGCCTATATTCGCATCATATTGCCCGAAGCGCTTGTATTCGCACTGCCGCCGTTCGGAAACGCGTTTATCGGGCAGATCAAGAACACCTCGCTCGCATTTACATGCGCGGTCGTCGAAATGACTGCGGGCGCCAAATTGCTTGCTTCTCACGATTACAGATTCTTCGAGTCCTACGTTTCTTTGGCCATCATCTATTGGATTTTGATCATCATCACGTCGCGCTTGCTTATAATGGCGGAGAAAAGACTCAAATGCGACGAGAGGGCGCCCACACATGATTTTACAGATAAACGACCTGCGTAAATCCTTCGGATCAAACGAAATTATAAAGGGCGTGCGCTTTTCCGTCAACGAGGGCGAGGTTCTCGGCATCGTCGGTTCGTCGGGATCGGGGAAGTCCACGATACTGCGCTGCATCAATTATCTCGAAAAGCCGAACAGCGGGCGCATCCGCTTTGCGGAAAGGGAATTTGACATAGAAACGGCAAGCAAAGAGGATATACGATATATGCGGTCGCACACCGCCATGGTTTTTCAGCAGTTCAACCTGTTCAGGTACAAGACGGCGTTTGAAAACGTTATGGAAGGACTTGTCGTAGTGCAGAAACGGCCAAAGGATGAGGCGGAGCGCGTATCGCGCGAGCTTCTCGTCCGCGTAGGTCTTTGCAACCGAACGGAATACTATCCGCGTGAATTGTCAGGCGGGCAGCAGCAGCGCGTCGCGATCGCGCGGGCATTGGCGCTCGATCCCAAGCTTATTATGTTTGACGAGCCGACGTCGGCGCTCGATCCGGAAATGATAGGCGAGGTGCTTGACGTCATACGCAATGTCGCGGAATCCGGCAAGACTATGATAATAGTTTCGCATGAAATGAATTTTATAAACGACGTCGCGGATCACGTTCTGTTTTTGGACGAGGGCGCAGTCGTCGAAGAAGGCGCGCCCGGCATGTTGTTCGGGCGTCCGCAGCACGAGCGCACGCGGCAATTTCTGCGGCGCGCGAATATTATTTCCGATTATTCTATTTGATGCCGGCGCCGCCCGCGGCGAATTACCGGATGCATTGCGGCGATCCCGAATAAATACATATTACACGAGGAGAATGAAATGGCACGATACGGAATGGTAGTAGATTTGGAACGCTGCACGGGATGCTACTCGTGTGTGGTTTCGTGCAAACAGTATTTCGGCACGCGGCCCGGCGTTGATTACAACCAAGGCGCCATGGTCGAATGGGGAGAATATCCGAACGCGCATCGCAGATACCTCTCGACCATGTGCAACCACTGCAAAGAACCGGCTTGCATGAAGAGCTGCGCGCACGGGGCGACGTACAAGGCGCCCGAGGGGCCTGTGCTGACGCGCGCCGACAAATGCACGGGCTGCGGGGTCTGCGTGAGCGCCTGCCCGTACGGCCAGCGCTTTATGACGACCGAGGACGAAACGTATTTCCCGGGGAAGCCCATCCCATCGGAGGAATTGAGTGCGGCGCGGCTTCGCAAAGCCGAGAAATGCACACTCTGCCAAGACAGGCTCGTGCAGGGGCTCGAACCTATATGCGTGGCGCTGTGTCCCGGCGGCTGCCGTATCTTCGGCGATTTGGACGATCCCGAAAGCGAAATCAACTACTATATCCGTTTGAACGGTGCTCTATGCATAGAAGGTACGTCGATGTATTATGTATTGCCGAACGGCATGGATCCCGGTCTGCTGCCGCCGGGATACGACGCCGGCACGGGCGTCCTGACGCCGACGACGGGCGCGGGCGCGGAGACGCGAAGGACGCCGGAAGATAAGGACTACAGAGAACTCATGGACGGACTGATCAAGGCGCGGGATTTCATTAGGAAAAATGACGGCAAGGCGCCCGATATCGGCGGAGCATACAAATATTCTCATTGCGTTATGTGCAATCACGGGCCGAAATGCGGCGTCAAAGCGGTCGTGAAAGACGGAAAGATATTGCGGCTTGAACGCCGGGAGGAATACGGCAACGAGCTTCTCTGCGCGCTCGGCAATTCGGCGCTGCAGGACATATACGCGCCTGATCGCGTATTGTATCCGCTTCGCCGTACAAATCCCAAGGGAGAGCCGTCGCAATGGAAACGCGTCTCATGGGATGAAGCGCTCGGCGAGATAGCGGAAAAACTGAACGGCGTGAAGGCGCGCTTCGGCGCCGACAAGGTTTTGTTCATGACGGGAGATCCCAAGGAACCGCGTTCGGTGCTGCAGCGTCTCGCCTACAGCTTCGGAACGCCGAATTATGGAACGGAGAGCTCCACATGCTACACGGCCGCCGAGCTGTCCGTAAGGCTCATTTACGGCGTGAGGTCGCGCGCGATCATTCCGCTTGCGCTTGGCGGCATTCCCGACGTCAACGATACGAAAGTCTGCATTATATGGGGAAACAACCCCGGAACATCAGCGCCGTTTTCATACGACAAACTGCGAACAACGCGCGAGTTCAGCGGTATAAAATACATAGTAGTCGATCCTCGCGTAACATCGACGACCGAGAATTTCGCGGACGTCCATCTTCAAATTCGTCCGGGTACGGACGGAGCGCTCGCGCTGTTTTTCGCGAAGCGCCTGATCGAAGCGGATGCGTACGACAAGGAGTTTGTGGAGAAATGGACGCACGGCTTTGAGGGATACCGCGCGCTTGCCGCCGAATATGATTTGGAACGAACGGCGGAAATATGCGACATTCCCGCAGCGCTTCTGCAAGAAGCCGGCGATATATTGGTAACGGCCGGCACTCCCATAGTTGTGAAATCCTCGGCCGCCTACCCGCAGCACACGAACGGCGTGGACAACTACCGCGCCATGATGCTGCTTGTGCCTCTGACAGGCAGTCTCGACGTGGACGGCGGACATTTGATCGCGAACGAACCGCTTGACCTCGACGGTTGGGGCGGAAGCTACCCGTTCGCGCGCGTTCACGAACTGCTGCCCTCGCTTGAGAAAAACCGCGTCGACAGAAAATACTTCCCCGTGTGGGCGAATACGGATTGGGACGGGAGCGTTCAGGTCAACCGACTGCCCGAATACGTGCGCGACGGTGAGCTGCGCGCCTGTTTCGCGCTCGGACTCAACTGCATCATGTGGCCGCAATCGCACGAATATCAAGAAGCGTTCAAGAATATGGACTTCGTGGCCGCCGCCGATTTTCGCGAGAACCCTTGGACGCACGACTATGTGGATATGCTTTTGCCGGCGGCCATGTCGTTCGAACGCGCCGCGCCGCTTTCCGTCGTGGGGCGCAGACTTTTTCTGCGCGAACCGATCATAGAGCCGGCCGGCGAGGCAAGAAGCGACTATCGTATAGTCTGCGACCTCGGCGCGGCGCTCGGAATGGGTGATCTGTTCTGGGGAGGCGGCCCAAAAGCGGAAGAGGAATGCCTGCGCGAGATATTGCGCACGGCCGGCGGCAAAAAAGAACTCACGCTCGAAATGCTGAGGGAGGCCTCGCCCGACGGCGTCGCCGTACCGCTCGCCAAGGGTATGAAATATCGCAAATGGGAGCTCGGTCTGCTGCGCGACGACGGACAACCGGGATTCTCCACGCCGTCGGGAAAAGTGGAGTTCGCGTCGGAAATCCTGCGCGAAAACGGCTTTGAACCCCTGCCGGTCTACCGTGAACCAAGTTACAGCCCCGTATCCACCCCTGCGGTCGCCGCCGAATACCCGCTCGTCCTGATCGCGGGTTCGCGTGTTCCGTTCTTCTGCCATTCCAAGGAAAGGGAGTTGCCTTGGCTCAGGCGCTTCATGCCGGAGCCCGTCGTGCGGCTCGGCCGGCAGGACGCGGACACGCGCGGTCTCAAAGGCGGCGAGCGCGTGCGTATTGTTTCCCCCGTCAACAAGACCGGAATCGTAGCGAAGCTTGAGATAACCAACACGCTCAAGCCCGGCGTCGTCGATATGGTTCACGGCTGGGCCGAAGCGAACGTAAATGAGCTGATACCGCGCGACTTCGATCCGATAAGCGGCTTCCCGGCGTACAAAGAAGGACTCTGCGAAATCCGCAGGGCCTGAGCGAGGGGGCGAAAGACCGAAAAACAAGCGCAGGTAAACAGAAACCGTCGTTCATAAAGATCGACGGTTTCTCCAAGTTTCTTTAGGGACAACCGTCGTCCGAAAAACGGCAGTCCTTTTCTATTTGTATTGTAACCCGGCCCGGAGTGAAACGCAAGTAATTTTTTACAAATTCTTTTTCAAAAAACATCAAAAAATATCAAAAATGTGACCGTTTTGTGACCGTTAGGGTGTATAATCTATACAATACAGCTAAAAAACCGGTCTTTTGTTTCTCTTGCCCATGTAACATTTTTCAAAAAATGTTACATGACGAAAAAAGATTGGAATTTCAATAAAAAGCAAAGTCACGGAATGCAAAATAATGTAACGAAGAGCGTTTAAGTCAATAATAATTCATTGAAAATTCAACGTTGAACAGTCCCATGTAACATTTTTTGAAAAATGTTACGCGTATCACGGCGGAAAAAGAGGTGAAACGAAGTAATGAAAAGCATAGAAAGTATTGAAAAACGAACGCTACGGTTGCTTGTTTGCGCCTTGGGTCTGCTGTTTGTCTTCGCGTTCGCGAAAGACGGCCTGCCTTTTGCGTTCGCGGAAGAAATTACGACGGAAGGCGGCGTACTCACCTACTCGACGGACGATGAAGGCAATGCTACGATTTTAAGCTGCCTTACGAGCGCCGAAGACGATGATCTGATCGCGGCCTTTGACGAGATATGCACAAACTCGGGCATAAGCATAATCGCAATAGGAAGCCAAGCGTTTCGGGATTGCGTCAATCTGACGAAAATCGAATTGCCGGACAGCGTGGTAAGCATTGGGAATAGTGCGTTTGAAAGTTGCGACGGATTGACAAACTTCGATATTCCCGATAGCGTGACAAGCATCGGCGAATACGCGTTTAGCGCTTGCAGCGGACTGACAAACATCGTCATTTCGGACAGCGTAATGGACATTAAAAGTTGGACGTTTCACGGCTGCACCGGCTTGACGAACGTCACAATTCCAGGCAGCGTAACAAGCATTGGCGAATACGCGTTTAACTATTGCATCGGACTGACAAGCGTTATCATTTCGGACAGCGTAAAGAGCATCGGCGAATATGCGTTTTACAATTGCATCGGACTGACAAGCATCACAATTCCGGAAAGCATGATAAGCATAGGCGTTTCCGCGTTTTCCGGTTGTACCGGTCTGACAAGCGTTGATATTCCGGATGGCTTGACAAGTATCGGCGATTCTGCGTTTTACGGTTGTACCGGTCTGATAAGCGTCACAATTCCTGACAGCGTGACAAGCATTGGCGGCAGCGCGTTTAGCTCTTGCACCGCTCTGACGAAAATCGAATTGCCGGACAGTTTGACGAGCATTGGGAATGGCGTGTTTTCCGGTTGCACCGGTCTTACAAGCGTCACAATTCCTGCCGGCGTGACAAGCATTGGCAACAACGCGTTTAGCTCTTGCACCGCGCTGACGGAAATCGAATTGCCGGACAGTTTGACAAGCATTGGCAACAACGCGTTTTCCGGTTGCAGAGGTCTTATAAACGTCACAATTCCTGCCGGCGTGACAAGCATTGGCAGCAGCGCGTTTAGCTCTTGCACCGCGCTGACGGAAATCGAATTGTCGAACAGTTTGACAAGCATTGGCAGCAACATGTTTAGCTATTGCGCCGCTCTGACAGAAATCGAATTGCCGAATAGTTTGACAAACATTGGCAACAACGCGTTTAGCTCTTGCACCGCTCTGACGGAAATCGAATTGCCGAACAGTTTGACAAGCATTGGACAAACTGCGTTCTCTGGTTGCATCAAGTTGACAAGCGTCACAATTCCTGACAGCGTGACAAGCATTGGCAGCAACGCGTTTAGCTCTTGCACCACTTTGACATTTATCTCTGTTGCCGAAGGCAATCCCGTTTATTCGAGTGAGGATGGCATATTATTTGATAAAGATAAGACTCAGATCATTCGATACCCCTGTAAACACATTCAAACAAGCTATACTGTTAAAGATACTGTAACGAGCATAGGAATCGGTGCGTTTCAAGGTTGCATTGATCTGACAAGCATCATAATTCCAACCGGCGTGACAAGCATAGGCGTCTCTGCGTTTTCCGGTTGCCGCAGTTTGACGGTTATCGACATTCCGGACAACGTGACAAGCATTGGTGGCTCTGCGTTTAACGATTGCCGCAGTCTTACATCTATTGACATCCCTGACAGCGTGACAAGCATTGGCAACAACGCGTTTAGTTCTTGCACCGCTCTGACGGAAATCGAATTGCCGAACAGTTTGACAAGCATTGGCAACAACGCGTTTAGCTCTTGCACCGCTTTGACGGAAATCGAATTGCCGAACGGTTTATTGAGCATTGGCAGCAACGCGTTTAGCTCTTGCACCGCTTTGACGGAAATCGAATTGCCGGACGGTTTATTGAGCATTGGCAGCTACGCGTTCAGATCTTGCACCGTTTTGACGGAAATCGAATTGCCTGATAGTTTGACAGATATCGGATTCCATGCGTTTTATAATACACGTATAGAGAAAATTATCGTTCCAGCTTCGGTTGCCACAGTGGGAATAGAGGGTGCCTTCGGCCTTATGGGATATTTGAATGAAATCGTATTTAAACACGGAATGGAGTCGTTCCCTACGGGAATTTTAACCGACAGTTTTTCAAACAATCCCGATATCCATGTGCCCATGAGTCTCGCTTCCGGCGCCGACACGGCGGGTTTAATTCCGTACTACGACTTTACAATCCATGGCGTAAAGGACACATATATTATAAAATGGGCGGAAGAGAACGGAATAAAATATAACGCTGTAGACGGCGAAATCAGAAAGACCGATATAGAGCACGCGTGGCTGAACGTGCCGTATCAATATATCATAGAGACGGGCACATACGAAAATGTAGGCTTGAATTTTAATGTCGTGGGCGGAACCCTGCCGGACGGTTTGGAATTGCTGCCCGATGGTCAATTCCACGGAGCGCCGCTCGAAACGGGCACGTTTACGTTTGTAGTAGAAGTCAGATACCCCGTATTCGACTATCTTCTCGACATACAGAGTATAGTCCTGACTGTAGAGGAACCCGTGGGCTATCCGGGCGATATAGAGCTTTTCGAAAGCAACGACTATACCATTACGGATTTTGTCGGAGAATCGACGGCGACGGTCGACGGTGTGCCTGTCGGCTATGTGCTGACCGCCGTGAGAGACGACGTAAACGAATGGGTTTTCAGGATAGCCGACAAGGATATAAACGACGACGGACAGATAGACGAATCCGACAGCAATTTCCCGTACTTTACGGACTTTTGGCTTGACGGCGAAAAGCTGACAAGCGCGTCCGCCATATCGGGCGGCGACTACGGAGCGTCGGAAGGCAGCACGGTCGTTACGGTATACGCAAAGACGTTTCAGAATCTCGATAACGGCAATCATACAATAGCGGCCGAGTTTATGATCCCGACACAGGAAGGCGATCCGCCCGTACAAAAGGTGGCCGCACAGAAATTTACTCTTGAGCTCAGCGATCCGGAACCTGTGCCGGAAGATAAACCCGATCCGGAGCCCGATCCCGATCTTAATACCGACCCCGACCCGGATACGGAGCCCGGTTCTGATCCCAAGCCTGATCCTGAACAGGAGCCCAATACCGACCCTGACCCGGATCCGGAACCCGGTTCCGATCCTGACCCGAATACCGACCCCGCTACGGCGCCCGATCAAAACACGCCCCTGCCCGGCGGAACATCGGGCGGCGGGTACACGACTGCGGCCCCTGCTCAGTCCGGTACGGAACCAAACAGCCCGGCTGTTTTGACGGCGCCGAGCGACACGAGTGCGGCGGATGAAACCCCGGCGGCCCCGGTAATTGTGACGGAAGTTCCCATAACTATAGCCGAGGACACAAACACGGCCGGCGGAGACACAAACCCGGCGGGTACGGTCGGCGCGGCCGCGATAGACGGTCTGCCGCGCGACGAGAACGGCCTGTTTTACTTTGTGCTCGACGGCAGCGACGCGCCGCTTGAAGCGCGCATCGACGTTCCGCTCGCGGACTTCGCCGATATGTATTTTGACGGAGAACTTTGGACGCCCGGCGAGGACTACGCCGTGCGCGAAGGCAGCACGATCATTGTGATCGCGGCGGAGAAGCTCGCCGGGCTTGCCTACGGCATGCACGAAATATCGGCGCGCTTTACGGAAGACCGCACAGTCGCCTTCACGTTCGATCTGCGCGGCTTCGCGCCCGCGAACGACGCGGAGACCGGCCCGGCAGCCCCTGCCGAAAACGCGGCGAACGCGGCCTTCGCCGCCGGCTCGGGCCTTCCGGCCGCGCCCTTCGTTATAGCCGCAGTCGCCATCATCCTGCTGATAGCCGCTGCACTTATACTGCGCGGCAGACAGTTAAAATAACGAAGTGTCAAATGCGCTGAATATTATCTCTTTGCGAAGCAAAAGAGCGTTGTGATTTTATCCCAAAGTTTTATCGCTCATTCTGCGATATGCTCCGACAACCTTGTTTGCCAACCATTAAAAACGCGACCCCAAAATGAGACTGTTGAATTTTTCATGATTGCTGGATCGAAGTTTTTGCTGTATCATAAAGACATAAAAGCTCCACCTTTATTATCGAAAGAAGGGGATAGGACATGGAGCACAAATTGATGACCGAACAGGAGAAAGTTGAGATTTTCAGAGAATCCCTCAAGCAGCGGGAAGCGGGGAATATGGAGGCTTACCATGCTTTGAGCAAAAGTATCCCTCTCCCTGCATATATAGCAAAAGTATTCAATGAAAAAATAGGAGCAGAGTACCTTATCCAAAGCGGGTGGAACCTTGCGGAGGCGGAGGCCGAATTTGGACTTAATTGGCTTAAATAAAATCGCGGAGAGCGTCACGAAAATTGATCAGGGCCGCAAGTGGCTTGACGCCGACGGTTTTGAGCATGACGGACGATTGGCTACCGGTTGGGTCTTGCCGAAGCAATGGATGCATTTCAAGATGCAGCTGACAGCGCCACAGAAAATTTGGAGTTGCTTCTCCTTGCAGAATACACATTCCTGACGCAGGAACTCCACTTTTGCGACCAAGCCGATACCCAAGCCTTTGCAAGTCTGACGCAAGCTATAAACAGTTTTGACGATGCCTTTCTCGCGCTTCAGACGGTTAAACACCCGGTCGTCTACGCCGGCGCGGAAACTACATATCCAAGAAACTCTAAGTATCGGGTGAAAGGTATGCCTATGGATGCTTTGCATATTGCCTGCATCTCGCACCGCACTCGCATTCAGAATATCCTGCGCTCGCCGGGCATTAATACGGCGGAGAAGGGTCTGCTCGCCCGACGGTCGGCAAACATGACCGCAGCGCAGAACGCCTATTTGGAAAAGCAAAGAGCAGCACTCGCCGTCGTTCCGTCGCCGGTTGGTACGCCGTGAAAAAGCAACAAGGTTTCTATGTGTCACATGTCCGGGAAAAACAAACATATTGATCATGAAAGCGTGTGCAAAGCGGACATTATTCCGGCTCGGTGTGAAACGCAAATATTTTTTGCAGATACTTTTAAAAAATATCAAAATGTGACTGTTTTGTGACCGCAAGGATGTATAATATACATAGAATCCGGCAAAAAACCCGGAAACATCGAAAAATAGCTTTACAGGCCAAGGTTTTGGTGATATTTTACAGCCGGGGCTTGCCTGTTATTGTTTTTCCTCCCATGTAACGTTTTTCATAAAATGTTACATGGTTCTTTTTTGTTGAAATCTCAACGCATTTCCCTATCCGTAACACACATTTGAAAAACGTTTTTCGCATTATGACATCAATTTTC
>JAISBV010000015.1 GCA_031266025.1 Eubacteriales Family XIII. Incertae Sedis bacterium
GTGAGCCGGCCTATCTCGTCGTCGCCGCGCGTTGTCAGGTGAATGTCCGAGCTTCCCTCGGCCAAGGCGTCCGCCGCCCGCGTCAGTTCTGACACCGGCCTTGTGATCATCCTCTTTACCATAAGCCCTATCATAAAGAAAGAGATGAGCATTACAGCAATCAAAAGCGCCGCGCTGATCATGATCAAGTGGTATATCGGCGCTTCGATGACGGAAGCGGGGATAGCGGTATAGAGTCTCCATCCCGACGCGGGTATTGTCTTTACCGAATAATACATATCGAAACCCAAGACACTCCCGAATTTCACCTTGCTGCCATCCTCGGACGTGCTTTCCCACAGCGGCGCGAAACTGCCGCCCTCTATCTCCTGCAGCTTTGGAAATACGTCGTTTTCATCCGCGGGATAGATGTCGTTCAAATATATCAAAATACCGCCGTCCGCGGCGGTCATAAACGCGTAGCTGCCCTCGCCGACGTTTGCCTCGTTGACGATTTCCTTTAACTCGCCGATCAGGATATCGGCGGCCGCGACGCCTATGGCGGAACCGTTTTTTACGACGGCGTTTGCCACCGTCATGCAGAGTTCCCCTGTCTGGGAATCCGTATAAATGTCGGTAATGACGGTATTACTTGGGTCAGCGACGGCATCCTTGTACCAAGGACGGTTCGGCGCGGACCATCCGCCGGCGTAATCGGGCACGAAATCCGTGGCGAATACCGCCTTGCCACCCGGGAAACCCACATACAGTTCGAAATCCTGAGCGTTCTCCGTCAAGTGCCTCTTGAGGACAGGGCTCAAGGCCTCATCGGAATAATCATCGCGCATAGATGTTTCGACGGCCAGTGATTTGATATAGGCTTTCTGGGCTTCAAGCCAGCCGTTGATGCGTTCGCCCTCCCTTGCGGTGCTCTGCGACAGGCGTTCAAGCGATTCCTCAATGAGCGAATTCCTGAGCAGAACCGCTCCCGTGCATGCGATCAAACCCATGCCAACCAATGAAATCAACAACATAACCGCAATAAGTCTTGTACTGATACTCTTCATGGCTACCCTCACTAAGGCACAATTCCGCGATACATTCCCAAATAATATCAAAAATGACATATGCTTGGGTGAAATAAAAGCAAATGTAACGGGAACTGCATTATAATATATAACTTCGCTACCAATGTCCCCCGCCTCAAGCAAAGCTACGGCGGCGGGTTCCGCTTCCCGCAACAAGCGGTGGGCATATCCCCCGCTTCGTTGAAACGCACAGGTGTAAGAAAAATTTCTACATTCGAAATTTTTCTACTGATGCGTTATAAAACAATACTGATTTAATATAACAAATCATTACCCTTTTGGCAAGTGTTGTTTGATTATTATTGCGGCTGACGCCGCGAGATTTTTAAATTGATTTTTTAATTGTGTTATGCTCCGTTTACCGGTATGATGGTAAGAGGGAGCGAAACGCGGAGCGTCGAGCCTCGGCGCTTTGTTTATGTGTACGCTTGTATTCCTATTTTATATTATATAAGGGCATCTATAAGGAGGCATTGACTGATATACATGTACGATTATCTTATCGTGGGCGCGGGTCTGTTCGGCGCCGTGTTCGCGCATGAAGCGTCCCAAAAGGGTAAACGCTGTCTCGTTATAGACAAACGTTCGCATACGGGCGGCAATCTGCACTGCGACGAGGTCGAAGGCATAGTCGTCCACAGATACGGAGCGCATATCTTTCATACGAACGATCGGGATATTTGGGAATACATGAACCGATTCGCCGATTTCAACCGCTATACGAACGCGCCGATCGCGAATTACAAAGGCGAGCTGTTCAACCTGCCGTTCAATATGAATACGTTCTACAAGCTGTGGGGCGTGACGACGCCCGAAGCCGCGCGGCGCGTTATAGAGGAACAGAGGGCAAGCGCGGGCGTAAAAGAGCCAAGGAACCTTGAAGAACAGGCGATTTCCCTCGTGGGAACCGACGTGTACGAAAAACTGATCAAGGGCTACACGGAAAAGCAGTGGGGCAGACCCTGCGCGGAGCTTCCCGCATTCATCATAAAAAGGCTGCCCGTGCGCTTCACATTTGACAACAGCTACTTCAGCGACCGTTATCAGGGCATACCGATCGGAGGATACAATCGGATTATAGATAAGATGCTCGAAAAATGCGACGTCAGGCTCGGCGCCGACTATTTCGACGACGAGACCGGCTACAGAGAGGCCGCCGCGAAGGTCGTATACACGGGCATGATAGACGCGTATTACAAATATCGCTTCGGACGCTTGGAATACAGGAGCCTTCTGTTTGAAACGGAGCTTTTGTCCGGTCCGAATTTTCAGGGGAACGCCGTCGTCAATTACACGTCCGCGGACGTGCCTTACACGAGAATCATCGAACACAAGCATTTTGAGTTCGCGGATCGTGATAAGACGGTTATAACGAGGGAGTATCCCAAGACCTTCGCGCCGGGCGACGAACCGTATTATCCCGTGAATGACGCGAAAAACGCCGCTTTGTACGAGAAATACCGCGAGCTCGCGGCCGGCGAAAAGGACGTGATCTTCGGCGGGCGGCTCGGCACGTACAGGTATCTCGACATGTGGCAAGTGGCGGCCGAGGCCTTGCGATGCGCGAATTGACGGCGCGCGCGGGCATGACGATCAGGGCGTCGACGGGGCTCGAAAGTTTGGACGCGCCGGATCGCATGTCCACGATCTTCTTCAGCCGAGCGTCCGCGGGCGACGTTTTGCGTCTGCTTGACGACGTGTATCTCTTCAATGTCGCGACATACGATCCGAACGTCGACGAAAAGTACATTTATACATACGCGTACCAAGCGAACGAGAGTTGGCTGAGCTATAACGGCGACCTTTCGGGCGACACGTACAGGCGGGACGATTACGTTTTTTCGAAAACTCTGTATTTTCGCGTCTGCCTGAAGCGCGCGAACGGCGCGGACATAAGGGATGAAGAGGCCGCGAATATAGACAAAATACTGGTTTTCGAGACCGCGACGTCTCCGAACGGCGGCGGCCCGTCCGCGCGGACGCCGTTGTTTCTGACTGCGGAAACGGATCGCGTTGTTCGTAAAATAGAGGAGAAAAGACGGAGCGACTCCTTGGTTTTCGCGCTGCTGTCCGACACGCATATAACGGTGAACGGCACATTCGGCGATACCGTCGCATCGCTCAAAGCCGTGCATAAACACGCGGACTTCGACGGCGTCGTCTTCCTTGGGGATTTGACGGACGGCATGGTGACGGCCGCCGCCACGCGCCGGTACACGAAGGACGCTATCGGAGAGCTTCGATCACTCGGCGTTCCGCTTTATATGGTCATAGGCAATCACGACGCGAATTATTTCGCGGGGAACAGGGAGCCCTTTTCGATAAAGGAACAGTGCGCGCTCTACCTGTCGCATTCGGACGATTATGTCGTGCGGGAAACGGACAACCCTTGGTATTACGTCGATTTTCCGGATCGCGGCCTGCGCTTTGTATTCCTGCATTCCTTCGACGGACGCGAGGAAGCGCGGTACGGATTTTCGGACGAGTGCCTGCTGTGGCTGAAGGCCGCGCTCGCGGCCGCGCCGCCTTGTACGGATATCGTGGTGTTCAGCCATCTGACGCCGCTCGTCAAGCTGCAATACTGGACGGACAGGATTCGCGGCGGACATGAGCTTGTCGGCATATTGGAAGCGCACGGCGCGCGGCCCGGCGCGGGGAAAATACTCGCGTACATCAACGGACACAATCACGCGGATCAGGTGTACGAGGGTCTTTCTTTCCCTATCATATCTGTCGGCTGCGCCAAGACGGAATGCTTTGAGGCGTATAAGCCGGCGGGTTCGCATACGCCGGCTCGTCGTCTCGGCGACGCGTCGCAGGAGCTTTGGGACGCCTTGCTCATAGCGCCGAGCGAGAAGCACCTCGACTTCGTTCGCTTCGGCGCGGGAGAGGACAGGACGATAACGGTGAAATAAACTGCCCCGCAACAAGACTACGGGGTATTGGAGAGATGGGCAGTTTGATATGAGAGGAAGCTATTGGGAGTGGGTTCAATACCCAATTGAGAATACGGAGGTGTGGCAATCCACGGGGTATTGAACCCGTTTGCATAATAGATGGAAAAGCAATTTACGCAAGTCTGGGCGCACAGGGGCGCCTCGGGCTGCGCGCCCGAAAACACGTTGACGGCGTTTCGAATCGCGGCGGATATGGGCGCCGACGGCGTCGAGCTCGATGTACAGCTTACAAAGGACGGCCGTATCGTCGTCATACACGATGAAACGATAGACCGCGTGAGCGACGGCTCCGGCCGGGTCAAGGATTATACGCTCGCGGAGCTGAAGCGCTTCAATTTCAACAAAAAAGGGATTACACCGCCCTTGTTTACGGAGATTCCGACCTTGGAAGAGGTTTTGGAATTGCTTTCGGATACGGGTCTCACCGTAAACATCGAGCTGAAGACGGGGCTGTTCTTTTACGAAGGCATCGAGGAAAAGACGCTGTCCGCCGTGCGCTCGCGCGGCATGGAGGAACGCGTAATCTATTCGTCGTTCAACCATTATTCGGTTATGCGTGTGAAAGCCTTGGCGCCAACGGCAAAGACGGGTCTTCTGTTCGGCGGCGGCGTTATCGTTACGGCGGAAACTTGCGAAAGACTCGGTGTTACCGCCTCTCATCCCGACATAGGGGCGCTCCGGTATCCGGGTTTTATCCGGGACGCCAAGGCGCGCGGGCTTAAGGTGCACGCGTGGACGGCCAACGACGAGGCGAGTATGCGCTTCTGTTTTGAAAACCGCGTCGACGCCATGGTCACGAATTTTCCGGACAGGGCTGCATTGATAAGGAGCGAGTATATTGGCTGAGTTTATCGAAACGGCGGGAGCGGATAAATCATATGAGCCTACGGAGGCGGAAATATCCGTCGAGACGTATATAGCAGCCTGCTCGGGAGCGGCCTTTTGCGCGATATTATCAAACGAGATACCTTTCGACATACTCTTTCATGTTTCCGATATGCGCGAATCCATACTCAATTGGTATCCTTTTGATCCGGCCGGCGCCGTTCTTGAGCTTAACGCCGATATGGGCGCCGTTACCGGGCTTTTGTGCGAGCGCTGCGCCCGCGTTGTGAGCGTCGAAAAGAAGAGGTTCAAAGCGAAGGCAGTAGCGGCGCGGTACGGCGATAAGAACAATCTCACGGTTATCAACGGCGATATCGCGGATGTACTCGCGATCACGGAGCCAAGCTCCGCTCACGCGATCCCTCGCGCGTTCGACTATATAGTCGCGATAGATCCCGAGAGCCTTGAACCCGAGTATTTGAGACGTCTCTTAGGACTGCTGTCGCCTCACGGAAGACTTCTGCTCGCCGCAGAGAATCGCTTTGCGCTGCGTTACTGGTGCGGAAAGAGCAGTCCCAAAACAGGGCTGCCGTTTGCCGGCCCGACCGGGCGCGACGGGCTTCTTTCAAAAGAAGAGCTGTCAGCGCGCCTTTTGGCAGCGGGCTTCGCGGGCCTGAAATGGTACTATCCGCTGACGGATCACCTGTTCGCGCGGGAGATATATTCCGAGGCCATGCCGCCGAATCGCTTTCTCAACAGCCGCTTTGCTCCGTATATCAGGCCGGATCAATCCCTGATAATGAACGAGGGCGAGCTGTATGAGGATGTGATAGCGGGAGGCGCGTTCAAATTTATGTGCAACGCCTATCTGGCAGAGGCGCGTAAGCGCGCGTCCGATCCCGCCTGCGATGTGGACTACGCCGCTCTCACGACGTACAGAAGCGCGGAAAACAGATTTGCTACCACGGTACACTCGGACGGTACGGCGCGGAAAACGGCTTTGCGGCCGGAAGGAATGCAGCGTCTTGAGGATATGGCAAAGCATCACGCCGCGCTCAGGGAACGCGGAATAAACGCGATTCCTGTCACTCTGTCAAAAAACGCCGCCGTTATGCCGCGCGTGCGGCGCGAAACCCTGTGGGATTATTGGCAGACGACGCTCAGGGCGAATAAATTTGACGAGGAAGCGGTGATAAGGACATTTGATCGTCTGAGAGACGTGATAATGGCGTCGTCGGAATGCGAACCTCCGGGCGCGCGAGGCGCGGATCCGCGTCTCGGCCCCATACAGAAAACGGCTTATCCCGAGCTCGTGCCGGCCAATTGCTTCTACGATCCCGAAAACGACGAGTTTACGTTTTTTGATCAGGAGTATGCCCGAGAGTATTGCCCGGCGAGCGTTCCGCTTTCGAGAGCCTTGCTGTCACTGCGTTACTCGCCCGTATTTTTATCGGATGCACGCGTATCGGCGCTGTTGCCGCGTTTGATCGAGAGATACGGACTGAAGGATTGTTGGGATTTATTAGAAAAGACAGAAGACGATTTTTTACGCTCGGTATTTAACTTTGAAGCCACAGAAGCCTTGGAAACGGAAACGGCCAAGGCCCGCGCCGTCATACGCATGAACATGATCGAGAACGAGTGCAAAAAAATCGCCGTCTACGTACAAAATAGATGGAAGCGTATAGGACTTTACGGCTATGGGAAACGCGGCGGGCGGCTTTACGCGCGCTTGCGCGCCGAGGGTACAGAGATTGCGTTTCTGATCGACAGGGCCGCCGCGAACGCGGCGCCGGAACCGGCGATTCCGAGTATATTCGAAAGTCTTGACGCCGTGCCGCCGAATGAGGTCTTTGAGGCCGTAATCGTGACGCCAAAGGCGGACGGCGACGCGATAGCGGAGGATTTGAGAGGTATGGTAAATTGCCCGGTGGCGACCTTTGATGAAATACTGTCGCAGCCGGTGCGGTAATGATAACTGCTCAAACGCCGCGCAATGGGAATCAAACTATGGATTCGGATTTTTTTGATGAAGAGGTGCGTTCGGGATATACGGTTACGCGCGATATAAAAAAACTGTGGTCGGTACAGCTTGGCTTGCTTGAAAGATTTACAGAGGTCTGCGGCGCCTACGATTTGGAGTATTTTGCCATGTTCGGCACTATGCTCGGCGCCGTTCGCCACGGCGGTTTTATTCCTTGGGACGACGATATCGACGTCGCCATGCCGCGCGGCGACTATGACCGTTTGTCGCGGATGACCGACGTATTTGACGCTCCGTTATTCCTGCAAACGCCGGAAAACGATCCTGCGGCGGTTCCTCGCTTTATGAAGCTCATGAACGGCGGCACGACGCGTTTCCCGCCGGATTTCCCGAGTTCCCTGACCAAGGGCGGTCATATGGGCTGCTGTATAGATATTTTGCCCTTGGATCACGCCCCGTCGGGCCGGGCGGCGAGGAAAACCGCGAGAATGGCCGCGCGATGTCAAAGATTGCGTATAAAGAGCGCGGCGCTCCTTGAGATGGGGCTGCGCGAAATGCCGAGATGGAAGCGCAGGCATTGCCGAATGACGATTCCGCGAAGCTATGAGGAATTGACGGAACGCTACCGGGAGATATGCGCGCGTTACAGCGCGAACGCTGCGGGAACGGGGTATTACATGATGCCGGTATTGGCCGGAGATCGCAGCCGGTTGTTCTTTGAAAAGTCTCTGTTTTCGCGCTGCGTGACCTTGGATTTTGAACATCTGAAAGTACGGGTTCCGTGCGGATACGAAAGGTTGGCGGAGCTGATATGGGAAGAGGGTTCCGAGCTTCCGGATATCGCGGAGCGCGAACCCAAGCATAAGGGTTTTATTGACACGGGAACGCCTTACACGGCGCATCTTGCGAGGTACGAGGACGTCTTCAAAGGGCTTGAAGGCAAGGATGTACTGCTGTTCGGCGCCGGCAATATGCTGAATATCTATATGCGGCGCTACGGCTCGCGCTTTCCGCCCAAGTGCGCTTTCGACAATGATAAGGGTAAATGGGGCAAAACCCTGTGCGGCGTACCGATTCTGAATCCCAAGAGTATTTTGGATATAAAAGGCGCCGGCGCGCGTCTGATTATAATAAGCCTGTATCACAGAGAAATAGGCGAGCAGCTCGAACGTATGGGTATATACGATTATTATATATTTGTGGACGGTTGGAATTATTGACCGGCGCGGCGTTCGAGTAGTCTTGATTTGATTTTTGACTTGTAACAAATATTGACGGGTACAGCTCAACGAGACACACAGGGGGGTGAAGCAATAGATGTTGGCGTCTGAAACAACAAAACACTATGGGATCGGCTATGTGTCCGGTTCGTTCGATATGTTTCATATCGGACATCTCAATATTATTCGCAGGGCAAAAGAACGCTGCGATTTTCTCGTGGCCGGCGTTCTCACAGACGAGCTCATCGCGTCCGGAAAGAAAAGATGGCCGGTCATACCGCTCAAAGAGCGTATGGCGATAGTCGAAGCTTTGCGATATGTGGATCGCGTCGATGTGACGACGCCCGAGCTCATTTCCAAGCCGGCCGCGTGGGAGAAGTACCGTTTTGACGCCATGTTCAGCGGCGACGATTGGCTCGGGCAACCCGGTTGGTTCGCGGATGAGCGTGAGCTCAACAAGCTGGGCGCGGATTTGGTGTATTTTCCGTACACAAAAGAGGTTTCGACGAGCAAATTGCAGGAGATGACGCTTCCTCCCCCGAAGACGGACGCGGGTAGGGCGCAAAAACTGCAGCCCTTCACGCATCTCTTCCCTTTCGATAAGGTGAAAAAGGGTGAGAAGATCGTTATATACGGTACGGGCAGGGTCGCGGAACAGTATTACAGCCAGATAGATTCCCTGAATTTTTGCGAAACAGTCGCTTTTACGGATACGTATTGCAAAGAACCGGGCGGATTTTTTGACAAGCCGCTGCTGCCGCCCGAACGTCTCTCCGACCCCGGTTGGTACAGCAGAATCATAGTCGCCTCGACCGTGTATTTTGACGGAATAGTCGGAAAGCTTCGTGTTATGGGCATACCGGCGGATAAGATCGTGTGATCTCCTACAAATTTGCCTTGCAGAGCGTGCCCGTCGTTCGGTTGACAAATATCAGTGTTTTTCCTATTATGTGCATACTGCCTATTTGCGCCGTGTCCGAGCTTTTGAATATTGCGGCGCCCGACGCGTCGAAGATCACAATGCGGTACTTCGAGGAGTCCGTTTCCGCGAACGTGCAAATAAGGTATTCTTTTTTATCGCCGGCAAGCTTCATGCCCAAAAACGCGGCGCCCTCGTTTACGATCTTGCCGTCGTCGTCATAGAGATAATAGCCTTCGCTGTTATAATAGTTTTCATCAATATAATAGCCTTCGTTTTCGATCTTGCCCCAATAGCATTTCCCGCCGAAAATCTCAAAGCCCGATATGTCGACGGACGGCTGTGCGAGCTGCTTGACGAATTCTTCTTTACCGTCCTTAATGGAAACGCGATACAGGGCGCCTTCGTTCAAATAGTACAGGAAGTCGCCTTCACGCTTAAAGGCCATCGCCTCGCGTTCGCTCATACGCACCGTTTCGTTCGTGCTTATGTTCACCCTGTATATGCCGTTCTCCTCCGTCACGTCGTCCTCTATATTCCAGTAAGAGGCGAGTATATAGAGATTCTCCCCGTCGAGAAAGACGTCGTCCGAACCGCCTCCGCTCCTGCTTTCGTCGGGATAAACCCTCCAGGACCAACCATAGAGGTAATCCTTGTCGCCGACCGGAACCCAATCCTCGCCGACTGCCATGAGCAG
>JAISBV010000063.1 GCA_031266025.1 Eubacteriales Family XIII. Incertae Sedis bacterium
GAGCAACTCGTCTTTGTAATCGACTCCGTTCTGCCGAAGTGCAAAACGTGGGAGGACTTTATCGCGGAGTTGAAATCGCTCGGCTGCGAGGTCAAGCAGGGAGCGCACATCGCTGTCAAAATGCCGGATGCGAAACGCTTCGCCCGGCTCAGTTCTCTCCCCGACGGTTACGATGAAAAATCCATCCGTGCCCGTCTGTCCGGCACGATGAAGTTTGAGCCGAAACCGCTCCGCGAAACCAACGCCAAAGTCCCGAAACTGCTCATAGACATACAAGAGAAAATGGCTGAGGGTAAGGGCGAAGGTTACAGGCAATGGGCAAGCGTCCATAACGTCAAGCAGATGGCGAAGACCCTCATCTACGTCAAGGAATCCGGCGTTGATTCCTACGAGGAATTGGAGCAAAAATGCCGCGACGCCTGCGACGAGATGATGTCCGTCAACGAAAAAATCAAGGCAATTGAAATTGAGCAGCAGCGGATTAACGAACTCCAAAAGCACATCGGCGTCTACGGCAAAAACCGCACGGTCTATAACAAGTACCGCTCCCTGAAAAACCCCAAAGACAAGCAAGTCTACTACGAGGCGAATCGCGCCGTTATTGAACCCTGCAAAGTCGCTGTGAAGTATTTCGACGCGCAAGGGTACAAGGGCAAACTGCCGAGCATCAACTCGCTCAAAGAGGAGTGGGCTGAACTCGAAAAAGAGCGGCGTAAAGCATACCCGGCATACAAAGCAGCGAACCAAAAATTCAAAGACCTGTGCGTGGCAAAGTCGAACTTGTATGATATGCTGGACATCGGCAAGAAACATCAACAATCACGCGGTCGCGGGCGGTAAGTATGACGCAAATCTTTTTCTCCGGCGGTCACAACGCCGACCGTAAAAACTGCCGCCGCAGACGGCAGACGCGAAGCGGCTTCAAAATCGGCGGGCTTGCCCCGCCGATTACCGGGGGATTGGGGGCGGTAAGCCACCAACAAGCGCGACATTCTCGGCAGAGAGGTCGCGGCAAAGGTCTTGACCTTTGCCCTGCTTGCTAATTAGCGTATAGGGCGTTTTCAACAAGCGGTTTCGCGTGTTTTGCAGTCAACTATGCTCACCACTCTCGTGACATAGCAAAACCAAACTCCTTATCAAAAATCTGGATAGCCGCCTCGTTGACATCGACGATTTCACCGAAATCTCTATCTTGTCCCTTGATGCGTTCGTTATGCAATCCGTTTAGTATGCGAGCCGCAGTTTCTAACTGAGCGAACTGCGCATTACGGGTTTCGGCATAGGTGGGTTTGCTCATCAGTTCGCATTGAATACGGAGGCAATGCAGATAATGCTTGAACGAGTCGCCCTCTTTATAGTTGGTCGATGATGGCACAGCCCCGCCGAACAGTACACGGCTATATTCGTTTTCCATCGGTGCGGGTGTCGCCATAATGCCTAGAATGCCTGCTCGCCGTGCGACATCAAGGTATGTCAGCTTAAACTCGGAGAGGGTTTGCGGGCAGTAATACCACGTTGTTCTACGGCTTGGGTCATCGCTGTCAGTTGTTTCAAAGTGTTCAGGCTGAAACCAACGGACATTAAGAAAGTTACCTGCGGCAATGGCATCGCATTTTGCTAACGCAAGTAGAAGCATTTGATGATTGGCGTACCCAACGACAACCTCTTTCCCAAGTCGCTTTATGCCCGCAACAAGCGACAGCAGATTAGCAACCCATATCGGCTTATCTACAAGGTAGTGATGTTCGGGGTGCTCACATACAATGTAAACGCCGTCAACATCCCAGCGCTCAGCATATTGAGTAATGCCCTCGACTTGAGAATCCTCGGAGAGAACCTCTTTGCCAAGAGCAACGGTAAGCAATAACCTCTGACCGTTTGCCACTTGTCTCGCTTGGGCGGAGATTGCTCCCTGAATCTTTCCCCAACGGTCATCAATTCTGTTGATTATGCTTGACGGCAGTATGAACGCCTCGGTATTCATTGAAGCGTTGATGTCGGCAAGTTTTTTCAGCAAATCACGGCAATCGCCCAATTCGATACTCGTAAAGTCTGATTGAGGCCAGTAATCGTGCGTCTGCAAGTTCTTCTGATAATTGCGTGGCGCATATAACTGTGGATCAAACAGTATGCTGCCACCAACATTCCGCATTGAAGCGGCAAAGGGCGACAGTTTATTGGTCGGGTGAATGTTCTGCGGACTTAGAACCACGGTCGCGCCATTCCACGACTCGCTTAGTTCTTTGCACATAGATTGCATCCCGTGACCCATTTGTAGGTAGAGTTTCATTTCTTCGCCTCCCCATTTTGGAATGTTGATTTTGCCGCTGATAGCCAGTTCAACGCTTGAGTTGCGTCCTTTGGTCGCCTCGACGGGAACTTGCCCATCAAGGAACTTAGCAGACCCATAAACTGTTGCTGCGTGTCGCCCGGAACCTGAAAACTGATAGGTGTAATCGTTTCTGTGCGTTGAAGAATGTCAAGGTGGCTTACGGCTCCCTCGCTGAACGGATTTTTCCCCGACAAACACTCATACGTCACCACGCCAATCGAAAATAAGTCTGCCCGCGAGTCTATATCGCTTTTGAGATTGTTGAACTGCTCCGGCGCGGCATAACCGGGCGTGTGCGGTCCAACGATGGCTTCCGTTTTTGTGAGTGATGGCACACCAAGTATTCGGGCAATGCCGAAGTCCAAAAAGTATACCTTTCCATCAGCAACTATTATATTCTCCGGCTTTATGTCGCGATGGACAATGTTCTTTTCTTCCAGTTGCTTAATGAAAAGCAAACCTTGCTCCAAAAAGTCAGCGGCTTCATTGAGAATGAAGCGTTCGCCGCGTTCAAGGCGTTTGCGGAGTTCTTCACCATCAACGCGCTGTTCGATTATGTACAGAGTTTCCGATCCTGTGTAGGTAACGTGTCCGGTTTCATAGATTCTCGGAACACAGTCAAAGCCGGAGTCTGCGCTGATGTCTATCTCACGCTGAGAGCGGGCGTCAGTTTTGAAGAACAGTTTTACGACTACGCTTCCAAAGTCAGGGTGTGTCGCGCTGTAAACGACCTTTTGTCCGCCGCGCGCAATCTGCGTCAAGTTGGAAAGCGTTGCCTCAAACTCTCTGAAGTCACGCATATTGTAGGCCTCCTTGGTGAGCTATAGATTTGCCTATCCACTCGTTAAACTGGAACGACAGATAACTGGACGGCAGAGTATATTGTCTAGCTTCGACTATGCGACGAAATTGTGAATCTTTCCCGTATAGCCCGATACCGAAACGCTTAAAGGTCTTCACGGTTTCCCCTTGTGGGTGCGCCGAGTTTGTTAGGGCATAGGAGTGTGACGCAAAGCGTGTGTTGAGGTGGGTCTGCTCCACAACCTTGTTTATATCATTCAGTTTAGCCTCAACCGCAATTAGCTTAGTAAGACTGAAAACATTTCGTAACTCGCGAACACGCCACCCACGGTCACGATAAGACACTAATTTCGCATCCATTAACTTTTCGAGGGATGTTATAGTTTGCCTCTCTGGGAAACCGAGCGTTGAGATTAACTTTGCTCCAATCGGCTTTTCGGCTGTGCATAGGTACGACAGCAGTTTCAGGTCATACACGTCCAAAGACTCACGTCTATCCGACCAGTTATCGGTGATAGACGGCAGATAGGACGCAAACACGACATCGGGGAAACCCGAATCAAGGCGCGGCTCAACAAAGACCGCAAGTTGGGTCTTTTTGTTGTTGCGAGTAAACTTATTGCAATAGTAGTCTATAAACAGTTCGACAAGGGCGTATTCACCGCCGTGCGTGGTTGGGCGCGTGAACAATCCTATGTCGGGGTTACTGGTGTTAAAGATAGTCACTTGGCTCATTGCCTCATTGCCCCTTTCTGCGTATTTGATATGTCAATGTCCGCTGCCATTCACCGATTGCCCTTAGCTCTGTTGTGCGATTTGCAGAGCATTTCGCAGTTTTCAATACTGGTCGCGCCGCCCTTGCTCCATGCTGTAACATGGTCAGCGTCCATATCTTTCAAATCCCAGATTTTTCTCTTGTTCGCATCGTGACCGACAGCGCACAGCGAACAGTTTGAAACACCATCTGTTTTCGCAGCCATCGTTTGTTGCGTGTAAACAGCCTTTTTTGTGGCCTCGTCAAAAACGCGCACGTCAAGGAGTTTCGTGTCCGTTTCGCCACCGAGAATATACTCGTAAATTCCCTTGTGGCTTTTCACATACGGATCGGCATACAACCGCTGAACCGAATCTGAAACTGCGGTCGGATTATATGCGTTGGCGTGATACTCCTCATACAACCGCCCCCATTCAAGCCCGCGCATTTCGCTTTCAACGTCGAGGAACACTCCGGAAATCCAGTCAATAACAGATGTAAAATATGCTCTTAGCTCAGTGATGTTATTATCGTGTCGATGCGCCGCCATATAATTTTCCTTATTCAATCCTTTTGAGGCGGCAACCCATTCAAGCGCGGTTGCCAAGAACTCTTGGCGATTTGCCGAACCCGAAACATATGCGCTCCACTTTTGGATATTGGCGTTGCCGGAATTTGAAAACTCAGCTTTCGCAAGAGTGACAAACGCGCCGGAGTAAATCGCGTTCAGCAACTCTTGCTCATTGAGGGAAATACCGGCAATATTGATGGTCTTGAACCACTCCTTAATCTCGCTTTCTTCGCCCCGGCAATGGTAAATGAGCAGTTCGCTGTCCATGATTTTCGTCTGCTTATCGGAAGGCAGGGAACTGAACAACTGCTCCCGTCCGCTTTCATCTTTGACGGCAAATTTACCCGTTGTAAATCGTCCGACAGACGTAATACGCTGCTGCCCGTCAAGCACCTCAAAATGTGCGTCATCCACATCGTTGAAATAGATCAGCCCCAACGGATAGCCTTTGAGCAGGGAGTCAATTACCGCAACGTCTTTCTTGCCGTCGGCGTAGATGTAGTTGCGCTGATACTCCGGCTGGATGGTCAGTTTTCCCGAAAGCCCGAAAAGCCCCTTGCCCTCAAGCTCATTGTAGACAAAGCCATCCACAATCTCGCGGACTGTATATTTCTCCAGTGTTGTGTTCATTCCGCTGCCCCTTTCGCTTTGATAAGAATTCGTTTGAACATTTTAACCCCGTTAACAACACCGGAAGCATTGAGATCATAGATGCCTTTCTTGCCAAAGCGAGTCGAGTAGGCTTCGCTGCATTCTTTCGATGTATAAAAATATGTCCTATACGCATTATCAGGCGCGTTAGATTCGAGCGTTCCTACAATATTAAACTGTTCCGGGCAGTATTTGTCCAAAAAGCTGATAGGCACGCCCATAACGCCATCATAATCAGATGGGATCGCATCCGTGAACGGCACTTCAATAGCGTCGTAGTTGTCGTAGCGACCATAGGTTGTTTTGCCCTTTAGCTCTTTGTGCTTGCTGAACTTCAAGTTGTCCGCCATTGTCATCAGCGGCAGAGGTTGGTGACGGCGACCATGATCTATATTGGTGAACCAACAGCAATTTCTAAACTTAACTAAGCCGCTTTCCGGGTTGTAAACGCCGTCTGCATATTCCCTCAAAGCTGGCGAGGAAAAATAAGCGTTTCCCGCATGAAATCCATTTCCAAGCCACATTTTATTGCTCATAATCAGAGGGAAAACTTCTTTGTATGTAGTAGCGTTCATATTGCCGATAATCAGGAAGAACTTGTCGGCTTCCACAATCCACGCCAAGAACTCACGGAACATGGAAAAGGGTGGATTCGTAATGATAATGTCTGCCTCGTCACGGAGTTTCAGCACTTCCGTGCTGCGGAAATCTCCATCACTATCAAGATAATCCCACTTCAAATCATCTATATTGATAACGCCATCACGATTTATATCATCGCTGTCAAGAACAAAAATTTTACCTTGAGTGCGGGTTTTGTCCGCATCGAATTTCGGATCGTTTTGCTCGAACAGTGTTAGCTGGTAGCCTTCCCTATAATTCTTGCTCTCGACGGCATAACTCGTCGAAATGAGCTTTTTTAAGCTATAATCGTGAAAATGCAGGGCGAAGAATTTGGTGAAGTTGCTCCACTCCGGGTCATCGCAGGGGCAGAGTATGGTTTTGCCGCGAAAAATATTCGGGTCGAATTCCAAGTACGCCTGAACCTCACGCTCAATGTCTGCCCATTGCGTGTAGAACTCGTCGTTTTTGGCGCTTTTCGCTTGGGTCAGGCTACTGTTTGCCATTTGCTCCGCTCCTTAGTTTACTATCATTCGGTTAATGCTACTCTCGCGGCTTGCGTCCGGGCTTATACTCGCTCGTCCGTGTTGGTTTTTGTGCGTCGTCCGGGATAGCCCAAGTGTTTCCAAACTTAACCGCGCCGCTTATTTTCTTGGCTTTGCACAAAGCCTGTACCTGCCGTTCAGACACGTTCCACCGCTCCGCCATGACGTCCGCTCGCACAAATCCGTTTAACTCGTCCACAGCCACCCTCCATACGTTTAAGCAGCATTATATACAAAACCATTATAAGTATATACGGTTAAACGAAGAAAGTCAATACCCATTCAGACGAAATTGTAAATTTTTTATGAACTCGCGACAACCATCCTTGACAAACCGTCCCGGAAGGCACGGGATACAGGAGCAAAACAAGGTTCGCCAAGTTTTACAATCTGCCGGAACTCATGTCAATGTTCCGCATGGTTGCGGACATTCAGACGGGTGACATGCTGAATCTGCCCGTACCGAAGGCCAACTTTCACAATGTCGTAATCAAGCCCTCCGAGTGGCAGAAAGAGATGGTGGCGGAACTGGCCGAGCGCGCCGAAGCCATACGAAAAGGCGACGTTGACCCGCATATCGACAATATGCTGCGCGTGACGAATGACGGGCGCAAACTGGCGCTTGACCAACGGCTGATAAATCCCATGCTCCCCGACGACCCGAACGGCAAGGTTTCCGTCTGCGCGGACAACGTATTCCGCATTTGGGAGGAAACCCGTGATAAACGCTCCGCGCAGCTTGTGTTCTCCGATCTCTCCACGCCGAAAGGCTATACCGAAAGCGTGGAAACGGACGGAGTATACCAAGTCGCGGATTTTCAAAACGTCTACGACGATTTGAAGAAAAAGTTGATTGCCAAAGGCGTACCCGCAGAGGAAATCGCGTTTATACACGACGCGAACACGGAAGCGAGAAAGACCGAGCTGTTCGCCAAGGTAAGAAAAGGGCAAGTCCGTGTACTCATCGGAAGCACACAGAAGATGGGCGCGGGTACGAACGTGCAGGACAGATTGATTGCCCTGCACGACCTTGACTGCCCGTGGCGACCGTCAGACCTCGCTCAGCGCCTTGGGCGCATTGTAAGGCAAGGCAACAAAAATCCCGAAGTTGAAATATTCCGCTATGTTACGGAGGGTACGTTTGTTCTATTATGAAATGGTAGTTTTTCAACTATCATTTTTTAATAGGCGGCCAATCCGCTTGTGGCAAAGAGTTTTGGCGTTTCGGGGAGGTGATAACGGAGCGATTCCGGTGTTTACGGCGGCGGCTTTTTAGGTTGTTTCGCCGCCGCCATAGCACATTTGGCACGAAGAACGGCGTAAACAACCGCCATTTCAAACCAACGGGAGGAAGATATGGACACAAAGCAAACAGCGGCGTACTGCCGCACGGCGCTCGCCGACGAATCAGCGATGCGGGCGCAGGAGCGGAAAATCCACGAGTACGCAGACAAGCCTGGTTATGGTGAACCGATGTTTTACCGCGACTGCGGGCAGAGCGGCTTAACGCTCGACCGCCCCGCCATGAACGCGCTGACGGCGGACGTCAAGGCCGGGAAAATCGGCGCGGTCATAGCCGCCGATACTGCGCGGATAGCGCGGAATTACGCGCTTGTATCGGAATGGCTCGATATGCTGTCCGAATACGGCGTGGATTTTGTCACGACGGCGGACGGTAAATTCGCGCTCGACAATGAAATTTCTTACATCCGCGCGGGCGATTATCTCATTCCGAATATCGCCCTCTCAGACCCGCCCGGCGCTCCGCCGCTCGGATATTACGGTCTGCGGCACAAGGCGTACCTACGGGAACACAGACCGATTCTGTACAGCCGGCTTCTTATGTCGGAGCGGTTGTACCCACTCTGCCGCGAGGTGGACGAAGCGGCGCGGACACGGCTTCGGACGATACCGAGCCGCGAACAGGCGCACGA
>JAISBV010000066.1 GCA_031266025.1 Eubacteriales Family XIII. Incertae Sedis bacterium
ACAACGGCGTTTTTTCGCTCGTGCGTACCCGGCGGCATATACAATGTGAGCCAAAAATACCGGCCGTCATAGGCGATACCCGAATAATGCTTGCCGGGATTTCCCGCCCTGCGGATATTTGTTTTCATAGATCTGACATTCAGCTCGAGGATGATATTTCCTTGGGGTGACGTAAAAAACAGCGTGTCGTCCTCAGGCGACGCGAAAAGGCCGCCCAAAAGCCCCCACTCCGTATTGAACACATAAGGCTTGAATTTCTTGTACCAATCCGTAAAGTAATCGAAGCGCCCCGCCGCCTTATCGTATTTCACAAAGGCCGTGCTGTGTATAGGCCTGAATATAACGAAGTCATCGGACGCGAACGCGAATGCGAAGTGGGAGCCGTTGCGAACAACGGATCTGTATTTTTCCGGGATAGGGTGTTTTTCGAATTCGCCCGTTACGGTGTCGAATATCGCCCACTCGTTCGCCCTCATGGGCGGAAGCAAAAGTCTGCCGCCGCCTATGTCTGCGGGCGCGCCGTACAGTCCGACCGTGTTCATTTCGCCCGGAACGGAAGCGACGTATTCGGCGCGCGCGGAGTCGATATCGAAGCGGCAGAGCGCGTTCACGCTCACGCAGAACACCCACGAGCCGTCGGCGGCGACGCAGGGCGGCGATACGATATCCGTGCTGAGCTGTTCTTGCAGCTCGTCCGGCGAGGGCCCTGCGGGCATCTTGAAATTCAGTATATACATGGGCTTTCCCGTCAGCGCGTAAATGTATGTGAGCGAGGAAGCTCCGTCGCCTATATAGGCGTCGGATATCGCCATGGCCCGTGACATATCATGCGTATGGTCGATAACGCCGAAGCGCCCGGCGCGCACCATGGTTTCGAGCGTGTTGTACGCCTTGCGAAGCTGCGGGCGCATAGAACCTATGGTCGCAAGCGTCAGCGGGTGCGGACGCCACAGCAGGGCGACGTCGCCCTGCTGTGCGAACAGCGAGAACAACGCGCGCAGTTTTTGAAAATAGCTTTCGCTGAAGCGCAGCATGGACGCGACGCTCGTATTCAGGAAAAATATTTTTTTGTTCCTGAGATTTGCCCATTCATCCGGAATTTCGGGCCTGTTCTTCTCCGAGTTTATGATCTTGTCCGTCTTGGGAGAGCCCAGAGCCGCGATCCTGTACTTGACGCCGGCCCTGCGGTACGCCTCCGCGTCTTCTTCGGACGACGCGACAAGGACGTCGGCGGCCAAGGCGGCGGCAGGCGCGGCAAAGGAAAGCGCCGGCGGGGCGTCGCTCGCGTAATACGGCACGTACACCAATGTGCCTACATGCTTTTTTAATTCCCGTGAATAGTAGTCGGGATGCACGGACGTGACGAGATTGCCGCCGTCATAAGGATTGTGTATATACGCGACGTCCGGCGATATCGCCGCTACATCGAATTCCTCATAATGAATAACGTTGACGCAGTCCGGGAAAAAATCGCCCTCGTAATGCGCCGTCGTAAAATTGCCCGCGCTGTCTCTGTTATAATACAAAATAGGTACTACAGAGACATAACAGCGTTCGTCGGCGTTCGCGGCCGCCCAAATGCTCTCAAGCGAATCCCACATGCTCGCCTTGTACGGGAAAAACACTACTTCCTTTTTGATTTCTTTCTCCGCGTCAAGGCTCTTTATAAGTGATGCCGCGTCCTTGAATATCCCGTTCGCCAAATCGCTTATGGCCCGGATATCGTCAATATCGGTGAGCAATGTTTTGAACGCTTCGCGCATTGCCGTGATCTTTCGGCTGTAGAGCAAAAAGCGCGTCTCGGACAGCTCGTATTCCATCATTTCATAAATTGCGCCGAGCGCTCCGTCGCATTCGCAGAGCAGCGAATTCGCCGAATCGCCCCCTGACGTCAGAGCGAATTCCAAGCCGTCACTGACGGTGGAAAGCATATCCTTTATGTTATTTCGTATAAATTTTCGCATTTACACCCCGTTGTTTATGCTTGCCGGCCGGCGCGGCGCAGAAATTTTTCGATAATCCCCGCAACGCAGACGGAATCATCCTTTGAAAACTTGAAATTCCGCCCTGTGGGGTGCGTTATGTTCCGCACGAAATCCGCAAGCTCAAAGCGCAGACCGAAGCCGGGGAAAGGCGCGGAAAACGTCTCGTTGTCGTCCGGTATCTCATAGCAAACCTCGAAGGATTTCAGCAGCCACCACGGAGATTTCACCAATATATAGCCTTTTGTCCCGGATATCAAAAGCTGCCCCTCGCTTTTCACTCCTATACCGGTCTTTGCCGTAGCGACGGCGCCCGCGTATGTAAGGTGAGCCTTCGCGTAGATATCGACGCCGTTTTCGGCTGTGAAGCTCTCGAAGCTTATATCCCGGTAATCGTGACCGAGCAGCTTGACGACGGGCAAGAGCGAATAGCTCGCAAGCTCCGTGAAGCTGCCGCCCACGACGGGATCATATTCCCTTGCGCCGGGCAGATTGTCCGTCAGCTTCGTGAAGGCGGCCTCGACGTCGTAGACAGTTCCTATCCGGCCGCCGCGGGCTATGGCGAGCAGATTGATAAAACCGGGAGAGTAGGCGGTCTTTACGGCCTCCATCAAAACGAGCGCGTTCTCGCTCGCTATATCGAAGAGCTCCCGCGCCTCAAGCTCCGAAAGAACCATGGGCTTTTCGCAAAGCACGTGCTTGCCCGCTATAAGCGCCCTGCGCGCGTAGTCGTAATGCGTGCCGTGCGGCGTCGCGATATATACGGCGTCCACGTCGTCCAAATATTTTTCATATTCGTCAAAAAAATAAGAAAGCTCGAAGCATTCCCCAAAGCGCTTCGCGCTCTCGAAACGCGGATTGTAAACGCTGCTCGTGATGAGACCGCTGACAAACTTCGTCTCTTGCATAAAGCGTTCCGCTATGCGTCCCGTTCCGACTATGCCGAGCCGCACAAGACCGTGCCGCTCGTCGCGAAGCTTCGAGCTCGAGATATCCTTTGTGCGATCCAAATAGACGACCTCGCAGTATTCTTTGAGGTAATCGTATTTGCCGCGCCAATCAGAGCCGAGAACGAAAATATTCACGCCGTATTTTTGAATGTCCTCGACCTTTTGCCCCTCATGGTCTTCTATGATGATTTCGTCCGCGAAGCCCGTTTGCCGTACATTGTCTATCCTGCGCATAAGCGAATCAACGACGTTCATCTTTCCGCGATAAACATCGTACTGCTCGGTCGTTACGCCGACTATAAGCGTATCTCCGAGCTCCTTCGCGCGCTTTAACAGGTTGTAATGGCCCTCGTGAAATAGGTCAAACGAACCGTATGTTATTACTTTCTTCATTCCGCCGCACCGTGACGTGTATTGCAGTAACTACTCAAACCCCACGTTAACGCAACCGGCGCGGGGTTTGAGTAGTCTTGATTGAACATTTGAACAGTAACGTATTTATATTATGTATATACATATTACATCGGCGCGAATACACAAAACTTTAGGGGAATGTAATCGGTCAAACCCCACGCGGGGTTTGACCGATTGCGTTTGATTTACCTTTGGGCGGTCACGGCGGAACAGCCGGCTACCGTTTGTTGCTGCGGCGCCAAGCGCCTATTTCCTCGGCCTCTTTGATCAATTGATCACGGAAATCGGGATGCGCGATCGAAATGACGGCTTCGGCCCTCTCCCAGAGCGTACGGCCTTTGAGCTCCGCCACTCCGTTTTCCGTTACGAGGTAATGCACCATAGTCCTCGGCACGGTGACGACGGCGCCGGGCGTGAGTGTGGATTTGATCCGCGACATAGGAGCGCCCTTTTTCAGATACGTTGAGCTCATACATATGAAGGCCCTGCCGCCCTTCGAGCGATACGCGCCGTACGTGAAGTCGAGCTGCCCGCCCGTGCCGCTGATCTGCCGCGTTCCGGAGGACTCCGAGCATACCTGCCCGAGTATGTCCACCTCGACGCAGTTGTTGATCGCCACGACCTTGTCGTTCTTCGCGACGACGAACGGATCGTTCGTATAGTCCACGGGATAGAACGCCACGCGCGGATTGTTATCGACGTAATCATAAGTTTTCTTGCCGCCGAGAGCGAATGTGCAGACGACCTTGTACTTGTCGATATTCTTCCTCGCGCCCGTGACCCGGCCCGCCTCTATCATGTCGACGAACGAATCCACGAACATCTCCGTGTGTATACCCAGATCCTTCAAGTCGGACTCCGCGATCAGGGCGCCCACGGCGTTCGGCATTCCGCCTATCCCGAGCTGCAGACAGTCGCCGTCCTCCAAGCGCTCCATGATAAGGCTCGCTATCTTTTGATCCGTCTCGCTCGGAACTATGGGCGGCAGTTCGGGCAGAGCCCAATTCGCCTCCGTGATCATGGATACCTTGCTGATGTGTACGGCCTCCTGAAAGCCCCCGAGACACCTTGGCATATTCGGATTGACCTCAAGTATGATCGTGTCGGCGGTTTCGCACAGCGCCATGGCATGCGAAACCTGCGGCCCGAAATTGAAATATCCCCGGTCGTCCATGGCGGGAACTGTCAGAAACAGTACGTTTGTTCTGATATGATCCCTGTAATAACGCGGCTGTTCGTGATACAGCACAGGCAGATGCCAGCACAGTCCCTTATCGCCGAGAATCCTCTCGGCCGCTCCCACATGCGTGCTGTTATATGTGAAATGCGCGTTCAAAGGATCGACGTTTACGACTTCCGGGGCGTACATCCGCGACGTGCCGCGAATCTTTACGTCGAAAAGCTCATCCTTTCTCTTGGCGAGAGCCTTGTCCAGCTCCACGACCTGACCCGCAAAGGCGCCGTATTCGATCCAATCACCGGATTTGACAGCTTTCACTGCCTCGTCCGCCGTGACCAACTTGCTTCTGTATTCTTCCTTATAACCCACTTTATACCTCCTTGCGCGGGATATGCGGACTTATGCGGAACACGCAGGGTACGCGGTTCTCAGGCGATAAAATATTTATCCTCCATCGAAAGGAAGGCATCGTCATTTTTTTCGATTGCGTCAAGCTTGCCGCTCACCTGCGGCAGCACGGAACTGATAAAAAATTTCGCGGTATTGATCTTTGAATTGAGGAAATCGGCGTCGCACCCGGCATCGGCCTTCAGCTTCTCGGAGGCGACTGCCGCCTGATCAAGGAGCATCCACGCAACGGCGACGTCTTCCGCTACGGCCAGATACGGCGTCGCCCAAGAATAAGCCAAGACGCCGTTTTCTTTAAGACGCGCCCGCAAAAGCTCGCCCACCGCGACGAATTGATTGAGATATTTCTCCGTAATCGCCGCATACTCGGTCAGCCCGGCTATTTCTTTGGCCGCGTTGACAGCGGATTGTATCGCGCCCGTCAGCACGCCGAACGCGCTCGCGTCCCTCATGACGATCTTGCGCCCCAAAAGGTCATTCGCCTGTATGCCGTTCGTTCCCTCGTATATGCTCGTGATCTTGCAGTCGCGCGCCAACTGTTCCACGTAATACTCTTGGCAGAATCCGTATCCTCCGAATATCTGTATCGCGTTGACGCAGACGTCGAAACCCCTGTCAGAACCGCCTCCCTTGCATATCGGCGTAAGCATCTCGACCATATCGCTGTATTTTTGCCTTTCGGCCTCATCCTCGGCCACGTCTTTCAAATCCAAGCATTTGGCGGCGTACAGCAAAAGGGCGCGTATTCCTTCCGTATAGCTTTTCATCACGAGCAGATTCCTTCTGACGTCGGGGTGTTCGATGATCGGAATCTGCGGGCCCGTCTTCTGACCGAACGCGACGCCCTGCTTCCTCTCGCGCGCGAAATCGAGCGCGTGCAGGTACGCGGAACTCGCAATGGATATGCCTTCCATGCCCACCACTATACGCTGCTCGTTCATCATATGGAACATCGTGACGATGCCCTTGCCCCTGCCGCCGATCAGCTCGCCGACGCATTTGCCGTTGTCGCCGTAAGCCAAGGACGCCGTGGCGGAGCCTTTCATGCCCATCTTGTGCTCGATGCCCGTGCAGACGACATCGTTGAGCTCTCCGAGACTCCCGTCGTCGTTAACCCTGAATTTCGGAACGATAAAGCAGGACAGCCCCTTCGTACCCTCAGGGTCGCCATCTATGCGCGCCAAGAGGATATGCACGATATTCTCGGTGAGATCCGATTCACCTTGGCTGATAAAGAGCTTGTTGCCCTTTATGTTGTACGTGCCGTCCTCATTCGGGAACGCCTTTGTGCGTATGGCGCCAACATCGCTGCCCGCCTCCGGTTCTGTGAGATCCATGCAGCCGGCCCACGCGCCTTCCCATATAGGCGTCAAATACTTGTTCTTCTGTTCATCCGTGCCGAATATATCGACGACCTTACCCGCGCTGTGCGTAAGACAGGTATAGACCATCAGAGACTGATTGGCGGCGAAGAACAGCATCTGCGTAAGGTAATTGAGCATGGTCGGCATCTGCTGCCCGCCCCAGTCGTAGGATTCGGCGGGCGCCGTCCAACCGCCTTCGCAGAACTTCTTGTACGCCGCGTGAAACTCCGCCGGCACCGTAACCTTGCCGTCGTCGAAGCCGACGCCGGCCTTATCACCCGCGCCGTTGATCGGATAGTATTCGTTCACGGCCAATTTTTCGGCTGTGTTTATCGCCAATTCGATCGTGTCTTCCGAATAATCGCTGAATTTTTCATACGCGAACAGATCGGATATCTTCAGTTGGTCGTAAATGGCAAACCTGGCGTCTTTCAGATCTACTAATTTGTTACCCATAATATCTACCTCCTCATTGGTAACTACTCAAACCCCACGTGATTTTTGCCCGGCTCGGAACCTGAATCGGATTTTGGCCTTCTCACGTACTACTCTGTACGCTCCGAGGGCCGAAATCCGATTCAGAACCCGATCCGAACAAAACTGACGCGGCGTTTGAGTAGTCTTGATTGAAATCTTTGAGCAGTAACTTTCATTGAATATTTTCGACGATAAAGGCTCCGGCGGGCCCGCCGCTCGCGCACATGGACGAACACGCGTAACGCCCTCCGCGGCGCTTGAGTTCATAGACGGCCTCCATTATGATGCGCGCGCCCGTCATACCCACAGGGTGACCGAGAGGAATGCCGGAACCGTACGCGTTCAAACGGTCATACGGTATCTTCAATTCACGGTTACAGCCGAGAACCTGCGCGGCAAACGCTTCGTTCAGCTCCCAATAATTGATGTCCTTTATATCAAGGCCCGCGTATTTCAAGGCTTTGTGTACGGCCGGAACCACGCCCATGCCCATGATTCGCGGCTCAACCGAGCCCGTCGCCGCCGATACGACGCGCGCCAATGGCTTGAGTCCGAGCTCCTTCGCTTTGTCCGCCGACATCATGAGTATGGCCGACGCGCCGTCGTTCAGACCCGAGGCGTTGAAAGCCGTAACCGTTCCGTCTTTTTTGAAAACGGGTTTCATCTTTGCCGCCGTTTCGAGTGAGCAGTCCTTCTGCGGGTGTTCGTCGGTGTCGAAGATTTGGACGCCCTTGCGCGTCTTTATCTCCGCGGGAATGATCTCTTCTTTGAATACGCCGGTTTCTATCGCCTTGCAAGCCCTCTCATGGCTCATTACGGCGTACTCGTCCTGTTCTTCGCGGCTGATATTGTAGTGTTCCGCGATATTTTCGGCCGTTACGCCCATGTGATATCCCTCAAAGGCGCAGACGAGACCTCCGAGCATCATGCTGTCCTGTACAGTTTCACCGTCGCCGAGACGATAGCCTCTGCGCGCGCCCATAAGCAGATAAGGCGCGTTTGACATGCTCTCCATGCCGATTGCGGCGCCGACGTCCACGCGGCCGAGCATAATGGCCTGCGAGAGGAAATCGGCGGCGCGCATGGATGAAGGACACTGCTGATGCACGGTCGTGGACGTGGTTTCAACGGAACAGCCGGCCTTCAGCGTCACCCATCTCGCCGAATTGCCGGGAGCGCCCGCTTGGTTCACGTGCCCCGCGATTACTTCCTCTATAAGCCTCGGATCTATCCCTGCTTTGTCTATAAGGCCTTTCAGAACCAATGTTCCCAATTCATGGGCCTTGAGCGGCTGCAGCGAGCCCATATAGTCGCCTATGGCCGTGCGCGCGCCTGCTACGATTACAGCTTCCTTTATCATGTGTCTCCTTCATTGTAACTACTCAAACACCACGCCATTTTTGCCCATCTCGGAACCTGATTCGGATTTTGGCCTTCTCACGTACTAATCTGTACGTTCCGAGGGTCAAAATCCGCCTCAAAACCCGATCTGAACACGCGTGCCCGGAGCTTGCGACAGGGTAAAACAATCGCGGCGTTTGAGTAGTTTTGATTGAAATTTTTAAGTAGTAGTCTTTTACTTCCCCGCAAACTCGGGCTTGCGCTTTTCGATAAAGGCGCGCATACCCTCTTTTTGATCCGACGTGGCGAAGAGTCTTGCCCAATTGCTCGCTTCATACGCAATACCTGTTTTTATATCCGCATCTGCGGCAAGATTGATGCACTCCTTTGCCAATTTCAGCGCAACTGCGGGCTTGGCGGCCAATTCCAAGGCAAAACTCATCGTCTCTTCAAGCGGATTGTCGGCCAAACCGTCGACCAAGCCGCAGGCGAGCGCTTCTTCACCCCTGATGATCGCGCCCGTAAATATCAGTCGCTTCGCCTTGGGCAGACCGACCAGACGGGGCAGTCTCTGCGTGCCTCCCGCTCCGGGGAATATGCCGAGAGTGATCTCGGGGAAGCCCATCTTGGCGTTCGGCGCCGCAATTCTGAAATCGCAGCTCAACGCCAACTCCATGCCTCCGCCGAGAGCGAAACCCTCTATGGCCGCGATCACGGGTTTGGGGCAGTTCGCGATCTTGTCGTATGTGTCCGAAAACGCGAAATCGCGGGCCTCCTCCGGCGTAAGCTCGACCATGTTCGTTATATCGGCCCCCGCCGCGAAGTTTTTTTCGCCGGTTATGACGACGACGCGCGTCTCGGAATCCGCGGACAGCTCGTCAAAAGCCCTGTCAAGCTCGGCGACCAACTCCGAATTCAGCGCGTTCAGGCTTTTGGGACGGTTCAGGCTGACCGTCGCAATATTGTTTTCCTTTCGAATTATGATGTTTTCGTAACTCATAATCACTTCTCCTTAGTTACAGTCCTCGTCATTCCGGGCTTGTCCCGGAATCCATGCTCTTCAACACGCCTATTCTATTTCTTGGGATAATCGTAATAGCCTTTTCCCGTCTTTCTGCCGTAATCGCCTTTACCGAAGCGTTCGGTCAGACTCGGACTCGGCCTGTCGGACAGATTGCCCGTCTCCCTGAAACGCTCCATTCCGAGATGATATTCGAGATCAATACCCGTCATATCCAAAAGCTCAAACGGGCCCATCGGATGCCCGAACGCGCCTTTCACGGCCGTATCTATATCCTCAACGGAGGCAATCCCCTGATCGAGCAGATAACAGGCCTCTTTCGTGAGAACGCTGAATATACGGTTGCACAGAAAGCCGTATATCTCTTTGTTAACCTTGGCGGGATTCTTGCCGAGCGCGCGGGCCACATCCATAACAGTCGCGACCGTTTCGTCGGAAACATGAGGGCCCTGCACAACCTCCACGGTCTTCATTACAATGGCGGGATTGAAGAAATGCATGTTCAAAACCTTATCGGGGCGGGACGTCGCGTCCGCTATCTTGGAACTGACCAAATATGAGCTGTTCGTCGCCAGAATGGCGTGAGGGGGCGCGATCCTGTCCAATTGCGCGAATATGGAACGTTTGACAGCAAGATCTTCCACAGCGGCCTCTATAACCATATCCGCGTTTTTTGCCGCTTCTTCCAAGCCGACGACAAAATGCAGATTCTCGTTCACACGTTCTGTCTGCGCGTCCGTTATCTTCTCCTTGGCCTTTTGTTTCGACAGCCAAGCAGCCACAAAATCTTCAGCTCTTTTCAGAGCATCGCGCGATGTGTCCGCGCAATAAACCTCGAATCCCGAAACAGCGGCCAACAGAGAAAGCTGCTGACCCATGAGTCCCGCTCCGACCACACATATCGTTTTCACATCCATTTTACCTGCACCTCCGACTATCTTGATACGATTTACAGTTAACGAATTATTAATAATATTCAACCAATATTATGATACTCTAAAACCGGCGCGCAAGCAATGAAAACTTCGCCGAAATCCAAAAGAATGTCATTCCGACTTGCCAAATATATGAAAATGCGTTACAATTTTTTTGTGTATATAAAGGGAAAGGGAGGGGATTTTGTGTCTTACAAAAAAAAGATGTTCGGAGCGGTCGCGGGCGTCGTGATAGGGTTTATCGTTTCGTTTCTTCCCGCGTCGGATCTGAGCCGTGAAGCGCTGATCGCGCTTGGCATATTGGCGGGCGCCGTATGCTTCTGGGTGGCGGACGTCATTCCTGATTTCATGGTGGCGCTTTTGATGTGTACGCTTTGGATCGTGACAGGCGTAGCGTCGTTCGGAGAGGCGTTCAGCGCATTCAATTCCACGACGTTCTGGCTCCTGTTCGGGGCCTTCGCGATATGCGTCGCCGTATCGAAGAGCGGGCTTTTGAAGCGCATTGCGCTCAGGATCATACGGTGGTTTCCGGCGAATTACAGGGGACAGGCCGCGGCGATGCTCTTTTCCGGGCTCATAATAGCGCCGCTCATACCAAGCTCCACCGCCAAAGCCGTATTGGCGAGCGCCATAGGTACGGAAACGTCGCGCGCGCTCGGCTATGAGCCGTACGGCAAACCTGCCACAGGGATATTCCTGTCTACATATATGGGCTACGGCCAAACAGGGCCTGTATTTCAGAGCGCGTGTGTTATAGGTTTTCTGCTCAAGGGCACGCTGCCCGAGCACATCCGCGAATCCCTGACTTGGCTCAGCTGGTTCGAATATATGATAATTTGGACGGTTGTATTTATGGCCGGTTCATACGCCGCGTTGCTGCTGCTGTACGGGCCCAAGGCGGACAAAACCTGTCCGCGCGACTATATAGACGCCATGATAACCGAATTGGGCCCTATGAGCAAAGACGAAAAGCTTACGTCGGCCATCATGCTGATCTGTCTCGCGCTGTGGATAAGCGAGCCGTTCACAGGCTTGAACGCGGCCGTAACCTCGCTGTTGGCTGCGGTCGCGCTCTGCTTCGCCGGTGTTTTGCGTGAACGGGATTTGTTCAATGATATGCAATGGGGTCTCTTGATATTTGTGGGCGCCGTGCTCGGCATGGGCAACATCTTTTCCCTTCTCGGCATCAACGACAAACTGATCTCCGTGCTCAGGCCCATTATAAGCTCCATAGGCAATCCGGCGCTGCTGTTTGTCGCGGCGGCGCTGCTGACGATACTTGTTCGCACCGTTATCGTTTCGATGTCCGCGTCCTTAGTTCTGTTTATGACCGTACTGTCGCCCGTCGTGGAACCTCTCGGTATAAACCCTTTCATAATGGGCATAGTCGTATATACGTCCATGCAGGTATTTTTCCTGAAATACCAGAATATTTCCTTCTTGCCCGCTCTCGGTCAAGCGACCGAAACGGTACGGCACAGCGATACCGTCAAGATGAGCGCCGCGTATTCCCTCATCTCCGTCGTTGGGCTCGTGCTCAGCATACCGTATTGGAAGCTATTGGGCTTGATGTAGTCGTTTGCTATTCCTCGAACAGCGCGGTGGAGAGATAGCGCTCGCCCGTGTCGGGCAATATGATCACAATATTCTTTCCCGAGTATTCGGGCCTTTTCGCTATCTCGGCCGCAGCCCAAGCCGCCGCGCCGGACGATATGCCTATGAGCAGACCTTCCGTTTTCGCTATCTCGCGGCCGGCCAAAAACGCGTCTTCGTTCTTAACCTTGATCACTTCGTCGTATATATCCGTATCAAGCGTATCGGGAACAAAGCCCGCGCCTATGCCCTGAATCTTGTGCGGGCCGGCCTTCCCTTCCGAAAGCACAGGGGAATCAAAGGGTTCGACGGCTACGATCTTGATGTTGGGATTTTTGGATTTCAAGTACTCGCCGGCGCCTGTAATGGTTCCGCCGGTTCCTATACCCGAGACGAATACGTCAACTTTACCGTCCGTGTCTTCCCAAATCTCAGGGCCCGTCGTCTCCCTGTGAATCCTCGGATTGGCCGGATTTACAAACTGCCCGGGTATGAACGAGCCCGGCGTTTCGGCCGCCAATTCTTCCGATTTCGCTATGGCGCCCTTCATCCCCTTGGCGCCCTCCGTCAGTACAAGCTCGGCGCCGTAGGCTTTGAGCAACTTGCGCCGTTCTATGCTCATCGTTTCGGGCATCGTCAATATGACGCGGTATCCGCGCGCCGCAGCCACGGACGCGAGACCTATGCCGGTATTGCCGCTCGTGGGTTCTATGATCACGGCGCCGGGCTTCAGCTTTCCCGCCTGCTCCGCCTCGTCGATCATAGCTTTCGCGATGCGATCCTTCACGCTGCCGGCCGGATTGCAGTATTCGAGCTTGCCGATCAGGTTCGCCGTAATGCCCTTGCTTTTCGCGTAACCGTTCAGCTGAAGCAGCGGCGTCTTGCCTATAAGTTCCGTAAGGCTTTGTGCTATTGACATCTTTCAGACCTCCTTAATATACGGTTCATATATATGTTTTATAAGATTAGCTACATTGTACCGGCCCCGTTTTGGCTTGTCAATAGAAAAACGTAAAATTTATCATATTATTTTTATATGCAATATATGTTGACTTTTCGGCGGAATTGCGGTATCTTAAATGTATACGAAAATTTTACTGCTCAAGCGCTGATCTCGAACGAAAGTACAAAGGGCTCTCAGCACAAAGAGAGGGGCACAATCTACAATGAGAATATCAGTAAAAGGCCGCTATGCGCTCGCCGCCGTGACCGTAATCGCGCATATGGCGCAGAGCCGAGAGAATGTAACCGTCAGCAGCATCTCCGATGAGCTCGGCATATCCAAAATCTATCTGGAACAGGTTTTTTCCCAATTGAAGCGCGAAGGTCTGCTTCTTTCGGTCAAAGGGCCGCGCGGCGGGTATCAGCTTGCCCGTTCGCCGTCCAAAATCACGGCTTGGGAGGTGCTGACGGCGCTCGAATCGAGTCTGACGGAAAAGACGGAAAATACAGTGGGGGACAATGTTCCCGAGATCGAAATGGCGCTGCAATCACTTGTATTCGAACCGCTTAACGAAGCGATTCACGCGCGTCTTTCCGAGATCACCATGCAGGAAATCCTCGATTATTCGGACAAACAAAAAACGCAGCAAGCCTTTATGCTGAACCTGTGATATTAAATCACGTGGGATTTGAGTAGTTACATATAAAAAGGTGAACTATGGGATATGATTTTGACGAGATAATAGACCGAAGAAATACAAATTCCCTCAAATACGACTTCGCGGCCGAGCGCGGTATGCCCGGCGGGCTCCTGCCGCTCTGGGTCGCGGACATGGATTTCCGCTCGCCGCCCTGTGTGCTCGAAGCCTTGCGCGGCGTGGCCGAACACGGCGTATTCGGCTACTCTATGCCCAAGGACGACTGGTTTGAACCTGTCCGCGCTTGGTTTTCTGCAAACTTCGGCTATGAAACGGAGCGCGAGTGGATAGTTCAATCCCCGGGCGTAGTATTCGCGCTTTCAACGGCAGTGCGCGCGTTTACGGACGAGGGCGACGGCGTGCTGATACAGCGGCCCGTGTACTATCCCTTTTCCGGATCGATCCGCCTGAACAATCGAAAAATAATAAATAACCCCCTGCTCTTCGAGAACGGCCGCTACAGTATCGACTTCGCCGATTTTGATCGAAGGCTCGCGGAGAGCAAGGCGAAGCTGTTTATATTTTGCAGCCCGCACAACCCCGTCGGCCGCGTATGGACGAAGGATGAGCTCGAACGCTTGGGAGAGATATGCATAAGGCACGGCTGCACGATAGTTTCCGATGAAATTCACTGCGATTTCGTTTTCGAAGGCCATAAGCACACGGTTTTCGCGAGCGTCGCACGCGAGATAGAAGACATCGCTCTTACATGCACGGCGCCGAGCAAGACGTTCAATCTGGCCGGGCTTCAGATATCAAACATAATAATACGCAACGAAGAACTGCGCCGCAAATTCCGCGCGGAAATACACAGGACGGGCTGCAGCGAAACAAATATATTCGGTCTCGCGGCCTGCCGGGCGGCCTATGAGTCGGGCGGCGAATGGCTTCGCGCGCTGCGAGCGTATCTCGGCGGCAACCTGTCTTTTCTGCGCGGCTTTCTGCGCGAAAACATACCGCGCGCGCGGCTCGTCGAACCGGGAGGCACATACCTGATCTGGCTGGATTTTCGTGAGCTCGGTCTCTCTCACGCCGCACTCGACGAGCTGATCATAAATAAGGCGGGACTCTGGCTTGACGGCGGCGTCATGTTCGGCGAAGAAGGCGCGGGTTTTCAGCGCATAAACATAGCCTGCCCCCGCGCTACGCTGAAACGCGCGCTCACAAGACTCAAAGAAGCCGTCGATTCCGTCTGAGCCCGCCGTCATAATTCCCGCCCGGCGCAAAGCGCCGGGGCCTGTCCCGGAATTGTTTAGAATCCCAAAATCAAAATTTTTTAAGAAAATATCGTAAGTGTGACCGTTTTGTGACCGCGAAGGTATATAATATATACATAAAACGGACAAAAGCGGTAAAGTTTCGGGAATTTCAGAATTTCCTGTTTACGATACAGCTCTGTTCCGGTATGATATACGCAGCTCGGACAAGTTTTCTGTATACATTGCCGCCGATGTAACATTTTTTA
>JAISBV010000083.1 GCA_031266025.1 Eubacteriales Family XIII. Incertae Sedis bacterium
CGCGCTGACCGATTCGGACGTGAACGCCTTCCTGTCTGATGTAGGGCGCATGTACGACAATATACGCGACTATATAAAGTCCGGCGGAGATGTCGCCGGTCTGACAAAAGAGATCATTGAGACCGGCTGCGTCGTTTCCGGTCTTGACGACGTCAAGTTCCTACATAGCGACAAATTCTGGTGCGACTATATGGCTCCGGCTATGAAAGCCTATTTAGCCGACAAAGGTTTGTTTCAAACTACGGTCGGCGCGAGATGGGTTGAGGAACACGCGAAGACATGGTACGATCTCAATACGGGTGCGGACGCCGACGCTGTAAGCGGACACTTGAAGATGTTGCTTTTGAAGTTGGCGAACTACGGGAACGGTTATCGCCCCGGATCATTTTTACAACAGCTGTCCTATGAGCAGGACGGATCATTGAAAGTTTGACAGTGATCGGAAATTGATTTGACAGGAGGGATTTCATCGCGAAATCCCTCTTTCCGGTGTGTGCCCGGCATGGGCAATGACTTGATCTTGTTCGGTCTCTCCGATTTTCCGGTTTTTACCGTTTGTTTGCCAAGTAGTTGTTTGCGGCGTCACACATTGCCTGTACATTCTCAGGTCTCGCGTTTGCCGGTATATCGCAGCCCGATGATACTATATAACCGGTGGGGCCTATATCGTCGATCAGCTTTGTGGTATGCGCATAAATCTCTTCCGGGGCGCCGAACGCCAAAAGTTCCGCCGGCACATCCCCGAGGATACACATCATATCCCCCAATATCGCCTTTGCTTTTCTTATATCCGTCTTCGAATCCAGCGCCATAATGCATTTTTTTGGAGGCATGCAGCGAAACCATTCCAGAGCGCCGGTCCAGTTTGAGTCCAGGTGAAAGATCGGAATCACATTCATTTCAATGCAGAGATCCGCATAAGCCTTTATATACGGCGCGGAGAATCGGTTCCAAACCCTCGGCGAGATCATTTCGGGCGAGGCTCTCCAACCTCCGATCCATACCCCAACAGGCTGAAGTCGCTCCATCATACCGCGATATAGAGGTAATGTGTGCTCCATGGTTTTTTTGAAAACCTCGTCAATTAAATCGGGTTCCCCTATTAAATCGTCCATAAAGAAGGCCGCAAGGGATCTGCCGCCGCAAAAGAACTCAAAGGGGGTTATCATCAGAAAATCACAGATACAAGGAATACCCGCTTCATAGAATCTTTGATAAGCGGTAGGAAGATATTCAAAATACGGCACAAGCTTCGCGTTTGCGTCATCGCACCTTTCCCTGATAAATTTCGTTTGGAATGCTTCGAAGCCGTTGTCGAGAACTTCCCGGTAATCTTCAAATTTCATATTCTCGGATTCTTTTACCTGCCAAAGTTCATCGTCGCCCAATTCATCCCCCGGCACTGCGATTTTAGAAAGCCATTGCGGCGGTAAAAGCCAAGGCGTATAGATAACATTTTGGGTGGCTTCAGCACCCATTTTTCTTAAAGCGTTTAGGTTTGCGGTACAGGCCAACTCATAGTTGCTGATATAGTCTTTTATCGAAATTCCCTCGGATCTTGCCATATACGCGTTTGCGCAAGGAACAACAGGTATCTTGTCTACAGGCTCCAATGCCACGGCTTTTTTGATACGCTCAAGTCTCTCGTCGTATAAATTATTGCGCATGTTTTCACCCTCCTCTGTTCGTTTTGACGCTTCCTCCGGTTTCCGCCCCTTCCTCTGAACAGCATAGCACAAAATCACGGACAATTCCATAAAAATAGACAACGGCGTTTATCCGTCAGTGCGGCATCGTGTTTGCGATAGGCTCGCCGTCAAGAAAGTGTTTGATTTCGCGGCAGAAAAAATCCACGGCAAGCTGAGTGAGTATGGGGGCGTCCGCCGCTATATGGGGCGTAATGATCACATTTTCCATATCCCACAGAGGGCTGTCCGGGTTCAGAGGCTCAGGATCGGTAACGTCCAAGGCCGCGCCGGCGATTTCGCCGCTTTGCAGAGCTTCTGTGAGAGCGTCTTGGTTCACCACGCCTCCGCGGGCGACATTTATGAAAAGAGCGGAGTTTTTCATGGTTTTAAACTGCGCCGCGTCGATCATATGTCGGGTTTCCGGGGTGTACGGGATAGACATTACCGCATAATCGGAACGCGACAGAAGCTCGTCAAGCCCGTCGGCGCCGTATATCTCATCGAAACACGCCTTTGGCTCGGGGTTGCGGCGCAGCGCGAGGGTTCGCATACCAAAAGCTTTCGCGCGAACGGCGATTTCCGTTCCTATCGCCCCCGCGCCTATGATTCCCAATGTTTTGCCGAATGCCTCCGTCGGTTGTCTCGTCATGCCCTTTGCCCAGACATGTTCCCTTTGTTTTCCGAACATGAAGGGAAATGTTCTGTTCCACGCCAGTATATAGCCCATGACGGATTCGGCTACGGTCAAAGAGTGAATGCCGCTTGAATTTGAAATTATGATGGGCATATCCGCTATTTCGGATTTCATCAGGGTTTCCACGCCCGCCGTAAATGAATGCAGCCATTTAAGCTTGAGGTTGCCCTTGCAGTATCGCACGGGCATGTCGCCCGACCCTCCCCAGGTGTAAAGTATTTCCGCCTGCACGCCGCTCGCGATGAGTTCATCCTCGGTTTCAAAACGCCGGACTTCCCCGCCGGCGGCTTCGGCGATTTGCTCAAATTGCCGGTCTGAGAAAACAAGAGGCGCTTTTGGTGTGGGTTTGAACAAAAAAACGACGTTTGCCATAACGTGATATCCTTTCCGGTTTCCCGTGATCGAACCGTTGAAAACATATGTTCATAATAGCATACCGGCGCGCCGGCGTCAAGACCGGCTTACGGTTGAACTGTAAAAGTATGGAGTCAAGAATCGCGCGATTTTTTACCTTACATTTGCTTTTTTCCCGCCTTCATGCTATACTTTCAATCAGAGGATATTCCATGGAGAACAAAAAATTCTTGCAAAAAAACGGTATAATGATACGCAGGATCGCCCGCGACCTTCTGGTGTTGTCCGAGGGCGACGGCATGAGTACGATTTCGGAGTACGAGAACGCGTTTTCCTGTTCAAGATGGATCATCCAGGGCGCGATACAATTTCTGCTCGATAAGCGCTGCATGAATATAGAAAAGCGGGGGCCCAAAGGAACATTCGTTCATGACCTGAACCGCGAACTGCTGTACGAACACGCCGACTGGAATCCTCTGCTCGGTCTGGCCCCCATACCCTCCAGCCTGATCCACGGCGCGCTCTTCACAGGCTTCGCCGACGCGATAAACCACGCGAACCTGCCCATAAATCTGGCGTGCATAGTTCCGGCGAGCGTGCGCTTCGAGCTGCTTTCCAACGAGCGCTGCCATTTTATCATAACGTCGAAGCTCGCATTCAGACTGTATTCCGAGAAATATCCCAACATATCCACGGCATTGGAGCTTGAGGGCGCAAGATACTGCACCCCCTACAGGCTTTGCACCATGCGCAGCGATATCAAGGCCATAGAGGACGGCATGCGCGTCGGCATCTACGACGCCGCGATCGAACAGAGCTATATTACCGAGCTTCTGTGCAGGGGCAAGAAGGTTACGCGTAAGCATGAAAATTATCACAATTGCCTGAAGATGCTTGCGGACGGCGAGATAGACGTACTCATACAGAGGGGAGACGTAATGGAGGATCCGCTGCCCGCCTGTTTTTCTATAAATATTCCGGATCTCGAAATTGACGCCGACGTTACGACGCCCGTCATACTTGTGAACAACGGGAATTACGGCATGGCTCGTCTGCTTGAAAGCGCGATAAATACGGCGCTTATCGCGGATGTGCAGAGCTCTGTTATTTCCGGCGCGCGCAGGGTCAGCTATTATTGACTTTTATCTGCGGCGCCGCATCTCGGAAATCCCTCGCGCTATACGATGCATGTAAAGCCTCCGTCGACGTTTATCAGCCAGCCGTTGATATAGTCTGAGGCTTTGCTCGCCAAAAAGACCGCCGGCCCCATCAGATCCGCGGGATCGCCCCATTTGCCCTGCGGCAGCCGCTTCGCTATCCGCTCGTATATGACAGGATCTATGTCGGCGTTGATTTCAGTGGCGAAAAAGCCGGGGCAGATGGCGTTGCACTGAATATTGTAGCGTCCAAGCTCGTTCGCGAAATCCCGCGTCACGCCTATTACGCCGTGCTTGGATATGACGTATGGCATACTGCGCTCGTCCGCCGTGAAGGAGAGCGCGGAGCCGATGTTGATGATCTTGCCATGGCCCTGCTTGATCATTTCGAGCGCGACTTCCCTGCCGAAGTAATATGTCACGTTAAGGTTCAGCTCCACGATTTTCGCGAAAAGGCTGTTGGGGAATGTCTGAAAATCTCCGAACGAGTTAATGCCGGCGTTGTTGACGAGTATGTCGATCCTTCCGTACTTTTCAAGACATTTCGCGATAACTTCCTTTCTGTAGGTCTCGTCTGTCAGATCGCCCTTCAGGAACTCTATGCGGCGTCCCTCCTTTTCGGCGATCTCCCTGACATCATCCACGTCGTCGGCAAAATGCGGGATGAACAGATCCGCGCCCACCTTCGCGAATGCCGTCGAATAACCGAGACCGAGATTGGTATTCCCTCCGGTAATAATAGCGACCTTTCCCTTGAGACTGAAATAATCAATGGAAAATTCCTGCATTTTCTTGTCCATCTTCATCATCCCTTCCTTCATTAAAAAACTTAAGCAGAAACTGTCAAAAATATATGTCAGCCAACTTATCGGCCGCAACCAACGCGCAGGCCACCATACGGGGCGTAACTTCGAAGGGCATGTTGTGAACTACAGAACCGGGGGCGCAGGCAAGTTCGGAAGCTCTTTCTATCGCCTCTCGCGACGGATTTTCGATACCGATATCGGACAGGCGCAGCGGCAGACCGACCTTCCTGTAAAAGTCGAGCGCCGTGCGTATCTCGTCGCGCGGGGCGTTTTCGAGAACGAACTGAACAAGGGCGCCGAAAGCCACTGTCTCCCCGTGCAGCGCCCTTGTCGCGCCGAGCGACTCCAGCGCGCCCGCGAGTCCGTGCGCGGCCGCGACGCCGACAGACTCAAAGCCTATGCCGCTCATCACGATATTTACCTCCACTATATCCTCGAAGGCCGGCGTCGCGACATTGCAGCGGCAGGCCATCAGGGCCTCCTCGCCCTTTTCGAGCAGGGTTTTCAGGCACAGCTCTGCGAGACCGTAGGCGCACAGCGAACTCAGGCCGCCGTTGTTCAGTATGTTCGCCCTGCGGCAGGCGCGGGCCTCGAAAAATGTAGGGAAGGCGTCGCCCATGCCGGACACAAGAAAGCGTTCGGGCGCCTTGGCGATGATATCCGTGTCTATGAGCACGAGCGCCGGGTTGCGCCTGAGCCGGACGGGGCCGACAAAATGATGTTCCTCATCATAAGTTATGGCAAGGGAACTGCAGGGCGCGTCTGTGGCCGCCGTCGTGGGAACCGAGAACATGGGCAGATTCAGATGATCCGCGATGATCTTCGCCGTATCTATGCCCTTGCCGCCGCCAAGCCCTATCACAAGGCCCGCTTCCGCGTCTACGCAGAAGTTCTTTAGATCGGCGACGACGCTTCCGCAGCACTCGCCCGGAAAATCCGCGTACAGGAATTCGACGCCGCAGCGGGCGGAGCTTTCGTCGAGTATATCCCTCACGCGTTCCCTGTCCTCGGCGTGCGCGATCAGCAGAGCTTTAGAGCCGTATTCGGACGCGCGCTCCCCGATCTCGCTTAGCGTTCCGCGCCCCAACAATATCTTGCCGGGCAGAACAAGCGCTCTTTTCTGTGACATGAAATCCTCCTTAAACGACGGCGTCATCTCAAAAAACCAAAGCGGCGCCGAGACGGGTAAAACCGGCGCGGCCGCCCGGCAATAAATCCGTCACGGCTGTTTCAACCATTCACCCGAACGCCCTACCGCGTTCCGGTAGCGGCTGAGTTTCAACAGCCGATCTTCCTCCGATATGGACGGCCTGAACAGCCTGTCGTAAACTTGTGATTCGGGCAGAGTTTCCACGCTTTCCGCGCCCGCGCCGACGGCGGCGATCCGGGCGGCGCCAAGTGCGGTCGTCATGTCGAAGTCGGCGGCCCTCGAAACGTCGCAGCGGATAAAATCCGCGAAGGACTGAGCCAACAGGTCGTTGCGGGATGCTCCGCCGTCTATGCGTATGCCGCGAATCCGCAGGCCCGTGTTTTTTTCGATAATGTCCATGATGTCGGCGACGCCGAAGGCTATGCCCTCCAGCGTGGCCCGCACTAAATGCGCCTTTGTCGTGTCGTGACTGAGACCGAAGACGGCGCCGCGCGCATATGGGTCGTAGCGCGGCGCAAAGGCGCCCGCCAACGTTACGACGAAGTATACGCCGCCGCTGTCCGGCACGCTTACGGCCAGATCATGGGCGTCCGAGTAGTTCCCGATGAGTCCAAGGCCGTCGCGCAGCCACTGGACGGCGGAACCGGCGCCGGGCAGCATACCCTCGAACAGATAGCTGCGTCTGCCGGCTATTTCCCAAGCCACCATTGTGGCAAGCCCGGTATTGGGCTCCGCGTAGTTCTCACCGATATTGACGTCCATGAATGTACCCGTGCCGTTCGTGCACTTCACGTCGCCGGCCTCGCGGCAGCCGTGGGCGAAAAGCGAGGCCTGCTGGTCGCCTATAACGCCGGTAATGGGGATGGGCGCGCCGAAGACCTTTGTGACGCCGTAATCCCCGGCTTCGGCTTTGAGACGCGGCATTATATTCATAGGCACGCCCGAGGCTTCGAATATGGGCGCGCACCAATCGTCGTCAATATTGTCGTATACATTCAATGAGGAGGCGTTCGAATATGATATCGCGTGCATCGCTCCGCCCGTGAGCTTCCACACTAACCAACTGTCCACCGTACCGTATATCACGTTGCCCGAGAGCAGCGCGGCTCGCGTGTCCGCCTCGTTGTCCATAAGCCACTGCAGCAGTATGGTCGCGGAACTCGTGACAAACTGCCGGCCGCAGCGCTTCGGCCCCAACTCGGAGTATTCGCGCTCAAGCTCCTTCGATAGCAGCTCGCTCGTCCGCGTATCCTTCCAGACGACGCCTCTGCGTATCGGCCGGCCCGTGTTTTTGTCCCACAGACACACTGTGTTACGCTGATTGGCTATGCCGATACAGAGTATATCTTCGGCGCGCAGACCGGCCTCGTCCATGGCGCGCCGGCATACCTCAACGGATTTTTCATATATCTCATCGAAATCCTGTTCTATCTTGTCAGGAGGAGTAGTGTGCAGACCGAGAGCCCGGTAGGAACGGCTGACCGCGCGGAAGCTGCGGTCGAATATGACGGCGCGCGTGCCTGTCGTTCCTTCGTCGATAACAAGAATATGATCCCTCATAGCCGGCCTCTCAAAGGCCCTCGCGTGCGCCGCGACGACCGCAAGTCAGGGTGTCCGTTCATTCCAATGGAATCAGGCAGCCCGGATTCATGATGTTCTTCGGGTCAACGGCCTGTTTCATCATTTTGAGCAGTGCGAAGGAACTCCCGAGCTCCTCCTTGATGCGACCGACGCGCATCTTGCCCACGCCGTGATGATGAACTGTCGTGGCGCTGTCATATTTCAGCGTGATCTCGCAGATCGCGTCCACAAAACGGTATTGCAGCAGATGCGCCGAGGCCGGGTCGTCCATCTTGAGCGCGTATACGAAGTAGACGTTCGTACCGTTCATATAGCTGTGAGAGACATGACCGCCGAGCATGACGAGCTCCGGAAAACGCTCGGGCAGCGTGAGCCGCGCCTCGTCGTATATCGACCCTATTTGCTCCCAGTTGGAGCAGATTTCGAGTGTCGCGTTGTACACGTTCGTCTCCCTGAATTTCACGTATTCCTTTTCCGTGCCTATGGTGTCGCATATTCTGTTGCGCGTCAAAAACCAGTGGTCTACGGCTTTCGTTCCTATATATTCGGCGCCGCGGGAAAGCGCGATCCTGTGAATGGCCTCGCCGTGCGCGCCGGGGATACCTTCGGGGCCCTCGACCGTAAAGAACATGAATGCCTCGTCGTTCTTCAGCTTCACGGAGCCGTAGTTGTGATCGACGTCCGTCTTGTCATACAGACGCACCACAGAGGGCCTGTAGCCCCTCGCCATGACGTCGCGGACGGCGGCCACGCCGGTTTTGAAATCCTCGATTATATAGCCGCCCTTCCACATCAGATCCGGATACCATTTGAATATTTTGACCGTGATCTCGGTAATAAAGACGAGGGCGCCCTCCGAGCCTATCGCGATATGCCTGAGATCCGGGCCTGCGGCGCGTCGCGGAACGGGGCGCACGCTTATGATCTCGCCGTTCGGAAGCGCGGCCTCAAGCCCGCAGACCAGATCCTCTATGCCGCCGTAATATGTGGAGAACTGCCCTGTGGAGCGCGTGGCGACCAAGCCGCCCATAGAGGCGAGGGGCAGGGACTGCGGCGCGTGGCCGAGTGTATAGCCCATCGCGTTGAGCTTCTCTTCGATCACGGCTATGGGCGCGCCGCATTGCGCCGTCACGACCATGTTTTCCGTATCTATCTTCACTATTCTGTCCATAGGGGCGCCGTCAATAAAGATAGTCCTGTCGTCTATTACAAGAAGCTGATCCTCGGAGCTTGAAGCGCCCGTTTTCGCTATGACGTGTATATCGTTGTCATTGCAGTATTTGAGCGTTTTAGAAACCTGCTCCGCGCTCGAAACCTTCGCTATACAGAGCGGACTGTGTTCGGGAATATAGTTGAACGCCTTTGCGTATGTTCTCACCATGATGGGATCCGCGACGCGTATGGCCTCGTCGTCACTGATTATGTTTTCGGCGCCGAGAACAGCCGAGAGATCGTTTACCGTCTTTTCTTTTAAACTCATTTTCGTCTCCTTGTTCAGTTACAGTAAAACATTTCGCTCAATACGAACGTTGAGCCGCCCTAAAGTAATTTCTACATTACTATAAAATTCACTTTATCACGGTATATGCCCCAAGTCAATCAAAACTTTCCGAAAATTTTGATTTTCTTAGTATGAATTAGAAAAAACATATTGACTTTTACATTATGTTTAGTTAATATAATTATTAAATTACATTAGGAAATTGAATTGTCAAGGGGACATGCAATGCTTAAAGCAGGCAAACAGATATGGGAGACCCGGCCCCTTGAAATTTGGGCCAGGGCAAAGGAGCTTCGGGCCAAATGGCAGCGCTCCATAAGCGATTCGGCTGTCTCGGAACGCTCCTTCCTCGCTCACGGCAATACAGGCGACGCGGAATGGCCCATAGGCTTCGAGGGGCTCAACGTCGTGGAGGACAATCCCGCAGGCGCCATGATGGCGAGCGTGAGCGACGCCTTTTCGCGCAAGGCCCGTCTCGCAAGTGAGATACGGGGTTGGGGCAGGGAGCTCTGCGGTTACGTCAACAACTGTTGGGGCGCGCAGTTCCTCGGCCGTGAGACAGACGGCAAGCCCTTCGCTTACCGAGACATGTGCATCCCTTTCCCTGATCCCTGCGACCAGCATACAAAGCGCGGACAGCAGTGCATGGATCTGTCGCCCATACCGCGTTGGGGCGCCGACAACGGTATGTACCTCGGCGAGTGGGATCCCCCGCGCGACAGGGCGCTGCTCGAACACCGCATCCAGTGCATATTACGCATAATAAACGATATAGAACGCGTCTTCGGCATACGCTTCGACGATGAGAAATTTCTTGAGAATCTTGACGCCCGTGCGAAGCTTGAGGACTACGGCCTTGAAATAGCGAGACTCATGACGCGCAGACCTGCGCCGATAAGCCAGAAGGATCTGTATTCCTTCTATACGCTCGGAACGCTGACGAAGGGCGACCCCCGGGAGCTGCTCGATTTCTGGAAAGATTTCGTCGACGAGGTTAAATGGCGCGCGGACAACAGTATAGCGGCTGTCGGCAATGAGTGTTACCGCTATATGGAGCACCATCCCTCGCCTTGGCACTTCCTGAAGTATTTTCGCTATATGGAACAGTACGGCGCTGTCTGCGTAGGCTCACAGTACAGCCATCTCATGGCGGGCCGCATGGAATTGAAGGAGGACGGTTCTCTCGGCCGAAGATTTAAGCCGCCGGCGCCTGCGGGAAAGCCAAAGACAAGAGAAGACGGTCTGCGCCGCATATTTACGGAATCGAGAAGCTGGGTCTACAAGGACGAGGAATACTTCCGCAAGAGCGCTCTGACGGATTTCGCCAAAGCCTTTCAAGTCGACGGCGCCATCATGCCGCTGTGGCGCTGCGGCGTCGGTTGCACGATAAACCGCAAGGAACAGGGACTGCGTCTCAGCGCGATGGGCGTGCGCGTACTGCATTACGAGGGTTCCCAACCCGGGGATCGCACGGACATGGATGAGAGCCGTTTCCTCGACGCGCTTGACGTCTGGATGGAAAGCCAGGGGCTTGAAAAGTCTGCGGAATGAAAAATTGGAGACAGCCATGAAATATCCCCCGTTATTGGAAAAACTAAACCTATACCTGTCGCGAGTCTCAGGCTTGCTGCTGTTTCTTATCGCCGCCTTCGCCGTATTTGAGGCGATTGCGCGCAGCTTCTTCGCGAGTCCAACCATATGGACGGCCGACATATCGTCCTATATGCTGCTGTGCGCGCTCTTCCTCGGATTGTCGTACACATATCAAGAAAACGGCCATGTAGCCGTCGACATCATGAAAAACGCGTTTGTACGGCTGTTCGGCGAACGCGGATACATGATAATCAACCTGTTTAACTATATCATTTCTTTCGTTGTGACAGTCGTGTTGATACGGGGCGTCCTGCACGTGATGGAGAGCGCGGCGCGCTTCGGTCAGCTTACGAACGCCAATATCCAGATACCCGTCGTATTTCTTTACGTGATAATGCTGGTCGGATCCGTACTTATGGCGCTTACCGTAATATTTATCGTAATCGACATAATTTCGGGCGGTAAAAAATATCTGTGAGGACGGAGGGTTCGATATGTTGGTGATGGTCTTGCTGATCGTCGGTATACTGCTCATTGCGATGTTTATCGGAACGCCGGTCGCCAACGCGCTCGGCATCGCCGCTGTAGTGGGCATACTTGTGTTTATGGAACCCGCGCAGCTCACGCGCTTTACTATCGTCGCCTATTCTCAGTCCACAAGTATGAATCAAATGGTGCCGCCCCTGTTTATACTCATGGCGGAATTCCTTTCAAGGGGAGGCATAGCTTCCGATATCTACAACATGCTCAGCCGCGCTATGCGCGGCATAAAGGGCGGGCTCGCGTTGGCCACGACGCTGGCCTGCACGATCTTCGCGGCCCTCTGCGGTTCCTCGCCGGCGACGGCGGCTTCCATAGGCCGTATATCCATCAAACAGATGGTGGAAAAGAACTATCGCCCCGATTTCGCGACCGGTACGGTGGCGGCGGGCGGAACCCTCGGCATCATGATCCCGCCGAGTCTCCCGTTTGTCATGTTCGGAATCATCACGGAAACGTCCATCTCCAAGCTGCTTATGGCAGGTCTGCTTCCCGGCATAATGCTGAGCGCGCTGTTCTGCATCTCCATCGTGATCCGTTGCCGGCTGAATCCCTCGCTCACGGTCGCCGCCGAAGAAGAGTATATAGCCGGCGCGGCCGTCGCTAAGGATGAGGACGGCGTCTCGGCCGGAGGTCTTAAGCTTGGCGCGTCCACGGCTATTCCCGCCGGCATTCTGATATTGCTTGTGCTCGGCACGCTGTACACGGGCGTGGCGACGCCCACCGAAGCGGCCGGATTCGGAGCCATAGGCGCCTTCGCCATAATCGTGGCGATACGCCGCTTCACATGGGATCTGTTCAAGGACACCCTTTCATCCACGGTAAGGACGGCCTGCATGATGATACTGCTCATCATAATGGGCCTGTCGCTGAGTTACGTCGTCAGCTACCTCGGTCTCGCGCAGGAGCTCGCTTCCTTCATCATAGGCACGGGCATGAACCGTTGGGTCGTGTTCTCCATGCTCGTCGTTCTGTGGCTCATACTCGGCTGTCTCATGGATCCGGGAAGCATGGTGGTGCTGACGATACCCTTTATCTTCCCGGCGCTTACGGCCATGGGCTTCGATCCGATATGGATAGGCGTCATATCGACGCTGACGGTGGAGATAGGCATGATCACCCCGCCTGTGGGTCTGAACCTGTTCATTCTCAAGTCCGTGAGCGATATAGATATAGGCGTGGTCATGAAAGGCTCGCTGCCCTACGTGATCGTCATGCTCGCAGGCTTGATTATTTTGTGCGTATTTCCGCAGATCGCGCTTGTGATACCCTCGCACATGTGAGACGCAGCGCCCCGGTTTGAATATCCGGGCTTGGGTGGAGTCAAGATTAAATCCGGTTTCATTATCGCGCAACGATATTGAAATATATTATCTCAAAACAAAGGAGGAATGAGATTATGATTGCAAGAAAAAGCTTCGGAGCACTCGCTGTATTTGTGAGTCTCTGTCTTCTCGTTGGCGCGCTCGCGGCCTGCGGCGGGAACGGGGGCGGCGCAGAGAGCCCTGCGGGAACTGAAACGGCGGCAACGGGAACGGACGGCGGAACGGCCGCCGAAACGCCGAGACTTGAGGAGATCGACCTGAAGATCGCCCATCCGCATCCGGCCGGCAGCGACGCGGACAATACTTATCAGAACATAAAGAAGTTCGCGGACGAGTATTCGGACGGGGCTATTCAAATCGAGGTGTTCCCCGCAGGCAGTCTCGTTAACAGCAACGAGATGTTTCAGAGCGTGCTCGACGGCACTGTCGACATCGGTCACGTCGTGAACGCGGACGCGGCGACGGCCATACCCGCGACCTCGCTGCTCGACGTTCCCGGCGTCATACGCCCCGGGATCGAAGATATGATGAAGCTCATCGACCCCATGCAGCCGCTCTTTGAGCGCTCGGGCTTCCGTTTGCTGGCGCCCACCCCGCTCGGCCCTCTCGACATACTCTGCGACACCAAGTTCATCAAGACGCCCGCAGACATGAAGGGCCTGACGTTGCGCGCGACAGGCAAATACGTGGGCGAGGCGGTTCAGAACTGGGGCGGCAGCCCGGCGAGCATACCACTTACGGATCTGCCCACGGCGCTTGAGCGCCACACCGTAGACGCGGTTCTGCTTGACGGTCTCGCCGTGCAGATGTTCAAAATGTACGAAAATCAGCAGTACGTCGTCAAGACCAAGCTCCAAGGCGCGGTTTCCTTCGTCCTTATGAACCTCGACAAATGGAACTCGCTGTCGCCGGAACACAGGGAAATCATTCAGCGCGCCGTAAACGACGCCACGGCCGCTGCGGACGGCTCAACGACGGCCTTGGTGGATCAGCTTGATAAGGAGATGGCGGAAAACGGCAACGACGTCTATGAGCTCACGGACGAAGAGACGAACGTATTTCTCGAAGCGGCGAAGCCGGCGCTCGATGCGGCCATAGCGGCAGGCGGCGCGGACGGCGAAGCTCTTTACCGGGAAACCCTGAAAATCAGAGGAGAGTAAATAAGGAGATTGCGTTAATGAAAAAGAAACTGTTTTCGGTTCTCATATGCATTTCAATGCTCATAGCTTTCGCCGCTTGCGGCGGAAACGGCGATGCCGGCGGCGACGCTTCTGCGGACGACGGCGCGCAGAGCGGAACGGACTCATCCTCGCAGGAGGACTTTTTAGTCGGAATAATACAGCCTCTCACCGGGCCGAACGGCTACGTCGGCACAGAAGCCAAGGCCGCCCTCGAAATAGCGGGGGACGAGCAGAAAACCCTTATGGGCAGACCCTTGAAGCTGATATTCGCGGACGCGCCCGACGACACCACGGCCACGTCAGAGGTCGAAAGGCTGATGTCTGTGCAGGGCGTGAAATTCTTCATAGGCGCCTACGGCTTTTCGTCCATACCGATTCAGGCGGCCGTAATGAAGAACGGCGGCTTCATGTATGAGACCGTCACCTGGGAGACGGATCTGCTCAAGGGCGGGTACGAGAATTATTTCATGGACATGGTCACGGCTGAAGGCTTCGCGAACACGCACGCCGACTATGTGCTGCAGCTTGGCAAGGAATATCTCGGCAAGGACGCGGACGAACTGCGCGTAGGCATCCTCGGCAACACGGGTTTCCCGAGCGCCATGCCCTCAATAGTGAAAGCGCGGTTGGAAGCCCTCGGCTGTCCGCCCGTGGTCTATGAGATATACGACGAAAACCTGAGCGACTTCACGCCCATAATAACGAAGCTGAAGGCGGCCGAATGCGACATAGTCATACCTTCGCAGTTCCCGCCCGACGCCGATAAATTCCGCAAGACCTGCAAATCCCTCGGCTACGAGCCACCGGTCATATTCGCGACCGGCGTGGCCTACGACCAGCCCGACTTCGCGCAGATAGGCGAAGCGGCGGAGGGTTGCATGACGCTCTGCTACACCACCCCCGCCATAAGGGAGGATTCGAGCAAGGGTCTTAAGGAGTTCAAGGACAGCTTTTATGAAAAGACGGGTCATTATCCCCTCACTCACGCTCTGATAGCCTACAGGGGGATAAAGAACTTCTTCCAAGCCGTCGAGAACGCCGGATCGGACGATTACGAAAAGATCAGGCAGGCTATATACGACCTCGACATAGCGCCGGGCGACACACCCGCGTACTGGGGCGTCAAATTCAATCCGGAAACCAATCAGAATGAAAGGGCCGGCGACCCGTTGGTCATCGGACAGTGGTTCGCCGACGGGAACGGCGACTATGAGTTCCGGGTCGTGTATCCCAAAGAACTGGCCACGACGGATATGGTGATACCATTCGGCGGCAGGTAGACGGACAGGATTCTGACCGCTCGGCGGTCGCGTCATTTTTGCCCGTTCCGGCAGCGGTAGCATGACGTGAACATGGGCTGACGCGCCCGCCGTGCGGTTTTTGTTTACAGAAAAGGAATTATATATGCGAATACTCATAACAGGCGGCTACGGCTTTATCGGCATGTACGCGACGGCGATGCTCACGGAGCGGGGGCACGACGTATACATATTCGACACGCTCCCGGCGCCTCCCGCCGGAATGGAGGGTTATTTTGCCGGTACGACCGCTATACGCGGCGATTTGCTGAACCCCCTGTTCCTGATCGAAGCGATCTCGAAAAACCGAATCGAAAGGATACTCCATCTGGCGGCGCTCAGAAACAACGATTCGAGGAGATTCCCGCACGCCGCCTTCAAGCTGAACTGCGAGGGCGCCGTGAACTGTCTTGAAGCGGCGCGTATAAGCGGCGTCGAACGCCTGTGTTACGCCAGCTCCGTAGCGGTTCTCGGAAGCTTCGGTTTCTTCGAAAGCCTTGGTCTCGGGGACAAGCCGCTTTCAGAGGACGCGCCCTGCCGCCCCTCAAACGTGTACGGCGTCACAAAATACTTCTGTGAGACAATGGGCGATAATTACAGCAAGCTGTACGGTCTGAGCGTAATAGGGGTCAGGCTGCCGATAATCTTCGGCGCGGGCAAGAAGGGCGGTTCGAGATCAAGCCATTACAACGAAATGATAGAAAAGGCCGCAGCGGGAGAGCCCGTGTCGGCAAGAGCCGTTAAGGCGGAGAGGTTCAACATACAGTATGTAAAGGATTCCGCCAAGGCGCTCGTGTGCGGTTGTCTCGCCGCCCCCGGAAAGACCGGCGTCTACAACTGCGGAGGAACCATAGTGACGATGGCGGACTATGTCCGGGCCATCAAGAACGTCTTCCCCGGCGCCGACATTTCTCTCATCGAAGACCCTGCGGCGAGCATATTGGACAACACCTGCATAGACAGCGGACTTGCCGCGAAAGAATTGGGCTTCGAACCGAGTTTTACGCCGGAACAGGGGATCAGGGATCATATGGATTCGCTCATATGACGAGGCTGAAGATATCCCCCGAAAACGTTATGACGCGACGGAGACAAACATCATGTTGAATCTGGATTTTCCCTCGGTAATGACCATATTGATAAGCGGTCTCTGCACCGGCGGGGTGTACGGGCTTTTCGCCAGCAGCTTCACATTTCAGTGCGGATCGCTCAATATTACCGATTTCAGCTTCGGCTCGTGGCTCATGTTGGCCATGTACATGACATTCTTTATGTACACGGAGTGGCATATAGGCTTCGTGCCGTTTATAATAGCGCTGTTCTTGTGTTATTTCGTCATCAGCTTCCTGATAAGCCGCTTCATGCTGTCAAAGAGGGACGAATTCACGAACATGATCATAACCATGGGCATCTCCTTGGTCATACAGAACGCCGCTATACTGCTGTTCTCCTCCTCGCCGAGATCCCTTGGGATCATCGAGAAGACGATAAATATAGGAGGCGTGCAGATAGCCCAGACGAAATTGATAATGCTGATTCTGTCCGCCGTGATACTCATCGGCTTCCAGACCTTCCTGAACAAGACTTGGACGGGCAAAACCATAAGGGCCGTCATACAGCGAAAGGAAATGGCTTATCTCCTCGGAATCAATTCGGACAGGGTGAAAAATCTCGCCTTCGCGGTCAGCTATGTGATGTTGGCGGCCTCAGGGATAATGCTGATAATACTATTTTCCGTGGAGCCGACGGTCGGGGGCTTCTACCAGATGATGAGTTTCCTCATATGTATTATCGGCGGTCTCGGAAACCTGAAGGGCGCCTTCTTCTCCGGTCTTCTGGTCGGCGTACTTATCGCCGTGCTGAACATGTTCTCAAGCCAGTTCGCGATGGTTCTTCTCTTTCTCATATTCGCGATCATTCTTGTGGCCCGGCCAAGGGGACTTTTCGCACTGAAATCGCACTGAGGAGGTCTTACTGTTATGGGCGCTAAAGCAAGGAATTTAATAATGCGTAACAAGGCCGTGGCGATACCTTTGCTCATTGCCCTGTTTCTGCCGCTCGTCAAGGCAAATATCATGGCTTTCATACTGAACCTGCTGATCGTTTCCTTTATGTATATATGTCTCGCGCAGTCTTGGAACATCTTGGCCGGCTTCTGCGGGCTGCTGAGCATGGGGCACTGCGCCTTTTTCGGGCTCGGCGTGTACATTACGATCATGGTTTTGAATCAGAACGTGAACATACTGTGGGCCGTCCTGATAAGCGCGGCGGTAAACGTGGCTCTGGCCTATGTCGTGGGCGCCGTCAGCGTAAGGGTAAAGGATATCTTCTTCGCGATGGTGACCTTGGCGCTGGCGCAGCTTCTGTACAACCTTTCCATGCAATGGATAGAGGTCACGAGGGGGCCAAGGGGCCTGATAATGCCGCCGGTCTACATGATGAGCCGGCAGACGCTGTTCTACATCGCGCTCGCTATGACCGTGCTGTTTGTGCTTGCCGTATACTTTATAAGGCGCTCGCGCATGGGCACGATGTTCGTCGCGCTCAGGGAAAACGAGGAATTGGCGAAATCCCTCGGCGTCAACGTCGCGAAGTGGAAGATCATAGCCTCCGTCGTCAGCGCGGTTATGGCTTCCGCGGTCGGTTCATACTACACGCTCTATATACGTTCCGTTCAACCTTCGGCCGTGTTTACATTCAGCGTGACCATGAAGATAATGATAGTCGCCTTCGTGGGCGGAAAGGGCACGGTAAAAGGGCCCGTTCTCGGCGCGGTCATCATCATTATAGACGAGCTGATAAGGGGTTGGCTCGGCGGCGGCCGCTATTCGGGGCTGCCCGGCGTCATATACGGCGTCATACTTGCGCTTGTCATACTCTTCCTGCCCGACGGGCTGATAAGCATATTCCGAAGCGGACGCAAGGAAGGCCGGGATGAAGCCGCGCGAGAGGAGATGGTTTAGTTGTTTTTCGAGGTCGACGGCGTCACCAAGTCATACGGCGGTCTTGTGGCGAACAACAATATCAGCCTGAAATTTGACGAGGGCGACATAGTGGGGCTTATCGGGCCGAACGGCGCCGGAAAATCGACGCTTTTCAAGACCGTTTCCGGCTATATCGTTCCCGACAGCGGAAGCGTAAGCTTTCTCGGAACGAGACTCAACGGGCTCGCGCCGCATCAGGTCTGCAAGGCGGGCGTCGCCTGCACATTTCAGGACGCCAAGAGTTTTCCCAGGCTTGAGATGCTCGAAACGATATTGGTTGGCGCCTATTGCCGGCGCGGCGCCAAGCGCGCGGCTGAGGAGCGCGCGCGCGAGGTCATAGACTTTATCGGTCTCGGCGGCAAGGAAAACAGGCTGATCGAAAAGCTGAACATGTTCGACAGGAAGAAGGTGGAGCTTGCGGCTGCCCTCGCCACCGAACCGAGACTGTTGCTGCTTGACGAACTGTTCGCGGGCTGCACGCCCACCGAGGTCGTGGAACTCTTGGAATTGCTGAAAAAAATCAATAAAGACCTTGGCGTCACACTGTTCATAATCGAACATGTGCTAAAGGTAATAATGAGCGCCTGCCGGAAGGTCGTCGTGCTTGATTACGGCGAGGTTTTGGACGTCGGAACGCCGGACGAGATAGTTAAGTCGAAGAAGGTCGTCGCCGCGTATCTGGGGGAGGATTACGATGCTTCTCAATATAAGTGAATTAAAGGTAAGCGTCGGGGGCCTGAATATCCTGCACGGTCTGGACATGAGCGTGGACGAAGGAGAAATCGTTGTCGTGGTCGGTTCGAACGGGGCGGGGAAATCCACGCTGATGCGGGCGATTTCGGGTCTCATCCGGCCTTCCTCCGGCCTTATAGAGCTTGACGGGGAACACATCCAAGGCGCGCCGCCCTACGAGATAATGAGGAAGGGCGTCTCTTTGGTTCCCGAGGGCAGGATGCTTTTTCACGATATGACGGTGTTGGAGAACATACAGCTCGGCGCCTATCATTACAGGAAGGACTCCGTCAGGATACGTAAGAATATGGACAGGGTCTTCGGGCTCTTCCCCGCGCTCGACAAATACCGGGACAGGCGGTCAAGCACGCTGAGCGGCGGCGAGCAGCAGATGCTTTCAATAGGAAGGGGGCTCATGAGCGAGCCGAGGATGTTGATGTTGGACGAGCTTTCGCTCGGTCTCGCGAAGAGCGTAATAGACATGCTCCTGAAAATAGTGAAACAGCTCAACGGCGGCGGCATGAGCATACTTATGGTGGAACAGAACGTGAGACAGGCGCTGAAGATAGCCGACCGGGCCTATGTGCTGGACAACGGCAGGATGACGCTGAAGGGCACGGGCGATGAACTCTTGAGCAATGAACATGTGCAGAAGGCCTACATGGGACTGTGATCGGAACCCGATCCGGGCATAAATACGCGTGCCCGGAACGGGTGAAACCGGCGCGATCACTGAGGAGATTCGTAAAGGGAAATGAAAGGAAGGATTATGGTAAAGGAATTTGGCGCGTGGCCGGAGACAGTATGGGCCTCCGGCGACCGGTTTGGCGGGACTCCTGTCTGCGGCACAGACGTCGGCACGACAAGCGTTCAGGCGGTCATAATGTCGGACGGCGCGCTCGTCGCGTACGCGAACCTGCGCTGCGGCTATGATTTCGGTGAAGCGGCCGAAACCGCGCTGACAAGGGCGCTTAAGGCGGCGGGGCTGTCGCGGGGAGATATAAAGACGTGCCGCGCGACGGGCTTTGGCCGCAGACGCGCCGCCTTCGCGGACGCGACCGCAGAGGAGATCACCTGCCACGGTCTCGGCGCGCGTTACGTCTTCGGCCCTGACGTGCGGACGGTCGCGGATCTCGGCGGACAGCGGACTAAGGCGATACGTCTCTATGACTGGGATCGCGTCCGAGACTTCAAGATAAGCGACAAATGCGCGGCGGGCATGGGCCGCGGGATAGAGCGCATAGCCAATCTTCTTGAAATCCCCATAAGCGAGATAGGGGAGCGTTCGCTCTCCGCAGAGAAGGATCCCGAGCCGGCAAGCACGACCTGCTGTAATTTCATGTACCCCGAAACGATGGGTCTGCTGAGACAGGGCTTCCGCGAGGACGAATACAGCGAGAACGACGTGTTGGCGGCGGCCATGTTCACAGTGGCTTGGCGCGCGCTCGGAACCATAGGAAAGCTGTCGCCGCTCGATATCGGGGAGATCAGCTTGGACGGGGCCTTGGGTTTTACGGGCGGACTGGCGAAGAATCCCGGCGTTACGAAGCGTATAGAGCGTGAACTCGGACTGAGCGCGCTGCCCGCGAAATATGACCCCCGGCTCACGGGCGCGATAGGCGCGGCCTTGCTCGCGGAACGGGACATAAATCCCCGCTGAAAGGTAATGATCAAGATGAATAAACTTCAGGATATACTCGAACATCGGCACGAATACGCGCGCGACTGGAAAAAACGAACCGGGGGCAGGATTCTCGGCTTTTACGACGTCTACTTCCCCGAGGAGGTGGCGTACGCGGCGGGTGTTCTGCCCGTGCGGATATTGGCGAAGCACAGCGAAGACTTCCTTACGGACAGGCTTATGTACGGCAATTGCTACTGCACGCGCGATATGCTGAATCAGTTCGCGCGCGGCGACTACGACTACGCGGACGGGATAGTGAGCGTGGAAAGCTGTCAGTGGCACTACAACGCCTTTGACACGACGCTTATCGAAAAGCCGGAGCTGTGGAGCCACTACGTGTTCACGCCCGATTACACGGACGCCCGAACCTCGAAGAACGTGATGCGCTCGGAGCTTGACCTGTTCAGGCGAAAGCTCGGGGAATGGACGGGAAAAGAGCCCGGCGACGAAGATCTCGACAGGGCTATAGACGTCTATAACAGGAACAGACAGCTGCTGCGGCGTCTCTACGAGCTGCGCAAGTTTGACGGAACGCCCATAAGCGGTTCGGAGGCGATGGATACCGTTCTCGCCTGCCAGGTCATGGACAAGGCGGAAGCCAACGAGCTGCTTGAGGAACTGCTTGAAGAGACAGAATCGAGACCGCCGCGCGAGGACTGCGTGAGACTCATGCTCATCGGCAGCGAGACCTATGACGCCGCTCTTGAAAGGATCGTCGAGTCACTCGGCGCGAACGTCGTGATTGACGACCTCGACAACGGAACGGGTTACATAATGAGGGACGTGACGCCGCAGAGGGATCGTCTCATGGCGATAGGCATGCGATATCTGCTGAAGCCGCACAGCGCGCTGAAGGACAATGTATGGCGCAGAAGGCCGCAGCGCATTTGGGAGTTCATCGAAGACTGGCAAGCGGACGGCGTGATAATAGCGAAACAGATATACTGCCACCCGCACGGCTCGGACATGTACATGGTCTGGAATCTGCTGCGTGAGCGGAACGTAGCCTTCCACACATTCGAGCGCGACACGACGCTGCCCTACGAGGAAACGGCCCTCGGGATAGAGGCACTGATAAACATTATCAAGCCCGGAATGACGAGACTGAGGGGGCAAGAGGTATAAAGTTGATTAAACAGCGTTGGGAGACCCGTCCTCTCGAAATATGGGACAGGGCCAAGGAGCTCAGGGCGAAATGGCAGAAGAGCATCGATAACAGACAACATCTGCTCGCGCAGGGCAACACGGTAGAGTCCGACTGGAGTCCCGGCTTTGAAAAATACCTGAAGATCGTCGAGGATAACCCCGTAGGCGCCTTCATGGCGAGCAAGAGTCATTCCTTCGCCCGCAGGGCCCGTCTCGCGAGCGAAGTTCGCGGTTGGGGGCGGGAGCTCTGCGGCTATGTCAACAACTGTTGGGGCGCGCAGTTTCTTGGCCGCGACATGGACGGCGGCCCCTTCCCCTACAGGGATATGTGCGTGCCGTTTCCGGATGTATGCGATCAGCATCTGAAACGCGGTCAGCAGTGCATGGATCTATCGCCCATACCGAGATGGGGCGGCGACATGCCCATCTATCCGGGCGAACGCGACCCAAAGCGCGACGAGGAGATGATAGAGCACCGCGTCTACTGCAATCTTAAAATCATCGCGGATATAGAGCGCATATTCGGAATTGAGTTCGACGACGAACGCTTCGTCGAAAACATTAAGCTGAGGGAAAAGCTCAGCGCCTACGGTCTCAGGATATCACAGCTCATGACCCAAGTTCCGACGCCCCTGTCGGCCAAGGATTTGTATTCGTTCTACACGCTCGGCGACCTCACGAAGCTGAATCCCGAGGAGATCAACGACTTCTGGAAATCTTTCGTGGACGAGGTTCAGTGGCGCGCGGACAACCGGATCGCGGCCGTGGGCGGCGAGCGATACCGCTATATGGAGGCCCACCCTCCGGCCTGGTATTATCTGAAATATTACCGCTATCTCGAAAGTTACGGCGCGGTCTGCATAGGCTCTCAATACAGCCATATCATGTCGGGCACGCTTGAGGTAAAAGAGGATGGGAGTCTCGCCCACCGCGACGTCACGCCGCCGGCGGACAAGCCGATCAGGACGCGCGAGGACGCCGTCCGCCAATGGATTACGGAGGCGAGAGGGAATCGCTTCAAGGACGATGAATATTGCCGCAAATGGGCCATAACCGATTTCGCGCGCGGCTTCAAGGCGGACGGCGCCATAATGGCGCTGTGGCGCTGCGGCGTCGGCTGCACGCTGACGAGAAAGGAGCAGGCGCTCAGGCTGAGCGAGATGGGGCTGCGCGTACTGCATTGCGAGGGCTCTCAGCCGGGCGACCGAACGGACATGGACGAACACGGTTTTTTGGATCGCATCGACGCCTGGATGGAGAGTCAGGGACTCGAAAAGCTTGACGACCGATGATCGCGAAGACGCGTGCGCCGTTCAAAAACTCAATATCAAAGCTATAGTCTTAGTTACATAGTTTAAAGGAGGAGCGTTGTCATGTATACGGCCGGCATAGACATAGGTTTGGAAAACATAAAGATCGTGATCCTGAAGGACGCTTCGGTCGCCGCGTCGCTCACGGCCCCGTCCGGCGGCAAGGAACGCGGAAAACGCGCGGAAGCCCTGTACGATGAGGCCCTGCTGAGGGCGGGCGTGAGCCGGAACGGGATTCACAGGACGCTCGCGACAGGCGCCGGAAAGTTCGACGCGGACTTCGCGGACGGCAATATAGTCGAGGAGATCGCGGACGCCGCAGCCGCGAGATATTTTCTGAAAGACGCCTCGGCCGCAGTCGACATAGGCGCTGATCAGACCCGAGTCGTGAGCATCGGCGCGGACGGCGCTGTTACGGAGACAGTTCGCAACCAGAAATGTATGGCCGGACTTGGGCTCGCGCTGGAGTATATGGCCGAACGCCTTGACTTTTCCATAGAGGAGATCAGTCTCATTCCCCCCGAAAGGGCGGAGGGCGTCACGGTAAACGACGGTTGCCCCGTGTTCGCGGAGCTTGACGCGCTGGAACTTTTAAATATCGGCGTTCCGCGCGATGCTGTGGCCGGAGCCGTGACGCGAATGACCGTCGTAAGACTGAATTCTGTTCTGCGGGACAAGGATTTTCCCGACAGGAACAGGACGGTATTGACGGGCGGCGTCGCGAAAAACCGGGCGGTCACGGACGCGCTGAAGGCGCTGTCGGGCATAGACTTCGTAATACCCGAATCGCCCGAGTACGGAACGGCGCTCGGGGCCGCGCTGAAAGCCGCCGACTGAAGGCCGCGCCGCGATCCGCGAAAAGAGGGGCAGTAAGATGAACTACAGAATTAATCCCAAAACAGGCGAAAAGCTCTCCCTGCTCGGCTTCGGCGCCATGCGTCTGCCCGCGCCCGAAGGCGATCCCTCCGGCATAGACGCCGAAGAATCCGTTCGCATGATTCGCCGCGCCGTCGACTGCGGCGTGAACTACATCGACACGGCCTATACCTATTACGAAGGGGGCAGCGAGAGGATTGTCGCAGAAGCTTTGAAGGACGGCTACGGCGACGGGGTCAGCGTGGCGACGAAGCTGCCTGTCATGCGTCTGCTAAGTGCCGACGAGCACGAGGGCTTTCTCGAGACATCTCTCAGGCGGCTGAACCGCGACTCCTTGGAATACTACCTGCTGCACGGCGTGAAGGAGCGCTATTGGCCGACGGTCAAGGAATGCAAAACGGCCGACTTCCTGCTTCGCAAGAAAGAGGAGGGCCTGATAAAGAACGTCGGTTTCTCGTTTCACGGCCGGAACTTCGAATTTTTCAGGGAAGTACTCGAATACGCGCCTTGGGATTTCGTCCAGATTCAGCTGAACTATATGGACGCCGGGATACAGGCGGGCGTAAAAGGATTGAAATACGCGGCCTCAAAGGGTTTGCCCGTGTTTATAATGGAACCTTTAAAGGGCGGTAAGCTGACGGAGCGCGTTCCCCCGTCGATCCAAAGATATTGGAACACGCTGAACGTGAAGCGTTCGGCGGCCGATTGGGGCCTGAGCTGGTTGGCGAATTTCCCCGAGGTCACGGTTATACTGTCCGGCATGAGTTCTATGGAGCAGCTTGAGGAGAACGTCGACGTTCTTTCGCGCCCCGACGCGGGACGGCTGAGCGAGTACGAGTTGTCCGTTATTTCGGATATGGCCGCAGCCTATAACAAGCTCATCCCTTACCCGTGCACGGCGTGCCGCTATTGCGTCGGCGGTTGTCCCATGGGGATAGACATACCCCTTGTGATATCTATGCGCAACGAAGCGACGATATTCGACTGCCATGAGAAGATACGCGACGAGCTGAATCACTTCGTGCGCAAACTGCCCTCGACTTGCGTCGCCTGCGGCAAATGCGAGGACGTATGCCCGCAGCGCCTGCGCGTCAGCGCCATACTGAATGAAACGGCGGAGATGTTCGAAGATGAGAGCCTGCAGTGGTGGCGCGCGTATGTGAATAAGGGGGGCGCCTCATAACCGAACTTGTTTCATTGTTGCGATAGTTCGTGATCAACACTTCGCGGGTTCGTTCGGTACGACCTTTCCTGTGGTAGTTTGAATTTGAATAATCCATCGTCAGGCCAACCGGATGATAACGCCCATTGTGACGCTGCAGCCAATCGGATAAGATATCATTTCTTTTGCCGCCGCATTCAAGCACATTGGAGAGAGCAAACAGGTGTCCTTCACTGTCCGCTCTTTCAAGATATTCCAACAAATCCCTTTCGTCCGTCTCTGTCCATCCCGATTTTTCATTGTATGAAGCGCAGGTAATGAGATACGGAGGATCAGCGTAAATAAAAGCAGTTTCTCCGCTTTGGGCAAACACAACATTTCTAAAATCGAGGTTTAAGAACGTGCAATCCATATACTGAATTCTGTCGATGAATGCGCCGAGCTTCAGTTGCATTTTTGTATTGAAATCGCGTTTACCGACCGGCAGATTATATTCGCCTTTGCCGTTAAACCGAATCTGATTGTTAAATGCGAAGACAATCAACAGATACAGTTTCAAATAGTAGTCGGTATCGCGAACGGAATGCGCGTTGAAATCTTCCCTAAGCGCAAGAAACGGCTCTCTGTTGCGGGACGTCAGCCCGTCTGAACCGTTACATGAATAGAAACTGTAATCGTGTTGGTCTGTACGCGACAGGCCGTAATGCTCTATCAAGGAAAACAACGTGTCAAACGTGTCTTGTTTGCGGTTGTTTTTCAATGTCCGCAGAAGTCCGATCAACTGTTCGTTTGAATCATTGAAGGTCGCGGCGCTTGCTCGGAAATTCAGTCCGACGTTGCACCCGCCGCAAAACAAATCGACGAAGGTATCACACGTTTTCGGAAAAAGCGGCAACAGCTGCGGGAGCAGTTTATACTTGCCCCCCGTGTAATTCAAAGGCGACCGAATGTTCTCGCGTTTTTTGGTATGACAAATGCAGAGAAACAGGCGTTCCTCATGTGCGTCAATCTCGGATTTTCCCGCAGAAAAGGGCTTATAACCTTGCGTAAAAATTTTAACTTCGCCTTTGGTGTTCAGTATGCGAAGAATACTGTCGTCGTCTATTTTTGCATTTGAACGGCCGTTCCCTTTTTGCGCCATATTGTTGTATGACAGCAATATATATCGGGCATTGATATTCTGTATTAAATCTTCAAACGCCGCTGTTGCTTTTTTCGTGCAATAGTCGCTTTTCAGCTTTGTTCTGTCCGGCTTACGGGCCACGCCGGACACGCTCGGTTTTTCCCAACGGGCGATATTCTCCAAAAGGTGATACGCGTCGCAATACTGTCGGGAATTATACGGGGGATCAATATATATCAAGTCCGCCGAGATACTTTTCACAAGCTCGTTTGTATCCTCATTGCGGCAGGTGTTTTGTGCGTGAAGGATGTCATTCGGTATTGGCACAGACAGTTCGAGAGGCTTGTCAAACCGGACGCCTTGCCGGTATGCGTCATAATGCCCGCAGGTTTTTGCGATTTTATCCGCAGCGTACAGCAGGGACGTTATCAGCAAAGCGCGTTCACGCTTATTTATTTCGTTATTGCCGTAACATTCTTCGATGTTTTCCCGAATGAATCCTATCTTGCGGCAATCATCTCGGCTGAAGAATGTGTCGGCAAAATTGTCGCTCATATAATTATCTTGCGTCGCCCTGAAACCATTATAACAGCCGATGAATTTCTCAATCTTTTTGCGGGAGTATTCTTCGGGGCTGAACCATGCGACATGACAAATATAATTGCTGTAAAGAATATCGTTGGTCAGGATTTGCTTGTCTGTAAAAGCAGAGGCGACCGCCCCCGTTCCGGCAAAAATATCCGCAACCGAATCAACGTTTTCACAGTTGTCGGTGACGACTGCCTTTATAAAAGACAAGAGTTTGTATTTGTTGCCGAGATAACGACGGTTATTGATAAACGTCGTTTTTTGAACGGGCTTCATTTCAAGTGCGGGTATTGTTTCTTCACTTGAAACAGCCCTGTCCGTCAGCAGCAAAGCATTCACCTCCTTGCGTTTTTTTATCAAAAACGCATAACGCCGCAACCGTTGAAAACATATGTTCATAATAGCATATCGGCGCGCCGCCGTCAAGAAGCCTTGCTGCAATGACGGTGTCAAGTTGTTCTGGATTTTATCCGTGATATTTTTTTCGGGATATCAATAATATACGAAAATGCCGTCCCTCTCTTTTTGCAAAACCGTCACGCGACGGGCGATCCCGGA
>JAISBV010000035.1 GCA_031266025.1 Eubacteriales Family XIII. Incertae Sedis bacterium
CTTCGGACGATGGCAGCGAAATCACAGGCGAAACCGCTTCGGATGCGGACGAAGAAAAGAGCTTGGAAGACATCGCCTTGGACAAAAGGATAGCCGCGCAGCACGCAAAAAACGAAAAATCGTTTGTCGAACGCGGAGGCACGGGCGGTCTTCCCACCGGAATACCGGAGCCTCGTCGCCTTGACATGAGCGAGTACGCGGATATTATTTACAATGTCATATTCACATACATGGAAGAACATCCGGACAGATTCCCCGCGCCTACCGAAGACGAGTATATCTTAAAGCGCACATTCGATCCCCGCATCCAAATACTCCTGTACGGAGAAACAAAGGGCGGCCTCGTTTCCGGTTTCGCGAGCGAGGACTTGGTCGCTTGGGACGTAAGGCAATCAGACGGCAGCTATTGCATCCTCGTCTTGGTGCGGGACGTGACCGGAGGGAAATGGCGAATACTCACGGAGGGCGACGTATATAAATTGCGTAGGGAACTGACGGATTGAAATTAAGGCTGAACAGCCGGCGAGCCGATTCAACAATATTTTTCCACAAAGCTTTTTGGTGTTAGAATTTCAGGATGTTTCATTCTTTAACGCCGAGTTTTTTACGTATGTCGATAGGGATTGTGATTTGCCCCCTGCTTGTGATTTTTGCCACTTCCATACTTTGATCCTTGTTTTGCTTGAAAATCTTACTTTCCTTAATCGCGCAAATGTATAGTTTGGAACATCCGCCTAAGAAGGCGGCGTATAGCTTGCCGTCACGGGGCCGATCATGCCCAGCTCCGCGGAGCTGTTGTTCAAGGCGGGCTGATCCTCGGACGCCTCGAAAATAAGCCCTTCATCGGCTGTTGCAGAGGCGGCCTCGCCGCCGATCTCGATTTCGCCGATATACATTACGCTGTTTTTCCAGCGCAGTGAGCCCTCGACAAAGAACATATATGTACCGTCCGGTACAGGAACATTGTCCGCGTCCGTCAGATCCCACGTATACTTGAGCGCGCCCGACTGCGGCGTCGCGCCCGTTATCGCGTCAACGTCGGTCATATCGGCGAGCCCGGAGCGCGCCGTCCATTCAGGTATGGAATCCGGCCTGTTCTTGTACCCGCCGGCGGCGGTGAACTTAGTGGCGTACAGCGTTTTGACGAAACGGCCGTCCGCGTCCTCGATCCAGACGGCAAATTGGTTGGAAGCGTGGCCCGACTGCTTTTGGAAGTCAAAGTCAATCGTCACCGCTCCCGATTCCGGCGCGACCGTATCGGCCGGCGGCGCGACCGTATCGGCCGGCGGCGCGGCCGGAGCCGCGCAGCTTGTCAACGCAAGCAGAACGATAAGCTGTAAAATAATCAATTCGCCTATTCTCCTCATTCCTCAATCCTCAAATCCTCAATCCTCAAATCCGCATCGCGAGCATTTTGATATTGCTGATACCAATGAATTAAGTTCCTAAAGTCTGACTATATTATAACGCATTATTAGAAAAATTTCGAGTGTAGAATTTTTTTTACTCTGTGCGTTTCAACGAAGCGAACATTACCATCCGCTTGTTGCGGGAAGCGTCGAAATTTCGCCTCAAAAACACCGAAAAACCCGCGCGTTGTCGGGTTTCTCGGTAAGACTTGTCTTTTATCCGCGCAGGGTATCTTGCGTTTCCGCGCGTCCTACTTGTCTGTCTTTTCGATAAATCTGTGAAGCACCGCCGCGACCTCCGCGCGCGTCGCGTCATCTCGCGGATCGAAGCGGCCGTCCGGCCTGCCGTTCATAATGCCGCCGCCGTACATGGCCTGCACGGCATTCTTGGCATAATCCGCTATTCCTCGACGGCAACAAACGGGCGGCGATGCTTGCGGGCAATCAAGTTATGATTGCTTCCGGTTGCGGAATTATCAGCGTGCCGATCGAGCATCAACAGACGTTTCGCAATATGCTTATCGCGTTTTACGAATCCGGCAAGGCGGATGAACTCCGTCTGTTGCTCTGTGAGAATTGCATCGACGGCATGGACTTTGAAAAGGCTCATCCGAATCAGAACCCGATCTGAACACGCGTACCCGGAGCTTGCGACAGGGTAAAACTGACGCAGGGTTTGAGTAGTTTTGATTGAAATATTTGAGCAGTAACAATTTAAGTGAAATTTCACTGACCTCGCTGTTCCGGGTTTCGTGAGCGAGTATCCGGTCGCCGGAACCGGATGATATCTGAGATATCACTCAAACATTTCTGCGGATTCGGCCATAATGTCGGCTATGGGCAGATGTTGCGGGCATTTTTCCTCACAAGCCTTGCATGCTTCGCATGTTGACGGCAGCGGTCTTATGAATGATTGAATTGCAAACGAAATCTTCTCCGGGCATTCAAATATCGTAGCTTCGTTGCGCATTTCTATCAGGCCCGGAATATCGAGTCCGACAGGGCAGGGCATACAGTATCTGCAAGCGGTACAGGAATACGGCGACAGTTTGTTGTATTCATCCGCCACTTTTGCTATAACGGAGAGCTCATTTTCCGAAAGCATATTCGCGTCGGCGTCCGAAAGCACGCGTATATTCTCTTCCGTTTGTTCGAACGTGCTCATGCCGCTCAACATGGTGAGTACCTCCGGGAAGTTTGCCACCCATCTCAGCGCCCTTTCGGCGGGCGTACGCTTGATTTCGACGCCGTCCCAGTATTTTCGAATGGATTCAGGCAACACGTCTGTAAGTTTGCCGCCTTTGAGCGGTTCCATTATTACGACGGGAACGCCCTTTGAAACCGCATATTTCAACCCCTCCACGCCGGCTTGCACCTTTACGTCCATATAGTTAAGCTGTATCTGACAGAAATCCCACGGAAAGGCATCGATGACTTCTTTAAATAAATCGAATGTTCCGCCGTGATAAGAAAACCCCTTATGCTTAATCAGTCCCTGCGCCTGCTTTTCATTGAAGAATGCCATGAGATCCAAGTTTTTGACGGTATTCCATGATCCTTCGTGAATGTTATGCATAAGATACATGTCTATACAATCCACATCCAAGCGCTTTAACTGTTCATCGAAGATCCTCGGTACGTCTTCCGCAGTTTTCGCAAACACTATAGGAAATTTATCGGCCAATAAAACTTTCTCCCGATAACCGTCTTTTAACGCCTTGCCCAACACAATTTCGCTGTTGCCGCCATGGTACATATAGGCGGTATCGACGTAATTGACGCCGTTGTCAATAGCATAGCGAATCATCTTGACAGACTCCGCTTCGTCGATTTTCTCGTGAACTCCGCCAAGTACCGGCAGTCTCATGCAGCCGAATCCGAGCAATGAAATTTTTTCACCCGTCTTTGAAAATACTCTGTAATTCATTACCACTCCTCTCCGCAGCTTCTGCCGCGGCTTTGTAAACATTTGGAACTGAAAAGTCAACGCCACATGAATATTATACCGCTTATTTTTAATTCAGTCAATAAAAGGAGAAGGCAATAAAATGGGATAACCCGGCGTTTTGATCGGGGATGGGATTCGGAAAAGAATGATCGACGGCAACGTAATCAAAAAAATAAAAATTCCTATTGACAAGCAGGGTATACGGCGCTATAATCATAGTAATCAGATATGTTTTGTATGAAATGCACAAACAGATCAAAGCGGATATGTCTGCCTTCGGTTTGAAGGCGCGCAAATGAAAACAAGAAAGGAAAAACGAAATGGCTGAAAAGAATACCGCAGCTTGGGCATTTGAAACCAAGCAAATCCACATAGGGCAGGAATTTGCCGACCCTGCGACAGACGCAAGAGCCGTTCCCATCTATCAGACGACGTCCTTTGTGTTTCACAACGCGGATCACGCGGCGGCGCGCTTCGGACTTGCCGACGCCGGCAACATATATACGCGCTTAACGAATCCGACACAGGATATCCTCGAAAAACGCGTTGCGGCGCTTGAGGGGGGTTCGGCGGCTTTGGCCGTAGGTTCGGGCGCGGCCGCCCTGACCTATACGATTCTGAATTTGGCTTTGGCCGGCGATCATATAGTGTCCGCCAAGACCATATACGGAGGCAGCTTCAATCTGCTTGATCAGACACTGCCAAATTACGGCATCACGACGACATTTGTAGATCCGGATGTGAAAGACAGTTTTCAAAACGCCGTCAGACCAAACACGAAAGCCATATTCATCGAATCGCTCGGCAATCCCAATTCCAACGTCATTGACATAGAGAACGTCGCGAAGGTCGCTCATGACAATCGTATCCCACTTATCGTAGACAATACCTTCACATCGCCGTACCTGCTGCGTCCGTTTGAATACGGCGCCGACATCGTCGTGCATTCCGCCACTAAGTTTCTCGGCGGCCACGGTACGACATTGGGCGGCGTAATAGTGGAGAGCGGCAAGTTCGACTGGGAAGCGAGCGGCAAATTCCCGCATATCACCGAGCCCAACGATAGTTATCACGGCATTTCGTTCACTGCCGCCGTCGGCCCCGCAGCGTTCGTAACGCGTATCCGCGCCGTGCTGCTGCGCGATACGGGCGCCGCGCTCGCGCCATTCAACGCGTTTCTGCTGCTCCAAGGTGTTGAAACGCTTTCGCTGCGCATAGAAAGGCATGTCGAGAATACGCTGAAGGTCATAGATTATCTGAAATCGCAGACAAAGGTTGAAAAGATCAATCATCCGTCGCTGCCGGATCAGCCCAGCCATGCGGTCTACAATAAGTATTTCCCGAACGGTGCCGGTTCGATATTCAGCTTTGAAATCAAGGGCGGCGCGGACGAGGCCAAGGCGTTTATCGACAAGCTGCAGATATTTTCGCTGCTCGCAAACGTAGCGGATGTCAAGTCCCTCGTGATCCATCCCGCAAGTACGACGCATTCGCAGCTTTCCGCAGAGGACTTGCTCGATCAGGGCATTAAGCCCAACACCGTGCGTCTTTCCATAGGCACGGAGAATGTAAGGGATATTATAGCCGACTTAGACCAAGCCTTCAGGTAAGGTAACTACTCAACCAACCGGTCTGCAAAAGAACGAAACTCCGAAGGCGTAAGCATTCGGAGTTTTTTGACGAGTCATTTGTGTTGGAACTATTCAGCTTCGCTTTCCTCCGCTTCCGGAACATTCACGGCGCTTTGACCCAAACGGTCGCGGAGCGCGTCAAGAAACAGATTGTCGGGCGGCGCTATGATTTTAGGTCTCGACATAAGAAGCTCGACGCGCCTGTTCAGCGCACGTCCTTCAGGCGTATCGTTGCTCGCTATCGGTTGTCTTTCACCGTAAGCCCGCGTGCTGAAATTTTCCGGGTTGAGGTCTCCGTCTTCAAGGAGCGCGGCGAGAAAGCTTACCGCGCGCGCCTGACTCAGGTGCCAGTTTGAAGGATATTGCGCGGTGTTCGACGGGATGTTGTCCGTATGCCCAGTGACGACGACTTCCAAGGGATCGTCGGGCGTCTGATTGTTCTGTATCAGATCGGCCAACATGCCGACTTGCGCGTACATGTTCGACGTGAGATCGGCGCTGCCGGATTCGAACCAGATGTCGTTTTTAAGCACGACCAATACGCTCTCGCCGTCAAACTTAACGGCGATGGTGTCCTCAAGGTTGTTTTCCGTCACGTATTCCGAAAGGGATTCAAACAGATTGCCGAGCTGCTGCGCCGCCGCTTCGGCCGCAGCCTGTTCCGCTTCGGCTTGAGCTTGAGCATCTTTATCCTCTGTTCCCGCGTCGGGGTAGGGGAGCTGCAGATCGCCCATATCTCCTGTGCCGTCGCCGCCGACGCCCTGAGAGAGAACGTCGCTGTAATATCCGTTGAACGCCGTATAAAAGGCTTCAGCCATCGAGTTGTACTTTTCCTCATTGACAGAGCTCGACGCGAACAGCACGATGAACAGCGCAAGCAGAAGCGTAAGTATGTCGGCGTATGGTATCAGCCAGCTTTCATCCATATGTTCTTCGTGTTGTTCATGTCTTTTCGCCATACTGTTCTCCTGTAATACTGAACGTAATGAACCGTTCTTTGTAACTACTCAAACCCCACGCCATTTTCACCCGTTCGCAAGCTCCGGGCACAAGTGCCCATCTCGGAACCTGCCGTCGGTTATTGTTCTCCTCACGTAGCTCTAAGTACGTTCCGGGGGCCAAAACCGCCGGCAGAACCCGATCTGAACAAAACCGGCGCGGCGTTTGAGTAGTCTTGATTTGACCTTTGAGTAGGAACCGTTCTTTTAACTTGTTTCCCGTTCACGCGCGGAAATGTAGTTGGAAAGGTTGTCCTTGAGCATACGCGGATTCATGCCGCGGCATATGCCGACGATACCTTCCATAATGATGGTGCGCACGAGCACCTCTTGCTTTGTCTTTCGTTTGAGTTTGTTGGCCATTGGATGCCACAGCACGTAGCCCGTAAATATGCCGAGCAATGTGGCCACGAAGGCGGCGGCTATGGCGTGTCCGAGAGCGTCCGTATCTTCCATATGACCGAGGGCCGCTATCAGTCCCATAACCGCTCCGAGTACGCCGAGTGTCGGAGCGTACGTGCCGGCTTGAGAGAATATATTGGCGTTGGCCGCGTGCCTGCCCTCCATAGCCGCTATGTCGGCTTCCATGGATTCGGCAAGCTGATCGCTGTCAACGCCATCCACAAGCAGTTGCAATCCTCGCGTCAGAAACGGATCGCTCTCATCCGCTATGCGGGCTTCAAGGACGAGCAGGCCCTCACGTCTGGCCATTTCGGCAAATTCAAGTATCTTGTCTATAGCCTCCTGCGGCGACATGAATTTGGGTCCGCTGAACAGAATTCCGAATAAACGACCGATATTTTTCAGCTCGCTCATAGGCGTGGCTATGGTGACGGCGCCTATAGTTCCTGCTATGATGATAAGAATAGCCGCGGGGTTCGCCAGACTTCCGAGTCCTACGCCTTTGAGAACCATTCCGACGCCAACAGCCGCGACGCCGATGATAATACCGGCCAGTGATGATATATCCAACTGTTTGCACTTCCTTTCTTTCGGCAGCAAAATAAATCGCCAAAGGATGCGGTATTTATATACCTTTGCGATTGAAAACACAGAAGAAAGCTTTGCTAAACAAAACTGCCTTTTTCTATTTTACATTGAACAGTTGAGATTGTCAATCATCATGGGGCAGGTTTTGAAAAATATACCTGACGGCGCGGCGATTTTTTCAATGACAAAAAATCGCCTGCAAGCGTAGGCGTTTTAGGTATTGCTGATAGGGCAGGGGACAACTTTTATCCGAGAGCGGCGTCTATGTCGGCAAGCAGACGTTCGACGCCCGCTACGAGCGCGCCCGTTCCCGCCAAAACCTGCGTCAGGTCTCCTGCCTTTGCGGCTTTTTCGAGGGCTTCGGCCTCGTCGCCGAGCGCCTTGGCGCTCACATTGCGGCAGCTGCCCTTGATTCCGTGCACGGCGATCGTGTAGTCCGGCAGGCCGGTCTCGTCGCAGTTTCTGAGACGGTCGAGCAAAGCGGGCGTGCTGTTCGCAAAGGAGCGCAATATCATAATATAGATGTTTTCCTTGCCGCCGAGCCGTTTGAGTCCGTCGTCTATGTCGAGTCCTTCTATACGTACTCCGGAAAGGGACGTGACTTTGGATTTTGGGGCTGCGGCCGCATCGCTTGCAACATCGCTTGCAACATCGCTTGACAAACTGTCAGCCGACGCCTTGACCGCATCCTGTGTCTCAAAATGAGCTTTTTCGCGTTCGGCGTTCTTGACCCAAGCGTTCAGAGCGACGTCCATCTTCATTATATCTATGGGTTTGGATAGAAAGTCCTGAAAGCCGTGCTGCCTGAACATATTGTCGTTTCCCGCGAGGGCGTTGGCGGTAAGCGCTATGATGGGCACGTTTTTCGCGTATTCCGAGCCGATTTCTTCGCGTATCACGCGTACGGCTTCGATGCCGTCCATTTCCGGCATCATGTGATCCATGAATATCAAATCGTAACGAGGCTTTCCCTCGCGCACGAGACGCACAGCTTCGCGTCCGCCGGTCACGCAGTCCACCGTAAGGCCGTATGGCAGCATTATACCTCTTGCGACGTCGAGATTTGTAGAGACGTCGTCCACTACAAGGACTCGTCCGTAGGGCATTTGGGTCATTACCAGATTTTTGCCGCGCTTGTTGCGTTCAAGATTGTAGTTGAACGACATCAGGTTTTGCGTTGTTGCGTCGTCTATAATTCCGCCGTTTACAATACCCTGTTTCAGAGAGGCCGTAAATACGCTGCCCTCTCCGTACACGCTTTTCACTTCTATGCGTCCGCTCATCATCTCGACGAGGTTGCGGCAAATGGAAAGACCGAGCCCCGTACCTTCTATATGGCGGTTGCTCGTCATATCAAGCTTGCTGTATTCCGTGAACAGCCGGCCGATGTCTTCCTCGCGAATGCCGACGCCCGTATCGCTGATTTCGCAGATCAGCCAAAACGCGTCGCCGTCCTTGCGCCCGCTCAGCGAAAGCTTGACCTTGCCCTCGCGCGTGTATTTGAAGGCGTTGCTGAGCAGATTGTTCAAAACCTGCTTGATGCGCAGTTCGTCGCCGAACAGCCGCGCCGGCAAGCCGTTTGTGAGTTCTAATTCAAAGTTGATGGGTTTGCTGCCTATGCGCACTATGTTCAGACTCACAGTGTCGTTGATCATGCTCGGAACATCGTATTCGCCCGGAATCATCTCAAATCGCCCGGATTCTATCTTGGATATGTCAAGGAGGTCATTAATGATTCTGAGCAGCGTGTTGCCGGAACTTTGCATTTTAGTTAGATTTTCCAACGTATCCGCCGGCAGTGCCTTGCGCATCTCAAGCTCTCCGAGACCGATTATAGCGTTTAGCGGCGTACGTATCTCGTGCGAAACTCCGGCCAAAAATTCCGACTTGGCCCTGATGGCGTCGTCGGCTTTCCGCTTCTCTTCCCGATATATACGCATCTGGAATATCAGCACGAAGCCTATGAACATCCCCGATACCATTATGGTCTGCAATATGTCTATATACCTCTGATAATTCGTAGGCACGGGGAATATCTCGGGATAGAATACGTTTGTCATATAGCAAGCGATTATCACGGCGATTTGAATCGTGACGAGAATTTTAAGACTTCTGCCGCGCGCCAACATGAAACACAGGGTAATACCGAGTACGAAATGAGCGGCCATGCCGCCGTCCGTACCGCCTGTCACAAAAAAAAGCATTGGAAACAGTATGTCTCCGATGGCGATTACCGCAAACAGACTGCCGAGCGCGTACCGGTGATATTTGTTGAAAAGCCACGTAACGGCGATTATGATAAAGAGCATCATGAGCAGAATATATATTGCGTAGACTGAGGACCCCTCGATTATGTGCGAAAACATGGCGACAAGCACAGCGCAAAAGCCGAACACGCAGATAAGATTCAGCATACGGCCCTGCAATGGGAGATCGTCCGCAAACAGGTAATAATTTATTTTTTTCTTTAAAAATTTAATCATGATATACTGCAGAGATTAATCAAACCCTCCCACCGACGGTCTATGTCGTCTTGAATGCGTTCCAACAGAGCCTCATTGCCTTTTTCAAACAGATGCTTGAATCGGCCTTGAGCTCTTAGATATTCGCTGACAGGCAGCTTATTTTTCGGTTCGTAGTTCAGAACCCATTCACCGTCTATCACTTCAAAGAGCGGCCATACGCAAGTCTCCACGGCGAGCTTGCATATCTCCATCAGATTTGACTCCGCGTATCGCCATCCCCTCGGGCAGGGCGCCAAGACGTTGAGGAAGGCCGGCCCTTCGGTATAGATAGCTGTTTCGGCCTTTTTGTGTATGTCCTTGAAATTGCCGAGGAATGTGGTCTGCGCGACATAGGGGATGTTGTGGGCCGCCATGATCTTGGTCAAATCCTTTTTGAATTGAGGTTTGCCGTCCGACCGGACGCCCGTCGCCGATGTTGTGGTGTCCGTGTAAATGGGCGTCGAGGACGAACGCTGTATGCCTGTGTTCATGTAGGCTTCATTGTCATAGCATACGTAGACCATATCCGCGCCGCGTTCCATAGCGCCTGAGAGCGACTGAAAACCTATATCGTATGTACCGCCGTCGCCGCCGAACGTGATGAATTTGTAGTTTTCTTCTAAGCGTCCTTTTTTTTTCAGCGCGGTGTACGCGGCTTCGACGCCGTTTATAGACGCGGCGGCGTTTTCAAAGGCTGTATGAATGAAGGAGTCGTTCCATGATGTGTATGGATATGTGCAGGTCGAAACCTCCAAACAGCTTGTGGCAGAGCAGATAACTGCTCTGTCCTCGGGGCGCAGCGCCCTAAGCACGGCGCGGACGGCGACCGGGCTCCCACAGCCGGCGCACATGCGATGCCCGCCGACAAGGCGTTCCGGGCGATTGGCCGCTTCCTTCAAACTGTATGTATTGTATGCCATTTTTGCCACCATTGCAGCCTGTCGGCTGCCATAAATAAACAGATAATACTAATCTGCAATTACTCGTGCCCGGAGCTTGCGAACGGGTAAACTTTACCTTGAAGCAGATTGGTAAATACTGTTTTCTACTGTACGCTCAAAGAATTTTGAGCGGAATCTCAATGCAGAACAGTATAAAATGATTACCATGCCAAAGTTATACTCGTGAGCGATCGGAAATGTTCCGAGCCTGTTTCTATTCCCTGACGCCGTGATAGCGGCAATCAGGCGCTTCGCCGCCGTCCGCCATGCGATCAAGTTCATCGAATATGTATTCGAAGTCCTCTGTACGGACATCCCGTCCTCCGAGACCGTATACGTAATTGATCGTCCTTATGCCGTCGGCCTTGCCGTACAGCGCCGATCGAACCTCCGCGCCGAGCGGCCCGCCGCAGCCGGAAAATCCGTCGCTCTTGTCCATGATTCCGAGCGCCCGGACACCCTTAAAAACGTCCGCTATCCCTGCTGCGGGAAAAGGCCTGAACACGCGCAGCTTGACAAGACCCGCTTTGACGCCGCGCTCGCGCAGAGCGTCTACGGCGACCTTGCCCGTACCGGCAGACGAGCTCATAAGCAGAACCGCAAGCTCCGCGTCGTCCATACGATAGGCTTCGAACATCGCGTACTCGCGCCCTGTCAGCGCGGTGAATTCGGCGGAAACATCCGCAACGACGCGTCGCGCGTTGTTCATGGCCTCGAATTGCTGACGTTTTATTTCCATATAATATACAGATACGCTGTAAGGCCCGACGCCGAGGGATTCCTTTGGATTCAGCAAGTATTTTTCGGGCCTGTATTCGCCGACAAATGATTTTACGAACGCGTCGTCCTCCGTCACTATGTTTTCGACCGCGTGGCTCGTTATAAATCCGTCTTGGCATATCATCACGGGCAGCAGCACGTCGGGATGTTCGGCTATGCGGTGCGCCATAAGCATATTGTCATAAGCTTCCTGTGCGTTCTCGCTGTATATCTGTATCCATCCCGAATCCCGCGCGCCCATCGAGTCGGAATGATCCGCGTTGATGTTGATGGGGCCCGAGAGCGCCCTGTTGACAGCCGCCATAACGATAGGGAGCCGGTCTGAGGCCGCCACGTAGAGCAACTCGTACATGAGCGCCATACCCGCTGAACTCGTGGCCGTCATCGCGCGTACGCCGGCCGCGCTCGCGCCTATGCAGGCAGACATCGCGCTGTGCTCGGATTCGACGGTGATAAATTCCGTATCTATCAACCCGTCTGCCTTGAAAGACGATATGTACTGCGGTATCTCCGTTGACGGCGTGATAGGGAAGGCCGCAACAACGTCGGGATTTATCTGCCGTATGGCCGTCGCCACGGCTTCGTTGCCGGACAGCCTGTCTCTCTTGCTCATTTATACTGTGCCTCCTTCATACGGCGCCGAGCAGTTGCATGGAAATGGCGCCGAACGGGCATACCTTGGCGCAAATACCGCAGCCCTTGCAATGATCGAGGTCAAAGCCGCCGCGCTTGCCTGTTTTGACGGGTATGGAACTGTCAGGACATACGGGAAAGCAGAGAAGACATTGCTTGCATTGATCGGGATTCCATACAGGCGTTTCCGTGCGCCATTCACCCGTCTTGAAAAACTCGGAATTGCCTTCTCCGAAAACCTGCGCGGCGGGACTCAGCGTACTCCATCCCGCACCGGGCGTCATAAGCTCCATAAGATTTTTCTTCAAACGAGAATCACCCCTCTCCACGCTTCGCGCAGCGCGTTCATATTGCCTTCGACGACCTCGGGCTTCGTCGCGAACTTGTGCGCGAAGGACTCCCTCATATTGTTCACGAATGCTTTCTCGTCGATAATGCCCGTAAGCTTTACGACGGCGGCCAAGAGCGGCGTGTTGGGCAAGTTGCGCCCCATGCTGCGTATAGAGATATCCATCGCGTCTATGGCATATACGGCGCCCGGGTAATCCGAGAACATCCTGCGAACTTTGTCGGGTTTCTGCGTTGTGTTCACGACGATGGAACCGTTGTTTTTAAGTCCGGCCGTAACGTCCACTGAGTCGATAAGGCTTTCGTCTGCAAGTACAACTATATCAGGAAAGTATATGTTGGAGTGTATGCGGATAGGCCGGTCGTCAAGCCGGTTGTAGGCGGTTATGGGCGCGCCCATGCGCTCGGGCCCGTATTCCGGAAAACCCTGAACGTACATGCCCGTCGAAAACGCGACGTCCGCGAGCAAAAGCGCGGCAGTTTTCGCGCCCTGTCCGCCGCGGCCGTGCCAACGAATCTCGATCATCGATGCCTCCTATGAGATATTCACGGTCATATATTTTTGCGATTGATACTATTATAGTAAAAAGTCATGGCGGAAACAAGTATTTTTTGAGAGATGTTCGCAAAACGTCCGCCGAACGTCCGCCGAATGTCCGTAAGACATCCGCAAAACGCCCTTCGGCGGGAAGCTTGACTTGCAAGATCAATAACTGAATACAGGATTGGTATTTTGTTCAATATACCGCTTAACTTCTGTACAAAACTTGAGAATGTGCATGTTTGAATCGTCTTCCTCCATATTGCGAGGTATTTGAACATCATGTGATCGTGAACCAAAATAAACCGAAAATCGGTATTCCCGCTGTTCATGCTCGGATATAAGGTGCAGGTGATCCCCACGCCGACGCCGGTTTCCAACATTGTAAAATAGTCATCGCGGTTATCGGCGTAATACCTTATGTTTGGCACAATCCCCCGACCGGCAAGTGCCCGGAGATGAATTTCCTAAGTATAGCAAGTGCGATTCGTAAGTTGTAATGGCATTGAAGCGGATCACGATGCTTAGGAAATTTATATTTTTTCTGATTTATGCTTGACGATTCCGTTAGATATGTTAGAATGTTAGAAAGAAGATTGCTATGGGGAGTCGAATTTATGTCGATCAGAGAAAGCGAAACCATTGAACTGAAATCACAGGTTGTCGACAGCATTAAAAAAAGTATTGTTGCGTTTGCTAACAGCGGCGGCGGAACGCTGTACGTCGGCATCGCCGATAACGGCGATATTATCGGTCTCGCAGACGCGGCGGCCGACCTTATCACTGTCAACAACATGCTTCGCGACGGCATTAAACCGGATGTTACGCTGTTCACGCAAACAAAAATCGAGCAAGTTGACGATAGGCAAATTATATTGATTGTGGTTCAAGGCGGCGCTGAACGCCCGTATTACATTGCAGGCAAAGGCATACGTCCGGAGGGGGTGTTTGTTCGTCACGGCGCGTCGTCCGTTCCCGCGACCGGTACGGCAATTCGTAAGATGATTCGCGAGACTGACGGCGAGAGTTATGAAAAACTGCGTTCGACAGAACAGGATTTGACATTCGATTCCGCAGAACTTGAATTCTCACAACGAAATGTGGCGTTCGGAGATTCGCAAATGGCGACGCTCGGTCTGCTGAACTCCGATAAAATCTATACAAATCTCGCGCTGTTGCTTTCCGAGCAGTGTGTCCACACAGTTAAGGCCGCTGTATTCCAAGATACAATGCAACAGGCTTTCAAAGACCGTCGCGAATTCAGCGGTTCGCTGTTTAAACAACTCAGGGATGTTTACGATTATCTCGACCTCAATAATAAAATCGCAGCGACTTTTGACAAACTGCTTCGCATTGATAAACGAGATTATCCGGAATCGGCGCTCAGGGAAGCCTTGCTTAACGCCGTTGCCCATCGCGAATACGCAACGAGCGGCAGCATACTTATCAAGATTTTTTCCGACCGAACAGAGTTTATTTCTCCCGGAGGTCTTGTTAGCGGCATTGAGATTGAGGACATTCTGAGCGGCTATTCCGCTTGTCGCAACTCTGATTTGGCCGCTGTGTTCTATAGATTGCAACTTATTGAAGCCTACGGTACAGGTATTCTGAAAATATTTGAGGCATACAGTACTTCACTTGCGCAACCTAAAATTGAGGTTTCGCCCAATGTGTTTAAAATGATTCTGCCGAACCTGAACGCTGCATTTGCAAATAACACTGCGGATATCGCGTTATCTCCGGAGGAGAACATTATGCTGTTCGTGGCAAAACACGGCTCAATCAGCCGCAAACAGGTTGAACAATTTCTCGGAGTGTCACAGACGACGGCAGGACTCATGCTTCGCAAAATGATTGAACGCGGTGAACTGAAGCGCGAAGGACGTTCGCGCAATTTGCGCTATTTTGCGGAAAGCCGTCAAAAACGTTAGGATGTTAGAATAATAAATTTAATGAATTATTCGACATTGATGAATTGGATACGAGAAAGGCCACTTATCCGGAGGAGACGTGAGCGGCGGTATATCGTCGACGACATCAATCTGTATATCAAGGCGCGCCGGCCGGCGTGATTTTCAACGAAGTGTGTATGTGAAAGAGGTCAAACGTATGGAATGTACACTTATGCACAAGAATGTTCCCGTCATTGATATTGAAATCGATTTGGAAATCGGAAGTATAACCAAAATAAATAAAATCTTTGATACTCGTCGTTTGCCCGTCGGAACGGAAATGAGTGACGGAAAGCCGAATCGCCGTTCGTTGAACGATTGGTGGATGGGGCGCACAATTCCGGCGAGCCGCGACGGAATAAGAGAGGCGCTTAGGAACATGGGCGTAAGTTCCTCCGAACATTTGATAGAAAAGTGCTACGGCCTCAGTCTTTCCGATCAATATTGGTTCAGTCCCAAAGAAGAGGGATTGAAATGGGAAAATATTAATTTTTTCCAAAACGAATTTTCAAAGGATGTCGGTGAGATACTGTTCGGACGTGAACCTGACGCCGACGTGCATATAAACCTGATGTCGCCCGACAATACGTCGGACGGATGGCTCAGAAAAAAATGGATAATCGCGGACGGAAAAAGGCTGCTTATGAAAGGCAGCAGCAGACCGTATAATCAGGAACCGTTCAACGAGGTTATAGCAAGCGCCGTTATGCGGCGACTCGGCATTTATCACGCGGATTATAAGTTGATGTACGAGCGCGAAAGACCGTACAGTCTGTGCGAGAATTTCGTAACGCCCGATACAGAGCTTGTATCGGCACGGAGAGTATGGGAAACGCAGAAAAGAAGCAACAACGATTCCGTGTTGACACATTTGCTGCGATGTTGCGAGAGTCTTGAAATCCCCGGCGCCGGGGAAGCGATCAACCGGATGCTGACGCTCGATTATATCATATCGAATGAGGACAGGCATTTCAATAATTTCGGTTTTGTGCGCGATGTGAATACCCTCGAATGGAAAAGTTTTTCACCCATATTCGACAGCGGGACGTCTCTTTGGTACAACGAGCGCTTTGTCGGGCGCGAAACGGAGTGCAAGCCGTTCAAGAGCAAACACGAAGAACAGATAAAACTGGTATCGGATTTAAGTTGGTACGATTACAGCTCTCTCGACGGAATTAAAACAGCGTGCATGGAAATATTGGCCAAGTCAAATGAACCCGACGAAGCGCGGAACGAGAAGATTGCACAGGCTGTGGCGGAACGGTGCGAGACGATAGAGCGTATGCGTGAGCACGGATGATACGAAGCACTGCATACCGCGGGGCGGCAATATATAGTCGATGATATCAATCCGGATATCAAGGCGCGCCGGCCGGCGTAAGTTTCCAAGTTATGTGCCTTTTTGCTGCACGCCGTTTCTTTTCAGTATGCTTACTATGGGATCGTAAAAATGTGTTTTTGCGCCCTTCAAATACGAAAAATGGTATGTATCGAGCAATGTTATTTTCTTGTGCCCGACATCCAATGTATATTCTCGCGGACAATTTTTATCGTAAATAACGGTAATATTGCCCAAGCAGTTCAAATAGGAATTTAGATTCATCGCGATAATCAAATCCGGATTCAATATTTTTATCTGGTCGTTCCAAAAATTCCTTTCTTCGTTTTGCGACATGCCGACAAAATCGTTTATCGCCTTAAAATTCTTTTGATATCTCCCCGTATCGTTGCTGAATTTTGATAACTCCATAAACGCAAAACTGACGCCCTCGCCGGCGCCAAAATCCGTCGTCAATTCCGACGGGCGCGGTATCTGATCCCATTCCGGAAAATTATTGTTTATGCCGTATGTTATGCGGAACATGCGCTCATGAAATTTGTATTGATTGATATGCTGCGACGGGTCGCCGATCCGGTTTTCTTTATAGGCGCCGTATATGATTTCTATATAGTCACGGCCGCTCAGACCCGTGCATTCCGCAGCGATGAACAACACTTTTGTTTTTTGTGAATAATAATACGGATAAAAGCCGTCAGTCACAAATACATCGGAGGAATAGCCCTTGGCTGCCATTTCATCCGAAATACAGCTCTTCCAGTCACGCAGCAATTTCGAATTGGCTTCATAATAAGCCCTTTCGCTTTCGGGGAATTTTTCAGAAAATGTCGTCATTTGGTACCTCTCTCTTCCAATCCCAAGATATATGCCGAAGCCGTCGTTTGAAAAATACCTTTTGCAATTTTCATAAATCATGTAAACTCATAAAAACCCATAAGTAAATTTTCTTTTCCGAGTCTCTTGCCTTTTGCGTCAAACGTAGTGTTTGAACTCTCATCCCAGTAGCCGAGCTTTATGTTGCGTTTGTCGTACGCGATAAGCCTATCGCCCTGCGGTTTTATTGTTCCAATCTTATTGCTTCGCTTATCATAAATTACGCATTCCCCGTTCAGCTTTCGATCCATGTAGCCGATTTTATTCCTCTTGGCATCTCTTATTTCCTCTTTGGCCATTTTTTTGTACCTCCCTTACAATAATAATTGTGTTGTAACTGTTAATGATCCAAAACATATTTCAACTTGCTGTAAAACGTATCAAGAAACGGTTTGAAATAATCGAACAGTTCGTCCTCGTCTTTGCTGATAGATGCGGCCGCGTTGGAAACATCATAATATGTACCGAACCAGGATACATTTTCGTAGAAGTTATCCGGTATGATCTTCCTTACGTCATCAGCCGTGTTATTGCCCAGAGGATAAACGGCAAATGAAAGACATGTATTCTCATTTTTTACATCTAAATGTAATCCGCATTCCGCCTTGAACCGCACGTTGTCTTTTTTGAAATCCGCATATACGCAAGCGCTCGAAATGCGCCGTCCGTCCTTGGTTTTTCTGGGCTGATATATATCGTTTGCAAATTTATACGTTTCCTTCAGATACGCGTTTATTTTCCTCGCCAAATTCTTATGCCTGTATCGAAATTCCCAATCAATACCGGTTTCTGATTCTTCGGAGTTTTGCGCGCCTGATGTCACGGACGTCATGCTTGAAAAGAACAATACGTCTTTCAGATTTTCTATATCTTTTTCGTTTATACCATCCTCGGGACTGTTGTCCACCGCGTTGACGAAATATCTCATGAATGCGCATATGGCGGTAATTTTTTCGGGTTCCGCCGATTTAAACTCCGATTGCAAATCCGCGTTTTCTCTGATTTTATCCGCGTCCGACAGCGCAGTTAAGAAATCAGCGTCAAGAAAATCCTTTGAAGTAACGATAATATCGAATAACTCCGGATATCCCATCTGCATACAGAGTGTTGCGAATAGCGTCCTTTTTGCCGTTTCCGGCGTTTCGGGCGACGGAAGTCTTCCCGCATCTTCGATAATTGAATCCAACAGAAAGAATGTATTGAAAAGGCGTTTCATCGTTCGCGGATTAAATCCGATGGAGCGTTTGATTAAATTTGTATAGATTGGGAGCGTGTCTGCTTGAAAGAGATTCATCTTTTTCAGCATATCTCCTACGTACTTTTCGATATTGTACTGTTCAACAGGCATTTTAAATGGAAGTTGGATTATTTTATCAAAAAAGCTTTTGCCTTTTTTCATGTCAATGTCGCTGCCGAATTTCACTTTTATGCCCTGCACGACAACCTCATAATCTATCGCAAGAACATACACGCAGTTTTCGCAATCCAGAAAAACCTTCATTGATTCCAATAGTTCAACCGCGCTCTCCGGCGGCAGTCTGTCCAAATCATCAACAAAGACGACCAGACGGTTTTTCCCGGTTGACTGCAGCTTTTGATTGACGGCTTCTTGGAATTTTACTTTTAATGTCTTTATGGCGTCGGTAAGCTCGTCAAATGATTTTGCGTTTAACGATCCGTCAACTTTTTCCGCGACCGTACCGCCGAGAATGCTCTCTGCGGCAATTACCGTTGTCGTCTTGGCAATCCCTTTCAATACTCCCAGAACGGATTGCAGCTTGTCTTCACTGCCTGAAATTGTTTTTAACAGACTGCCGAGCAGACAAACGGAGAGATTGTCTTTCATGCCGAACCGGGAAAACTGCCATGTGTTAAACCAGCTTGACAGCACTTGCTCGCCCAGTTTTGCTTTGATCATATTCATCATGCCCGTTTTGCCGCTGCCCCAGTCGCCTTGCACAGAAATTGTCATCGGCGTGTCACAGTCCAATATGAAGCGGCAAAGACCGTTGATATACGGTTTTATCCCAAATGTATCATGGTACATTGTTTCCACGGGTTTGTCCGTGTACCCCTGCGTCATTTCACGACACTCCTGTTTTGTGTTGTCTCAGTCTGCCGACCGCCGCAAATAAGCTGATAAAACGGTTATTCCGCCGATGCCGACAATGGCGCGGAGGATGGAGCGGATAGTCGGCGCCTTCACGCATGTCGTCCGGCAATACACACGATACGAGGTTTTTCGCTGTAAAAAAGTTTACCTTTTTGTAGTTTATTCTCATTCCTTCACGGCCCGCAATTCCCGCAAACGATTGTAAAACGTAGCTTCTTTTAGGCCTGTCCGTTCCAAAGCTTCCGCAAATGTCCGGATGCCGCGCTCCCATTCGCGTATGGTTTCCGTGAAGTTTTCGAGCGGGTTTTTTAGCAGAGCAATGTAATTTGTTTGTTTTTTCGTTGATCTGAAACCTTGTAGTTCAATGGAAATTATGATATGCTGCCAATAAAAACAGGAGGCAATGATGTTGACCTTCAAGTGAGGAACGAATATGGCGAAGCTGAATGCGGAAGAATACAAGTCTTTTGAAGACATCAAGCACACCGAAAAAGGCTTGGTTTTTTGGTCTGCGCGAGAACTTGCTCCTGTGCTTGAATACTTAAAATGGGAGAATTTTCATAAAGTTGTCAAGCGAGCGATGCTTGCTTGTAAGAACAGCGGGTTCAGCATCGACGATTGCTTTCCTGAGGTCAGGAAGTCAATCATCTCCGGCAAAGGCAGGAAAAGCTCTGTCGTTGATTATCGACTCAATCGTTATGCTTGCTACTTGATTGTGCAAAACGGCGACCCGCGCAAAGAGATTATCGCTCTCGGTCAGACCTATTTTGCTATCCAAACCCGCCGCGCCGAGGTTGCCGACGTTTTCAATCAACTTGATGAGAACAATAAACGCTTGGTGGTTCGCGGCAACATTAAACAGTGGAATCAACTTCTTGCGGAAGCGGCGCATAATGCCGGGGTTATTACCGATGAAGAGTTCGCCATTTTTCAAAATTCGGGATATATGGGGTTATACGGCGGATTGACTGTTGCCGACATACACACTCGAAAAGGATTAAAAGAAGGCGAAAAGATACTGGACTTTATGGGTAGCACGGAACTTATCGCAAAACTGTTCCGTATTTCGCAGACCGAAGAAAAGCTGAAAAAAGATGAAGCGTCAACGGCGATTGAGGCAAATAATATTCATTACGCTGTCGCCGAAAAAATACGCAAGGCTATGATAGACATCGATGCAACTCTGCCGGAGGATTTACCCATGCCGGATAAAAGCATTCAGATTGTGGAGCGCGATGAAATAAAAAAACTGCGGCAATCGAAAAAGCCGCTCATGTTAGACGAATAATAGCTTTAATGTCCCTTTACCTTTACATTCTCATTCTTTTACAGCGCGAAGCTCCCGTAAACGATTGTAAAACGTAGCTTCTTTTAGGCCTGTCCGTTCCGGTGTTTCTTCAAAGGTTCGCATGCCGCGCTCCCATTCACGGACGGTTTCCGGGAAGTTTTCGG
>JAISBV010000042.1 GCA_031266025.1 Eubacteriales Family XIII. Incertae Sedis bacterium
AGGTTTCAGACTTAGTTAATGTCATTGGTTTGAGCAATGGTCGCATCAGGGCTTTGCTGCGCGAAATGGTGAGCGAGGGAAGAATCGAAAAAGTGGGCGACAACCGCTACGCCTATTACATTCTCAAATCGTAGCTTGAGTCTTTGCGATGGCGCGAAAGAAATGCAAAGCGCCTCAAATCTTTTTGGCCGTTCACGTTTTGGCAAGCAAGGTAAAGTGGGCGCATAATTGCTACGCATTATGCGCCGCTTCACGGCTTGTTGGTGGCGAACCCGCCCCCAAACCCCCGGTTCAAATCGGCGACAAGCCCGCTGATTTGTTAAGCCCGCTTCGCGGTCTGCCGCGCCGCCGGCGCGGGTACTGCTTCGGGCGCTTCCCGTATAATGACTTCTACACGCCTGTTCCTGAATATTTGCGGTATTGATATCACGTCTGACAGTGCATCCGCATTCACAATTTGTCTGTAAATCATAATCGCGTCTCCTTGCGATGTTTGTTTCGTTGTATTTTGGTTTTTACGAAAAACACTTAGAAATAACAACGGCTTTGGAGTAAAAGATACCCGGAACCGGCACACCTTCGACGGTTTCAAACTGTAAGCGAGTGAAAAGCAAACTTATCGGCGCCGGAATTTTAGTTTTTACCAAAAATAAACAAGGATTTACCAAAAAAATCGCTCGGCTCACCTTGACTGCGGCGCGCATAAGTGATAGACTTTTGCCTGTAGAGAGAAAATTTGCCGTGAACTCGCATTTTCTTCCGGATCGTTTATTTGAAAATTCAATACGCTTTTTGTGCCGGGGCGCGCTTCCTCCCATAAGAGATGCGTTCCTTGGAGAATAGGGAATCGGGTGTGAATCCCGAGTAGGCTCTGATTTCGGCGCGAACTTGTGAAACGCGCCGGGACGCGAGCGGAACCGCTACCGTATGCGCGGGGTCTGTTTCTTAGGGCGAAAGCCAATCACCGATAAAACGGGAAGGTTGAAACAGATGTGAGGGACTGTGCTTTATCGCACGGATCTCGGATGCGCGAGCCGGGAGACCTGCATGAAGTCAGAACAGCAGAGTCTTTCGCGCGCACAGCGAATTCTGTTCGGATCACGGGAATAACGGCCGTGACAATTCCAAAATTTTGGATTGTCGCGGTCTTTTTGTTTGCGCGGCATATATGTAAAAGTACGGGGTTAGGATACTAAAGGGGGTGATGCTTATGGAAACGGATATTGAATCGGGGTCGCGGCGCAAGCCGTACGCGTATCGGGCTGTACGCCGCGACGAAAGCTTAAAAGAATTTGACCGAATTGGGATACGCGATAGAACGATACAACTTGTGAGAACTTGGATTTTGCAAAACGGATATTTCAGAAGTGTTTAAGAAAGTGAGATCGAAATGAAAAGCATTAAAAGACTCTTTGCTGCTCTTCTGGCTCTTGCGGTAATTGCCGCCTGCACGCCGGCCGCCTTCGCGGACAATATTGACGGAATCACATTCACTGACCCTGATATGTTCTCGTACACATACGTTAAGGGTGAACCTGTTCCTATCATTCAGCTTGTGGTTGAAGGCTATACGAACGACCCGCAGGAATTGGTTCCCCTTGATCATCCCGAAGACGTTACATGGCTCAGCACGGACGATAGCGTCGTGCGTATAGACGAGAGTGGGTTTGATTCTCAGACAGGCACGGCCTACGCACGGATTAATATTAGCACTTCTGCTGCGGGCGAGGCCTATATATTCGCGTATTACAACGACGAGCCTTCCGTGTATGAGGTGCGCAGTCACATAGTTGTAACGCCGATCGCTGGCATTACCTTCACTGACCAAAACATGGCTTTGAACGTGTTCGCTAAGGATGATGTTGCTCCTATCATTCATCTTGTGGTCGAAGGCTATACGAATGTTCCGCAGGAATTGGTTCCCCTTGATAACCCACAAAACGTCACATGGTACAGTACAGATCCGAGCGTCGTGAGCATAGCTACGAGTGGATATGATTCTCCGGCGGGTACGGCCTACGCGGATATTAGTATTAATACTGCTGCCGCAGGCCAAGCCGATGTATACGCGTACTATGTCGATGGGTTTTCCTCGTATGAGGTTAACAGTCACATCCTTGTAACGCCGGTAGCGGGCATTACATTCACCGACCCAAACATGTTCGCGTACACGTTCGATGTGGATGATGAAGTTCCTCCCATTGCGCTTGAGGTAAAAGGCTATAAGAATAATCCGCAGATGTTGGTTCCCCTTGATGCGCCCGAAAAAGTTATATGGTACAGCACGAACGAAAACATCGCGGTTGTAACTCCTTACGGGTCTGCCGGCGGAGCGGCCTACGCAATCGTTGATGTTGACACTTCTGCCGAAGGAGAGGCAGATATATACGCGCACTACGCCGACGATTATGCTTTGTATGAGGTTTACAGCCACATAGTTGTGGAAGCCCCCGCACCACCCGAACCGGTGGAGGACATTACCCTGACAGTGAAATTCAGCCCCGGCAAGAGCCAAGACAATTTCACACTTACGCTCAACGAGGTGCCGTATTTTTCCTTAAAGGATGTGTTCGGCCAGCAATTCTCCGATTCCGCCGTAATGAAAGATCACGTAACGGCTCTGCACGCCCTCCTTTGGGGTTTGGAATCACATTTCAATCCCAGTTTTGACGGTGAGAATTGGGAATGGGTTCCGGATGACGGGCATGTCATCATTACAAGCAACGGCGCCTATGTCGATACAATTAACGGCGACGTGAACAACTGGGTGTATACGGTAGACGGTAAATATCCCGGGGCTGCATGTCAAACACCTTTGGCAGGGGGAGAACCGGAGGTTTGGACTTTCCTTGGAAGCTTAAAAGGGGCGTCTTTCAACGGATTTAACGGCTTAGAGTAGCGTATGTCAATACGTCTCGCTAACATCTTGTAACCGCTTGTTGATTTGCTGTTCGGCGCGGCGCGAATACAGTGACGGGGGAGTCCGGCTCTCCCGTCGTCGTTATCTTATATTATACAGAAAGCGTAATCAGTGAAATGAAAACACATACCGGACGTTTGAAAAATTTTAAGATTCTTGCGTTTGCAACGGCGGTCATGTTGATTGCCGGTCTGTGCGGCCTTATCTCCGTCAGCGCCGCCGATACGCCGTATACAGACGACGGGGGATTTGGTTATAGCTTACACGACGATGATACCGCTACGGTCACTTCGTTTACGTCCGCAGGCGCCATATCGGTGACTATACCCCAAACGGTATTCTATAATGACAAGCCTTATACAGTTACGAAAATCGCGAAGGCGGCCTTTGGCAGCAATACTACCGTTGTTTCTGTTACGATCCCTGAAACCGTTACAACCATTGAGGCCGGCTCAAGCACGGGCAACACTAATTCGAACAGAGGCGCGTTCCATGGTTGCATAAATTTGATATCTGTTACTTTTTCCGGCGACGCGCCGCAGATAGAAACAGTCGGCGCCTACGCTTTTTACAACTGTTCCGCGTTAACGAATATTACGATTCCGGCGCATGCTCCCGACAGCGCGCCACAAGGGGGAACAATCGGAAACTACGCTTTTTACGGATGCAGCCAATTAACGGGAGCCGCGATATTGGCGCCCGTGACGACATTGGGAACTTATGCGTTTTATAATTGCACCGCCTTAAGTTCCGTGACCCTTCCCGAAACCCTTACGGTTATCGGCGACTATGCATTCTACCAATCCAGATCGCTTGCCGAAATCGAACTGCCGTCCACACTGAATAGGATTGGCGCCAGTGCTTTCCGAACTTGCACATCTCTGAAAAGCATTGATATCCCAAGTTCCGTTTCCTCAATAGGGAATGACGCGTTCCGCGGGGCGACGGCTTTGAGAAGGGTATCCGTTCCCGCCGCCGTAACAAGCATCGGAACGAATGTTTTCAACGGCTGCACATCCTTGGAGCATCTGTATTTCCTCGGAATGCCGCCTACATTCGACAACATGAACGCTTTTACGAATGTTGGTGACGACACGGTCATATATTATCCGTCCGAGTACAACGCACAATGGACGGAGGATATTACCGTTTTGGTGCGGTTTCAAGACAGGCGGCCCCTTATAGGCGCGACCGTAAACTTGGACTTGGGCTATGGCGGAAAAACAGGAAAAGGCTACGCGGGAGGAAGAGCGGGAAGCAGCGACTTTTACGTAATAAGACCGCTGAATCCCGCGCGCGAGGGTTATGTGTTTTCGGGATGGTATACCGACGATGTATACACCGAACCTTTTAACTTCAACCGAGAAATAAACGCCGGCGAATCCGTAACGCTGTTCGCGGAATGGATCGACGAGGGCAATGAACAGGCCGGGGGTTTCCAATTGGTGCAGGAGTGGAGCGCGGAGCATGAATTTTTTTCCTTCGCGGTCGCCTCCGACGGAACGGTCTACGCCGGCAAGGAGTCGTCAGTCAGAGCTTTTGACGCGGACGGGCGCGAAAAACCCGGTTTCAGCGTCGATATAGCGGATTTGAGTATCAATTACGGCGGCACAACTTCCGAACGCATGTGTATGCTGAGCCTTGACGGGCGGGAATGTCCGACAATCGTCTCGCTCCCCGACACATTCTTTATTTTGGATCCCGAGACAGGCGAGCTCATTTATAAAGCCGTCTTGTACGGAAGTATAGAAGGACTGCCCGCCGCCGGCCCGGACGGAAACATATATGTCGTTGCCTCGGAGTATCTTTACGCGCTGAATCCGGATGAGGAGTCATACCTTTGGAGAGCGAGTCTCGGACAGCGCGATACCTATAATTTGCCATTCTTCGCGTTTTACGGAGACGACCGCGTTTTTGTGGAGATTGACCAGGAGGTATGGGGCTTTGACGGTGAGGGCAGAGAGCTGTGGCATAAGACAGGCCCGGTCAAGGTCGACAACAGATCCGCGCTTTCGCACGAACTGCTTGTAAACCCCTCGAACGGCACTGTATATTGGTCTGTTCCGCAAAGACGCCTTGACGCGCTCGATCCCGATACGGGGACTGTCTTTTGGTCACTGGACGCGAGGCAGACCTTGGCGCAGTACCCTCTGTACAGCGCCGATTACGGCAAGCTGCTTATGAATATAGACGGCAGGCTGACGGAGATAGACCCCGATACGGGCGCGCCCGGGCAAAGCCACGCGCCGGCCGGAAGCTACGGCGTATGGAATGGCGGATACCTTTATACAGCTACGAATATATACAATGAGGATCTGCGGGTCGTCGCGACCTATAACGAAGCAAACGAGGCCGTGCGGCGCGGAGATTTTCATCTTGACGGAAGCGGCAATATGTACCGCGCGATAGGAGCACAGGCATTTAATACAACAGCTTTGGAAAAGGTACGCCTGTACGAAGACACGGGCGACGCCGTTGTTTACGATATCCGCCTCAACGTTTCCGCCGAGCTTGCGCTCTTCCCCGGGAAGCAGACACAGGTGAGGGCCGCCGCGCGAAATCAGGGCGGAATACTCCTGTCCGGGCAGACATTTGAATGGGAAAGCTCGAACACGGACATCGCCGAAGTGAGCTACAGCAATAACGGCGCGACGGCGACAGTATCGGCAAAGACTCTCGGAACGGCGCAGATAACGGTCAAGGCGGCGAATAGCGCCGTATCGCGGAGCTTTACGGCGGTAGTGCGCGAAGAACCGAGACCCGTAAGCATGTACTTCTACTGGGATACCCTCAGAGGTGTGCCGGAGGAAGCGCCGCCGAGGGTGGAGAGCGTTGAGACATATGCTTATGAAGCGCTGCCGCATTTGCGTATATACGCGCAAGACCAGTACGGCAACTTTTACGACAGCATGAAGGTGGAATGGGATACGCCGAATATAGGCGCCGCGCTGTATCAGGACGGCAGCGGCAATTCCAATATCAAATACGGCGCAGGGTTAACTTTCTCGGCGCCTGTGGACACCTACGTCAAGGCGGCGGCCGTCGACTATCCGGAGCTGCAGTGCCAAATCCCCGTGACTATCAAACAGGCGCGTGTGCGCAAGGTTTGGTCGTTCGAGCCGTATTATAGCTTTCAATCGGATAGCCGAGATTTCGACACGTATTTCGCTTTAAACGCCGGCGGAACGGCGATATATCTGACGGCGAGTGGGGGCTTGTCGAGTCTCAGCGCGAGCGGGAGGACAAATTGGTCTTTGAGCCGCAGCGACTTCGGAGGGATATACCTCTCGGCGCCCAAGGTCGGCGGCGACGCGAATATATATCTGACGGAAAACTATAATAATCAAACAGAGGCTTACAAGGATCGCCATATGTACAAGGTCAGTCCGGACGGCAAGTCGCTCACGCAGTCAACTTGGACTAAGCATATCAAGGACTTTGTTACGGACGGCAGTTACATCTATGTGCTGACGGTCGAGAACGAAATATATTACGCGAACGACAGTCTTGAACTGCTCTGGGAGGGGAAACCCGCCGCGACCGGAAGCGGGGATATTCACGGCGCCTTCGTTTACGGCGACTCGCTGTACGCGGCGATCGGAGACTCCGTATACAAGGTAAAGCGCGACGACGGCGAGACGGAGCTTCTTTACCGAGACGCTCGCGTCAATCTGACGCTTGAGGGCATAGACGCCGACGGCAACATGCTCTTGCAGAGGAACGCGACGGGCAGGTACAGCCTTGTGCATCTGAGTCTCGGCGGAAGCGTAAACTGGACGCGCGCATTGGACAGGCATGTATTCGCCGCCCCCGTGAACGGGGAGATATACTTTGTCGAAGACGGCGCCGGCGCCGAAGTGCGCCTGTATATCCTCGAAAAAGACGGCGGAGAGCGCCTTGAGACAAGCTTCTCGGATCGAGCCGACTCTGCCGGCGATATAATGCTTGCCGTGGGGCCTGACGGCATCGTCTATATAGCTACGAGCCAGTTGAACGCCCTGTCGCCCGAGGGCGAGCTTTTATGGCAGTTTCCGACGCTGCCCGGAGACCCTTATTACCCGTATACCAAGCTCCTGCAGATAGCGTCCGTTGCGAACAACACGCTTATATCAAGCTGCGGACAGGGGCCTATGGGCACCAACATTATGGCGACGCAGGGCATCCCGCGTGACGATATAAACGTCAGCATGTCGGGCGGCGATACGGCCCTGCCCGGCGCCTTCAAGGATCTGCGGATCGAAGTCACGAACTACAGGGAGACGACGAACGCCGAGCTTGAAATCACGCTGTGGGACATCTCGGCGGAACGGGCGCTGAGCAGAACCGCATTCGCGGATACGCTCATTAATGGCAGGCAGAACGTCTATGACTGCGGCGCCATGATCCCGTCCTCGGGGAATCTCAAGCTTATCGTAAACATCAAAGACGCGGAAGGTTCGGCGCTGTACAGCAAAGAAATTGCCGTGCGGCAGCAGTAGGAGGTGCGACACATGCAGAGGAAAATATCGGCTTTACTGACGGCGTGCTTTTTGTTGCTCGCCGTGTTCGCGCCGCAGACGGTCTTCGCGGCCGGGACGGTTACGCGGGCCCAAGTGGACGAGGCCATAGCGCTTACGCTGAACTATTACGCGACGCGGCCATATCCCGTAAACGCGGACTGGGAATCCTTCGCCATCAACGCCGTCGGCGAGGACGTGAACGAGTACGGGCAAGGGCAGCGCTATCTTGAAATACTGGCGGCCTCCATCGCGCAAAACGACGTGGGCGGCGCCATGACGGATTACGAGCGCACGACACTCGGCATACTTTCGGCGGGCGCAGATCCGACAGATTTCGCGGGCGTAAACCTTATAGAGCGCATCTACAACTGGCAGAGCCTGAGTCAGGGGATCAACGCGGCCGTGTTCGGCCTTATAGCCCTCGACGCGGCGGGCGCTGTCGTGCCGGGCGGCGCGAAACAGACAAGGGAATCGCTGCTCGACTATATCTTGAGCCATAAGACCGGCGACGGTTGGGCCTACAGCGGCTCAAGGCCCGATCCCGACATGACGGGCATGGCCCTGTACGCCATCGCCCCCTATCGCGACAGGCTCGACGTAAAGATGGCGGGCGAGGCGGCCATAAAATGGCTGTCGGAAAATCAGGATGAGGACGGGGGCTACAAGTCCTACGGCGCTAGCAATTCCGAATCCTGCTCTCAGGTTATCTGCGGCGTAACCGCTTGGGGCGTGGACCCGCAGAGCGAAGCCTTCACAAAGGCGGGCGGCAATGTCGTCAGCGCCCTTTTGAGCTTCCAGATCACGGGCGCGAACGAATACTACAAAGGCGCGTTCTGCCACATAAAACCGAATGCCGACACAAATTTCGCCACGCAGCAGGCGCTGTACGCGCTCGGCGCTCTGAAGGACTTTATGACGAACGGGCAGTCGAGGATTTTTTACAGGATCAGCTACAACAAAGAAGACGTCAGCTATATAGAAATCCTGCCCGGGAGACTTGAGCTGAGCGAGAACACGGTGTTCGGGCTCGAAGCCCAAAACCAAAACGGCAATCCCATAGGCAGCGCCGATATCGACTGGAGCAGCTCCGCCCCGGCTGCGGTTTCCGTGGACGCGGGAGGCGTTCTGACGACGCACGGCAAAGGCGCCGCCACGATTACGGCCGCGCTCAAGTCCGACGCGACTGTCGTCGGCATTCTGGAAGTCGCCGTTTTGAAACAAGAGTTTTCGATAGAAAAGCTCGACGCGGGAGCGGCGGGCGGCGCGAGCCACGATATAAGTTTCAGGGTTACAAACGGCGGAACGGATGCGCAGACGGCCGTATGCATCATAGGGCTGTACGACAAGACGAGCCGCGCCCTGATCGAGGCGAACTATATTTCAAAGCGCTTTGAGCCCGGGCAGAGCCACGTCTTCCGAGCGGAATTCAACGCGCCCTCGGGCGGAAACTACGAGATCAAGGCGATGCTGTGGAACGACTGGTACAGGGGACGCGTGCTGTGCGAAGCGGTCATTCGGTAACGGGAGGGAAAACCGGTGAATAAATCCATAAGAAAGGCTTTTGCCTTATGCGTCGCCGTGCTGCTGATCGCGGGAACGGCGCCGGTATACGCCTATTCCGATCTGACGGCGTCCGCGACCGTTCTCGATCACGCGGTCACGGTATCGGGCGCGACCACGCAAAATACATTTGTATCCCTGCTCGTACTGCGTGACGCGGACTCCGAGAGGGTGTACGCCGATCAGACGAAGTCCGACGCGCAGGGAGCGTATTCTGTCGGCTTCACACTCGATAACGGCAGCTACAGGGCCGTCGTCACGAGCAACGGTCTGCAGAGGACGGCGGTCTTTACCGTACCGTCGTCGGATACGGGCGAGCCCGGCACACCCGGCACGACGCCCGATCCCGACAATTCGATCAGGGTCACGTTCCGGCTTATAGGCGCGACGCTCGCGAGCGAGGACGTGAATATCAACTTGGGCGTCAACGATTCGAAATACGTAACGTGGATAAGCACGAAGACTTACGCGATGCGGGAAGGGGATTCGAATCTGGATCTCTTCCTCAAGGCTACGGGCGACGCGGGTATGAGATCGAATATAACATTCAACAACAATTATGTGGCGACGGTCTACGCCCCGGCCGTGCTCGGCGGCTATGCGCTGTCCGAGTTTACGAACGGCTCGTGGTCGGGATGGATGTACACGGTCAACGGCGTCCACGTCGGCTACGGTCTCAAAGAGCAGATGCTGAGAAACGGCGACACGATAATCTGGCATTATGTGAATGACTACCGCTACGAGGTACATGACTGGTTCCCCGATCTTGATTATCCTTCCCTCGCGACGGACAGCACCTACTACAACAAGTGGCTGCTTGCGCCTGACAGGGATCCGACCGCCGCGGACGCCGCCGGTACGCCCGGCGGAACGACGGACAATACGCCCGCGACGGAAATCAAGACCGAGGAGAGTCTCGGCGGCGCGGGCGGCGGTACGGCGAAGGTCGAAGTTAAGGGCGAGGACGTGACGGCGGCCGTGGACAAAGCCAAGGAAGACAAATCGCCGGCCGTGTCCGTTACGGTAAAGGGCGATGCGAACACGAAGGTAGCGGACGTGGTTCTGCCCAAGTCCTCCGCGAAGGAGATAGCGGACGGCGGTCTTGAATTCGTCGTGAAATCCCCCGTCGGTGACGTGAGCTTCGGGGAAGACGCGCTGAACACTATAGCGGCCCGCCCGGGCGACACGCTCGAAGTCGTCATAGCGGATGAGGGCAGGACGGAGACCATAGAGACAAACAACAAGACCTTCACGCTGACAGTCAAGGTCGACGACGCGGAGCTCACGGCGCTCGGCGGCGCGGTCGCGGTGGCTCTTCCGTACGCGAAGGCCGCGAGCGAAGACGCGGAGCTTTTGACGGTCTACAAGCTCGAAGAGGACGGAACATATACGGAGATCAAGGACGCGAAGTACAACACGGCGACGGGCAAGGCGGACTTTACGACCACAGAGACGGGCTCGTACTTCGTCAGCGAATGGATCAGTCCTTTCTCTGACATCTCAAAGGGCGCGTGGTACTACAAGGCTGTGCGCTACGCCTACGCAAGCGGACTTATGAACGGCACGGGCGACGGCGCCTATTCGCCGCAGGCCACGCTTACGCGAGCCATGCTTATCACGATACTTGCCCGCGAAGCAGGCGTCGACACGGACGGAGGCGATACATGGTACTCGAAAGCGATAGAGTGGGGCACAGAAAGCGGCGTTACTGACGGAACGAACCCGGACGGAGAGATCACACGCGAGCAGTTCGCGGCCATGCTGTACCGCTACGCGGACAGCCCGAGAACAAGCGGCGGCTTTGACGCCTATGACGACGCGGGCGACGTGTCGGCCTGGGCCGAAGAAGCGATGGCTTGGGCCGTTGAAAGCGGTCTGATCACGGGCCGCAC
>JAISBV010000097.1 GCA_031266025.1 Eubacteriales Family XIII. Incertae Sedis bacterium
AACATCATGTTCTGCTCGCAGTTTGTCTACAAGATGCTGCATTCGGTCGGGCTTTCGTATTTCTCCAAAGAGGACGGCAACGTGCGCCCGACCGACCTGATAGAGCTCGATTATTACAAAAAACTGCGGTTTGTCAAGGAGATTAAGCTCAGTTGAGCAGATCATCCTTGATTTGACTCAGATCCCATTGCAGGTTAGGGCTGTTTCTTAAATCGCTTATTTGCTTATCGGACGAAAGATATTTCTGTATTTTGAGGAGGCTGCAAAGGCAGAGCTTATCCTGCATGTACAGGCCGATATATTTAAGTATCCGCGTTTCACCGTCCAATTCGCGTCGGCAGTAACGCAGGTCCGGGTAAAAATGGATACATTCGCATTCCGCGTGACCATCCTCTTCATAATAGACGTTTGCCGTCATATCCATCAAATCGCCTCGCAGAATACGTTTGGCGTTTCGTTCGATATTGTCCCGGCATATGTCTTTCAGTACATAGACGCCCCCGTACGGCGCCGATGATCTCCCAAAGAGATGACCGTAATTACCCACCTCCACAAGATCACCCCGTTTGAAAGGAACCGGGATATCAATATAACAGGAATCGAGCAAATCCAATTCATCATCCTTGTCTCTCGGAATAAGGCCCTCCTGCCAAACCCTCATTATCTCGCCGGAACGCGAAACCGTTGCGTTTACATATTTCCCACTGTTTATGTATCCCTTGTGTAATGTTATACAGTTTATAGAAAATTTCTCTCTGCCGTTGGATTCACCGGGCGCCGTTTTCGAGGCGTCTTCTTCGGTCAGCAAATATGCCGAGTCATTCTCAATGTGTACCGGCGGCTTATTTTCTCTGTCTTTACAGAAGCGTTCCCGCGCTTCTTCTTCGTCCTTTACAAACTCCAAAGCGCAAACAAGCGCCGTTTCATAGCTTGAAAAGTAACCGCCGGGATCATAGTCTTCGATTCCTGCACGATAAATCGCATCCGGCTCGGATAGCAGTAATTTCTCTCGAATTTGTTCCTCATACGCGATTATATCGCCGAGCGCCTTGTGAAAACTCTCGATGTACCCGTGGTTGTTGCCCCTCGGAATCTCCATGTCGGGGTATTCGGCGATTATAGTCCTGTAAGCCGCGTGCTTCTCGGCAAGCGTCCGCGAATCGCATTGGTCGATCATGACCGCGCTTTCAACCGCGTTTAACGTATGCCCGATGCGCCGGCAATGCTCGGCGACATCGGGCGAGTTGAAGAAATCATAGATGTTCATTTTATCGCACATTTGTCACGACCAAACAGCCCATATACGGTTTGAAAGGTATTTCGCCGTATTCGAGATAATTGACGGTTTGCGGGTATCCATAGAGCGTTTGATGACCGTAAACCGTTGAGAAATCCGTGATTGTTTCCCGCTCGGATTCCCAATCCTCCTGAAATCTCCATATCGTTAGGAAAACGTATATTGCATGGTTGTCATTGTCGTTATCGAGGTCTGTTTCGATTCGGATGACGTGGTAGACCAGCACTTTCATCTGATTTTCAAGTTCTTTGATAAGTTGCAGCCGTTCTTCACTTGGCGCGGCCGTGAACATCTGATACATTCTTCCGTTTACCGAGACAAAGTTGGGAAATGATGTTGTAATCTCATGAGAGCCGCTACTGTCCGGATCGAAGTCCACGAACTGCTGATCTGATACCAATACTCGTTTCCGCTTCCGGAAGTCCTCAATGACGCTTTCATCGAGCCCAAGCATTTCCATACGCTTCAGAGCCTCTTCACGCATAGCTGTCTTTGTCACTTTCATACATTGCCCTCCTTATTCTGTGTTTCGCGTTTCTTTTTACCAATTTTCGTTATTAATTTATCAAGGTTCATGTTCCGTTTTCGGTTTATTATACCATGTCGCGGGATAACATAAAGGACATATGTATGGCGCAATGCGGCAGGCTTTACAACATAAGGTGGAAAGGTTTATAATGTGCATACGGAAATAGGACAATACGAGTGAAAGCTTGATGCTTAGCAACAATGAAGGCACAAAGGCGCGCGACGCACCCCGCCATACTATTGTCTGTTTAACCTTCGTCCACTGTGTTATACTGTTCTCAAGGATTGGGAAGGGATCACATTCTTTTCATCCGGCACATATTTCGGTTTAGGAAGGGGAGGAAGTAATGGCAAGTATAAATTTAATCGATAAATACCGAAGCTTTTCATCACTTTGGATATCAAGTGACGGCGAGCAATTGCGCGCCAATGCCCACCACTACTATAAAGAAGATCAACTTGTTGCCGTACTTAAGGAATATCCGCGTATAAAAAGCGTATATTTGCTGGGAGGCCTGCCCTATAGGATTCCCGCCACCGGGAAAACCGCAGAAGCCTTGTTGGGACTGACCGAACTTGAGGAGTTGGATTTGCTCAACACAACCTTGGAAGATGCTTCCTTTCTGCGCGATGCGAAGAAACTTCGTCACCTTGGTACATCAAACTATATAACCGGAACCGAAAAGGTGCGGCAGCTCAAATCCCTGAGCTTTAACAGTAATTCTTTTCCGCGCCACGATAATCTGTCCGACCTGTCTGTTCTGACGCCTCTGCGGAAATTGGAGCATCTGCGAATCAGAGGTATACATGATGCGGATGGCCATCATGAATCGAGTCACATTTGTGATGTGACGTCGCTCAAGCATTTACCCAAGTTACAAACGTTGGATGTGGATTTTGGCGGCGACATCGGCGGTTTTTCCGAATTGATTCAGATAAAGAGCCTGACTTTGTATTTTAGCTTATACGGAAATCCTGACATTTCTCCCTTGGGTTCACTGACACAGCTCGAAAAACTGGTGATGTACCCGAACGCAGATTTCTCTTGGCTTTGCCGCGATGTTTTAGATATCGCTCCCCTTGCGGGTCTCGTGAACATATCGGATTTTCGTATCAAAAACAGAGCATCGAATGTGAAAAATTTTGCTGCTGTTACAAATATGACGCGATTGCAACGGTTGGAGTGTCAGGGTTTGCACATACGAACGCTGAAACCGTTGGAGAAACTTATCGGGCTTGAGGAATTGAATGTCGCCGATAACGCCGCGATACGGGATATCAGGCCTTTGCGGAACCTTGCGAAACTCAGGAAATTGCATATTGGCGGAACAAAAATCACGGATATCGGCCCGCTTTCGGGTCTGCGCAATCTGACTTGGCTTTGTTTGAACGGTATGATTGCCGATCTTTCACCGCTTGCGTCAATGACGTCGCTGCGGGAATTATATTTGGATGGGTATAACAGCAAAACATTCAGCGATCTCAAAATAGGCGCCAACGATGCGGAAATTGATCTTACGCCGCTTTCGGACTTGCGTTTGGATGTTTTAGACGCGAATCGCTGTCGAGTCAAATCCGATAAAGAAATTGCGTATATAAGCAGAAGATGACGCTTTGATGATTCATAGAAAAAAGGAGGCCGAACATGAAACTGAAAATCCATCGCGGCGCCGCGCAAATCGGCGGCAATATCGTGGAAATTGCCACGAAGAGTACAAAGATCATTTTGGACTGCGGGCGCAACCTGCCGCCCCTTGACGACCCGAAAGCAGCCGACGACATGGAAATCGACGGACTTACGCGCGGAGAGAGCGCGTATGCGGCGGTGTTCGTCACTCACTATCACGCCGATCACTGCGGACTCGCGGAACGCGTCAACGCCGATATTCCTATCTATATGAGCGAGGATACGAAAAACGTACTTGACGTTATCGCCGATTTTATAAACAGACCTCTGCCCCGAGTCAATAAAATTCTGAACCCCGGCCATGAGGAGCGGATAGGCGATATAAAGGTTGTGCCGCTCAACGTGTATCACAGCGCTATGGGCGCAATGGCTTTTCTGGTGGAAGCCGACGGACAAAAACTGCTCTACACCGGCGATTTCAACCGCATCGACGAAACATTTTACACGCTGATAGATCAAGTTGATATCTTGCTGTGCGAGGGTACAAATATCGGCGCGAGAAACGGAATGACCGAACAGGATGTGGAGCTCGACGCCGCGCGTATCATGCGTGAGACCGACGGCCCTGTATTCGTGCTGTGCTCCACTACCAACATCGAGCGCGTGAGGAGAATCGAGAGGGCCTGCAACAAAAGCGGACGCACCATGGCGATCGACCCGTTTATGAAAGCCGTGACGGACAAGGCGGCTTCACAGCTGCTGCTCGTCAATCCGGTCGGCTTTGTGCCGAATTTTATCACCGAAGAAAAAACGCCTCGCATTTACAAATACCTCGCGCGGGATTTCATGACCTTCGCAGGCGCGCGCGCCGTATCAAAGATGACGAATCTCACCTTTATGGTGCGCCAGTCTATGGGCGAGTTTCTGGAGAGACTGAATCGTTTAAGCGCGCTCAAAGGTTCGACGCTCATATATTCCATGTGGCGGGGCTATGAAAACACCGCGTATACAAAGAAATTCCTCGATTTATGCCGCTCGCTCGGCATGAACATCGAATATCTCCACGCGAGCGGCCACGCGTACCGCGAGATACTCGAAACCACGGTTTCTCGCCTGAATCCCAAAACGCTGATTCCCATTCATACCGAAAGCGCCGAGACGTTTTGTGAAATGTATGACAATGTCGTGACGCTTTGCGACGGAGAGGTTTTCGATTGCGAACGCCTGTGAGACGCGAGTTTTCAGGGAGGTAGCCCCATGCCGAGATCGGCGCAAACCATATCCAAAACCGAGCGCATACTCTCAATTTATCATATGCTCAGATTTTACGAAGAGGTTTCCATGCAGGAACTGAGGAACTGTTTTCGGAAATTAAGCGATAAGACATTCTCCCGCGATATCGCTCTCTTGAAGCGAGCCGGCGTCCCCATTCATTTTTCGGGCCGGCGAAAGGCCTTCGTGTTGGTTGACGAGGCGGGCAATGAGGACCGACAAGCTCCGCGCCGCGCGCCGGATTTCCCCGAAGGCAAAAAAGAGAAACAGTATATCGAAAAAATAATCCGGCTCACAACCATGATGGACGACTTGCCCTTTGAGGATTGCGACGCCTGGTACAGGGAGGCGTTCCCCGAGGCGTCAAAACGCACGATGCAGCGCGATTTCGCCGTATTAAAAAGAGTCGAACCGCCTTATGTGATTTACTACAAGCGTGAATGGGAAAATCCCGACGACAAGGACGACGAACAACCGCCGGGACACTACTATTATGACGGGGTTTTGAACTATTGATTCGGGGCGAATCGGCGACGGTTGGGATGTCGTGCCGGAGGATATAATCGAGGACGTTCGCGCGTTTATGGCCGACAATGAATTAAAACAGCCGGAGAACGTGGAGGATTTGCAAGATTTATAAGTATAGTTGTATTTAGAAGGGAGAGCGCCGCAATGAGAGAAATTAACGAACAATTTGCACACGAATTAAGGAACAGCACACTTTTTGAGTTATATCAGAAACATCGGGATGAACTGTTTTTGGGTATAAGGGAGGATTGCATAAATCTTTACTACAATGGGCTGAGTGTTTGTGAAGCAAGCTTAAACGATAAAGATGACTTCTCGTGCAAAATATCATCGAAGTATCTTGGACGGGATGGCAAGAATCGTCTCTTAACGGTTAGCGATAACTGCATATGTGATAATTACGAAGAAACAATAAAGAGGATAATGAAAGATGCTTATGGTTTTAAGGAAAAAGAAAAATGGGCACAACAAGAACTGGTAATAAAGAATAACCGGAACAAGTCTTCAAATTGGCATTGCATCGATATAGAATATGTCCGTGAAAACAATGCTAAAGCCGGGCGTATAGACATAATCGCGCTTTCAAAAGCCAAGCCGCATCGCGTTGCGATTATAGAGATAAAGTATAACCGTAAAGCATTAGGAGGCAAGAGCGGTGTTTTCAAACATGTAAGCGATTTCGATGATATTATTCGACCCGAAAACGGTACAAATGAGTTTGAATCCTATGTAAAGGAGGATATTGTCGGCATTGTTGCAAGCATGAACCGCATTTTTGAGAATGAATATCCTTTGCAAATCAACGATGCCGGCGATATAGCGAATAAGCCGGAGTTTTATTTCATTACGTTGGATAACAACTCTCAAACGCAAAATCATTCTACTCCGAAAATGACAATGGGCGGCTATGTATTTAACAAAGACAATCCTAAATATATTAGATTGGGCACAAAAAGACAGGCAAAAGGAACCGTCGAATCTGAATTTGGAGACATTACCGAACCTTCCAACAAATTATATGCACAATTTCTGTTTTCCAAAGATACCGTAGATAAGATTTCCATTGCCGACATCATTGATGATACATCATATGACAGGGAGTTTTGATTATGATTCGCTCAACACGCTTATTGGAAATACCAAGCCTAATAAACGGCGTCATCTTAGAAAGCGCGGAAGAGGTGCCCCCATGCTCGGCGCGATAATCGGCGATATAGTCGGCTCACGGTTTGAGTTTGACAACATAAAAACAACCAAATTCGATATGTTTGCGCCCGATTGCCGGTTTACCGACGACACGGTGATGACGCTTGCCATAGCCAAGGCCATCGTTGACGCGGACGGCGATTGGGAGCGGCTTGGCGGCCTCGCGGTCAAGTATATGCGTGAATTGGGGCGCCGGTATTGTCCCGGCGATTACGGGGCGAACTTCTCCGAATGGCTGCATTCGGACAGCATCGGGCCGTACAACAGTTACGGTAACGGCGCCGCCATGCGCGTCTCGCCCTGCGGCTTCGCGGCAAGGACATTGGATGAAGCAAAGTTGCTCGCGCGCAAGGTCACGGAGGTCACGCACAATCACCCGGAAGGGATAAAGGGCGCGGAGGCCGTCGCGTCTTGCATCTATATGAATCGAGAGGGAAAAAGCAAGGACGAAATCCGCGCCTATGTCGATAAGCACTATTACCCGATGGATTTTACGCTCGACGGCATACGCGCCGATTACGAATTCAATGAAACCTGCCAAGATACCGTGCCGCAGGCAATTACGGCCTTTCTCGAATCGGAAGGACTCAGAAGCGCCGTGCGCCTTGCCGTCTCCATCGGCGGCGACAGCGATACACTGGCGGCGATCGCGGGCAGCATTGCCGGAGCGAGATACGGAATACCCGATTGGGAACGCAGAAGCG
>JAISBV010000117.1 GCA_031266025.1 Eubacteriales Family XIII. Incertae Sedis bacterium
CATTATAATTAAGATCCGCCAGCCGCTACTCACAGTTCGCCTGATCACGGCGTTTTTTGTTTGGCTGGTGGGTTTTTCAATTATAATGAGTGGTGGATTTTTCGGTTGACAAATACACCTGCGGCGCGTATTCTGTCCGCGTCTCGGTAAACCAGATGTACTCGCGGATTTTCTCCGCATCCAAATTTTCGTTGAGGTTGCCGTCTTCAAGCAGTAGCCGCTCGCCAAGTTCATAATAGGAAAAGCCGCCGCCCGTGCCTTCCGCTGTCCCGTAACCGTCGCGGTTATCCTCTCGGCGTAGTCCGCCGTCTCAACAAGGTTGAATCGTCGGTTGCCGCCATCCCTCTTGTTCATATTCAACACGGCGTGGGCGGTCGTGCCGCTGCCGGCGAAACTGTCGAGAACAATGACTGTCGGGTCATTTATCATTTGCATAATCCGCTCAATCAGTTCGTTCGGCTTTGGCGTGTCAAACGAATCTGTCACACCGAATATCGACCGCAATAACGCTTTTGCTTGGCGCATAGTCGGCAAGTCATACCAAATACTCGGATAGGGTCTGCTTGGATTATCAGGTGCAAATTCCCGCGTATAAGGCTCCCAAACTTCTTCGCCCGCTCGTTTGCGCTTTTTCCAAATCAACGTTCCCGCTACTTGATGACGCTCCACACCATCTTTTCCCATTGCCCAACGCGCTTCTTCTCCGTTGTCGTGTGTAGGATACACCTCGTTCTCGTCAGGTGCGATAAGTGGGAAGTACATAGTCGGACGGTCAGTTCGCAAACTGCTTCGCCCGTTTTTCTTCAAAAGTCTATCCCTATAGTATCTGCCGTCCTCGCCGACTTGTCCATAAGCATCAACAATGCTCGGCGCAGGCATTTGAACAAGTTGGAGTTGCGGTAGATTCTTGGCATACGCAACTATGTACTCATGGTCGGGCGTTACGGCAACCTTGTTATCGTTCGGGCTATCAACCTTTCGCCAAAGGAGGCTCGTTATAAAGTTCCTGCCGCCGAAAATTTCATCGCAAATCAGCTTCAAATTTGCCTGTTCGTTATCGTCAATGCTGATGAATATTGCTCCGTCATCGGCCAGTAGCCGTTGCAACAGCCGCAAACGCAGATACATCATACACAGCCATTTGTCGTGACGTGACAAGTCCTCGCCCTCTTTGCCAACGACCTCGCCAAGCCACTTCCTGATTTTGGGGTCGTTCACGTTGTCATTGTAAACCCAGCCTTCGTTCCCCGTGTTGTAGGGAGGGTCGATATACACCAGCTTTATCCTGCCTTCATAGCGCGGCAAGAGCGCCTTGAGCGCGTCGAGGTTGTCGCCGCGAATGAGCATATTGTCTGATCCGGCTGCGCCAAAGTTGTACTTGCGGTTAAGTATGCGGAATGGCACATCTTGGTGATGGTTGATTACCTTGTCTTTACCGAGCCAATTCAGTATTGGCATAAGTTTATTCCCTCCTGCCGGTATACATCGTCATGGGCGTCATTCAGGCAACCTGACAACCCAATGTCCGCTCCTGTCTGAACCGACACGCTCAATAAATTCCACGTCTTTCAATGCTTTAATATTTTTCTTGACGTTTCGCTCATTGATTCCCAACTCTGAGGAAATTGCCTTCACCGTTATTCGTGGGTTTGACGCAAGCAATTTGAGAATCTGATTTTGGGTGTCGTTTACAGTGTCGCTATGAGTGTCGTTTACAGTGTCGTTTACAGTGTCTTTTGCAATTGAACCATCAATAAAAAATGTGACGCTGACTTCACCCGGCGATATTTCAAACAGCGGTTCGCGCTTTCCGGCATCCTTGCAGGCGTCGGTTATCCGCTCAATCCCGCGTCCCCATGTTTCAATATAGCCCGCCCGATAGAAAGCATAGGCGATTTTGGGGTTGTACGGGCGCGACCTGTGCTTTTTCAAAAGATTATCGACTGTCCAAGTTTCAGGCAGTCTGCCGTCATTGTAAACGATTACGAAGTCCGGGAACACTTTAATCTGAATCGGTATGCCCGTCGTATAATCGCGGTGAACGATAGCGTTGAATATGGCTTCTCGCAAGGCGGGACGCGGGATAGGGTAATCAGTTACGCGAGTCACTCCTTCGTAGCTGATAATCCCCTTAAAATACTTGCGATAAATTGTGTCTATGATTTGGTCAGCCACAGTGATCAGCGAACCATGAAACTCATCCTGATAGATCAAATCTGCGCCGTTCTCAAAATATCCGATTTTAACAAATGCGCCGAATACATACTTTTCCGGATTGTGATGGAACAACAATACAGCGGCGCGGGTAAGCTCGCCGTTTTCGGTGAGCAGCAGGCTGTCAAGCAATTCCGTGTCGCTCATATCCAAATCGGCTTTCTGCAAGCGTTCGCTGACGAGGGCTTTTTCGCGGAAAATGCGGAACGCCGAAGTGTCCAAATCGGAAACCTTTACGCTTGGGATAATCATACCGTCCCACGTTTTCCCCAATCGACGCAGGATGAAATTATCAAGCTCACGTCCGTCCAATTCTTGCGTTGTGCTGCCTGAGCGGATATAATGCCGCCCGTGATAACTGACAGGTGTCCCGCTCGCGTCAACGCTGACGGCGATATATTGCCTACCGCTCTCATTCAGCAGTTCAACGGACGGGACGATACCCAAAGCGTGACGTATCGTATTCGGAAGTTCTTCAAGAAGCCCTTTGGCATTATCTATTCCAACGACTGCGCCGTTGTCGTCACGCCCGATTTCAAGTGTGCCGCCTTGCGCATTGGCAGCCCGCAAAGCCCTTTGAGGAACTCATCGCGCCATTGGCGTTTCCATTCGGTCTTTTGGTTCTCCACGTCAAAAACTCCCATCATTGGAGATTGTCGGATTCATCGTACTCAATCTCCATTATTTCGGTAACATTGCATTTTAGAACCTTGCAAATTCGCAGCAATATATCCGTCTGCATATTTTCACCTTTGCCCATTTTGGCGATTGAGGTCGTGCTGATGCCTGTCATATGCCGCAAGTCGCGCCGGGTCATATTTTTGTCAATCAACATTTTCCAGAGTTTTTTGTAGCTGATTTTCATTGGAACACCTCGACTTTCCCTCTCCAAATAGCCCCTTGATTTACCATTATACTACTATTTCACAAGAAATCAACACTAAATATGAAAACGCAAATATTATATCGAATCCCTACAACAAGGCAAAAGGCTTTAAAAATTGACAGCAACCCACTCTTCACCAAACTCAAACGGCTCTGTGGTGAGCGGATTTGTTCAATATGTCGAAAATAAACTTTCTTGAAAAACGACCTTGACAAAACGTGTCTTTATATGCCGATTAACAAAGCATTGCAAAAATTGTGGTCCCCGCGCAAGCGGGGGTGATCACAAGGTATTTATCAAATACTGGTTTGACACGCTGATGAACACCGCTGTCGGCAAAGGCGTACTTGCTGTGTCCGCGACGGCGTTATTCGTGTCTCTGACGGCGATCATTCGGCTGACAATGCCAAAATGTAAGAGCTCGCTTTTTCAGCGACCTCGCATTCTATTCAAGTATATCCGAATGTGATTCGGTTCTGACAAGGAGCAATTGAGTTTCGCCGTAGTTAAGCATTTCATATACATAAATCAAAACCTAATCAAACTCAATGTGACAATTACCCTGTACCCGCTGTATTCCACTCTGAGCGGATGATCTTGATAGTTTTCCGGCAGCAGTTTTGGTACAGCCAATTCCTCAATCACATAATCCAACACTGTAATATCCTTGCCCTACTTCATCATCAGCTTGTAATCTTTTTTGAATTGGTTTCTCCAACGTATATTCATTCGTTGTTGCTGTCCTCTGCTTTCAAATCGGCAAGGGTGGCGCTGACGCTTTTACCGCGAATTCCTTTACCTTTGCTCTGCTCCGTGTCGGCAAGAGCGGCAAGCGTGATCTCATTGTATTTTGGTATTTTAAGCTCAAACGGCAATCCGTCATGCAAAATCAACTGGCGCAGAAACATATTGATCGCATCGGACATTGTGATTCCAAGTTAGTTAAAAATCGCGTTGGATTGGGCATTGACCGTTTCGTCCGTGCGAAATTGAGCGGCGTGAGGGTCGGTACGGAGACGGCGGCCGCGGCCGCACTGCCTTTGAATTTGGATATTGCATTCAATAAAGAACATTTAACTGATCCCGCCGAGATAGCAAGGAGCGTCGCTCTTAATACGGCTCTTGATCTCGGATTCGGCGCGGCGGGCGAGGGTATAGGCGCAGGTGTGCGCGCTTATCGTGCGGGTGCGGCGGCGAGGGCTGCGGAAACGGCGCAAAAGGAAGCGGCGAGTACGTGGGCGGACGAAAATGTGAGGGCGGTAAAGGAACGCCTTGCGCTTCCGGGCCCGGCAGACGATCCGAATGTTATTTATATGGGTGATCCTCCGCCTGTGCCAGACGCGTATCTGAAAGCTTACCGGGCTCCCGATTACAGCGCTGAAATCGAGCGGGCTCGCATTGCCGCAAGGGGCACTCTTCCGAATGACGCGGCGGCAAGGGCACGAAGTTCGGATGCTTCCACGCCTTATCGCATCGCAAAGGCGGCGAGAACTACCCCGCCGGAACCGGTTGTCGCAAAGACAAGACCGCGCACTATCAAGGAGCAAGTCAATGCGGCCATTCCGGAACTTGAAAAATCAGAGGCGCTTCACGAGGTTAGCAGTGCTGATTTAATTAAAGATCGCAGCGCCTTGCAGCAAGACGTTATTGATTACTACAACAATATCGGAAACAGTATTGATCGTCCGGGTTTTGGGAGTGTGATTCTTGATAAAAACAGTTTTTCTAACAGTATTCGATACAGAATGACGGATTCAAAGGCCGTTACTTTTAAGTCTGTTCCGGAAGTAATTCAAAACGGAATCGAAATTGCGTATTCCGTCAGGCACAAAGGCAGACCTTATGATACATATACATTTGCCGCCAAACTGAATATAGACAGCAAACCTGCCTATATAGCTGTTGTGGTCAGGAGCACAGTGGGAGAAAACAGGTTTTATGTGCATAAAGTATTTGATACGAACGGGAAAGTGCATGTATTGGCCAGTAAAATGCAGGTTGGCGAAAGTTCCGGCATGGACGGCCCCGCCTCCTCAATAATCCGGACAAACCAACCTGCAACGGAACCGCCTATCCCGGCGTATACTCCCCGCAAGCCTCAAGGCGTCGGGCCGCAATTGCCGTCACGGGTAGTTCAAGGCGATTCTTCTGGTATAAATATACAACAACCGGGGCCGAAAGTCAACCCCGAATCCGGGGATATCCCGAGCGCAACCCCGGCGGACGACGCGGCGACACGTGCGGAGAAGCACGCGGTAACGCGTCAAGCGAGAACTGATGACAACTACCGGACATTTGTTGATGATCCTTCTTACGGAGAACCTGCGGGCTCAACGCCCGTCGCCGAGTTCGCGAAGATGTTTACGGGAAAAGGCGTTGGGATTTTAAAAGACCTTGCGCGAAATCTCGACGCGGCGGCGGCCCGGGTTCCGCATCTTCGCGCCGTCTTAAGAAACACGATAGAAACCCCGCTGAACAAAGCAAAGGGCGCATATTCCTCCGCCGTAAAGGGCAAACTCGATTTTTTGTTCAACGATATCGTAAAGGCTCTTGATATCAGGAAGGGTTCCGCCGAATCCGCCGCCGTTCAGTGGCTCGGAGAAGGTAAAAGACAGGCGTTCGGGGAGAACGGGAAGGTTATAAGCGGCGAATTTTCCGATTACACGCTTCAAAACTTGAAGGAGGATTTTAACTACACCGCAGCCAACGGTAAAAAGGCATGGGAAAACATAGTCAGGGCCGAAGGTATGATCAGACGCACGTATAACGAGTATGTGGATGAGATCAATGACGTTCTTCGCAAGATATACCCGAACATCGAAGACGAAGTTGCGAGACTGCGCAGCAAACTTGCGGACGCAACCGACCCCGCCGAGATCGCGAAGCTTGAACAGGCCATAGACGACGCGTGGATAGGCAAGCGCCTTGTTCCGAGGAATGATTATTTCCGTCATTTCACGGAGCTTCAGCGCGACGGGTTTTTTAAGACCGTCGATACCGTGTTGAACGGCGCCACCAATATAGACCCGCGCCTTGTCGGTGTTTCGGAGTTCACGGAGCCCAAGACAAGGTATTCGGGATTTTTGCAGCATAGGAATCTCGGAGCGTACACGGAAGACGCCGTGGGCGGTATGCTCGACTATATACCGCAAGCCGAGTACAAGAAGCATATAGAACCGATGATCCCGCTTCTGCGCAGCGTCGTCAAGGATTTGAAAGAAAATACGATAAACACGAAGAACGCGAATCAGCTCATTGATTATCTCATGAAGTTTACCAATGATCTTGCGGGAAAGACCGGGCCTGTTGAGAGAGCACTCCAAAACATTAGGGGCGATGAGAATGGAAGACGTATGCTTAACGTCTTGGGCAGGTTCTCGAACAGAGTCAGATCGGGTCTTGTGGTCGGAAACCTCAACACGATGTTGGCCCAAGTTTACAATATGCCGAACCTTGTGGCTTTGGCCAAAAATCCCGTCGATATCGGCGCCATAATGGCCATGCTCGGAACTTATCACATTATGAACGAGGGTCTTGAAGCTCTTACGGGCCGCAGAATAGGCTTTGACCCTATTTATTATCTCAGAGAGTACATGGAGGGTGAATACGACGATGAGGATCATCCGCTCAGAACGATGGGCGCCAATATGCTCGGCAATGTCGCAAGCAATGTACCTTTCGGTTCGTACTTTGCAACGGCTGCGCAGGGCGTCATGGGCTTGACGGATTTGGATACGCGTAAGGTATTCGGCGAAGAAGACCCGTCAAGGTTCGGTACCGGCGGCGCTCTGCTTGAAAAAGATCGGGAAAAAATATAATTTGTCGACCCGGAGGATGATCGAGATATTGGATATGATGACTTCGAAATCTTCCGGCAAGGAAAGTTAAAAAATCGTCGTGTGTGACGGGGTGTGTGAGTGCTGCCGCAAACCGTTGTAATTTCAACGTTTGATTCTTGCTCGACAAGCAAGAGGCCACAGGTTCGAGTCCCGTTGTCCCCACCACACAAAACCCTTGGAATTTAAACGCTTTCGAGGTTTTTGTTTTTAAGATTATCTAAGATGTCCTTGATATACGGTACGCTTTGATCCGGTGGGTAAAATTTATATTTAGAAGTATAATGAGAGGGCTGATGTTGTTTAAAAGAATGTTTTCGCAAAATGTTTACAGTTGTAATGCTCGCAACATATGTATTTAATTTTTTTGGATTTTGCGATATAATGACATATCGACTTAGGAACATCGGAGTTATTGCTCAAATGTGTATTCGACAGTAGGTAGTGCGGAGGATTTATATGGGCGTTCATATCGACGGTTTAATAGCGGATTCACGCTTGCGGGAGCTCTCGAACGACGAGATATCGCGTTACAGCCGTCATCTGCTGATTCCGGAGATTGGCGTCAAGGGACAGGCGCGGCTTAGAGCGGCCAAGGTTCTGATAATAGGCGCAGGCGGACTCGGCGCACCGCTCGCCCTCTATCTCGCCGCCGCCGGCGTCGGCACGCTCGGCATCTTGGATTTTGACTTCGTGGAGGCTTCAAATCTGCAAAGACAGATTATACACAGCACCGACGATATTGACAGATCCAAGGTTTCTTCGGCTAGGGATCGCGTCAAAAACCTGAACCCCGATGTAAACGTCGTAGAATATATGACTTGGCTGAGCAGTGAGAACGCTCTTGATATTATGCGCGGCTATGATGTTGTGGCCGACGGCACGGACAATTATCAGACCAGATATCTCGTGAACGACGCCTGCGTATTGCTCGGTATCCCAAACGTATACGGATCCGTATTTCAATTTGAAGGCCAAGCATCCGTATTTTACGCGAAAAAAGGGCCGTGTTACCGCTGTCTCTATCCGTCTCCGCCGCCGCCGGGACTCGTTCCTTCGTGCGCCGAAGGCGGCGTCATGGGCGTATTGCCGGGTGTTGTCGGCGCCATACAGGCCGGAGAGGTAATCAAGCTGCTCATGGGCGGCGAAGGCAGCCTTGTCGGCAGGTTATTGCTGTTCGACGCTTGGCGCATGAAATTCCGTGAATTGAAACTCAAAAAAGATCCGTGCTGTCCCATATGCGGCGAGACCGGTAGCATTCACGAGTTGATTGATTATGAACAATTCTGCGGAATCAAGCAGGACGATGCGGAGGAAACAATAGACGTAATTACCGCGCTCGAACTCAAGGCGCGGCTCGACGCCGGCGAATCCATACAGATTATAGATATACGCGAGCCGCACGAACGGGCTTTCGCTAAGTTTTCGAACGCGAAGGTGATGCCGCTCGGGCAGTTGACGCGGCGCATCGATGAATTTGACCGGAGCAGGGACGCTGTATTTCTGTGCAAAGCGGGGCAACGCAGCGTATTCGCTATATGCGCGCTGAGAAAAGCGGGCTATACGGGAAGATTGTTAAATTTGAAGGGCGGCATGAACGCGTGGGCTCGCGACGTCGACCCAAGTCTGCCTCAATATTAAGGCGCTGTCGAAAAATAGGAGGAATCACAATGGCAAGTTCTACCGAAGAAAGTATTCACAGTTTGGTGTCGCTGATGGTGGACAGCTATCACAAGGAACCCGATATCATCAAGATTGAAACGAATAAGCAAATCAACAAAGCTATAGTCATAGATATTCTTGAGGATTTGCGCCGCCTGATTTTCGCGGGTTTCTTTGGCGGAAAGCGTCTGCGCGAGGACGGTATCGAATATTTTGTGGGAGAGGTCTTAGAAAGCCTGATCTATAACATCGAAAGACAGATACGGCGCGCATTGCGCACACAGATTCATGATGAGCAAAAGGTAGCGTCGGACGCGTGCGCCAAGACACGCGCCTTCCTCGAAACCCTTCCGAGGATCAGGCATCTTTTGGCTTTGGACGTCGACTCGTTTCTGGACGGCGATCCGGCCGCAGCCGGTAAAGAGGAGATCATACTCTCCTATCCCGGTATCTACGCCATCATGGTCAGCCGGCTCGCGCATGAGCTTTACCTGCTCGATGTGCCTCTGATTCCGCGCATGATGACGGAGCACGCACACGGTTTGACGGGCATAGACATACATCCGGGCGCAGAAATCGGGCATCACTTCTTCCTCGATCACGGAACGGGTATCGTGGTGGGAGAAACTACAATTATAGGTAATTATGTTAAAATATATCAAGGCGTAACGCTCGGCGCCCACTCAACGCGCGGAGGCCGAGCGCTCAGGGACATAAAGCGCCATCCGACCATCGAAGATCACGTCACCATATATTCCGGGGCGTCGATATTCGGCGGGGACACGGTCATCGGCGAAGGCGTCGTCATCGGCTCCAACGCCTTTATCACGAAAAGCGTTCCCGAAAGAACGCGCGTCAGCATCAGAGATCCCGAGCTGCAGTTCAAGTCCGATGACGCGGGTGACAAGGGCAATAGCGTCGATTTCAAGCAGGACGAGTTCTGGTATTATGTGATTTGAGCGAGCGCTCGTTCCCCTCACAGCTCGCGCGACCCTGTGCGCAGCTCTATGTCCGTGGCGTTTTCGATGTCCTCGGTGCTCAGTCCGTTTTTGTAGCAGAGCTCGAGCAGCTTATCGCCGAGCGCCTTGGGATATGCTTTTACGGCGCGTTCGGAAGTGTTTGAACGATACCGCAGTATGAATACGACGGGCTCGAAAAGCGCGATGGGTACGGCTGCGCCCATAAGCGGCGCCACGAGCGTAGCGGCTATGGCGTGTCCGAAAGCATATATGTCGTCCATATTGGCGAGCGCCGATATCATACCCAAGGGTATCAAAAAAACGGCGGCGCCGATCGTCGCCTTTGAGAGCAGCCGGAATAAATCCGCCGCCTGCTTCCGTTCATCGTCGGGTATATGGTATTTGCGCGATATGACGGCGTTGAGTCCGCGCG
>JAISBV010000157.1 GCA_031266025.1 Eubacteriales Family XIII. Incertae Sedis bacterium
GTCACGGAGAGCACGTTTGTCGCCGCGTCGATATACGGCGTGTTCTGCGTCGGGATAAAGCTGAGCGCGAAACCGAGACCCGCTATGCAAAGGGCGCAGACAACCGCGATGAGCGCCGCATTTTTCGGCGTCAGCCTGCGCATCTTGACGATATCGCCCGTGACGTGCTTACGCCACAGCATGAAGCCGATCACCATCGTCGGGCAGTAGAAAAACAGATTCAGACCCCATTCTCCGTACAGACCGTTCTCCCATGAGAGGTACGCGTAGCCGAGCGTATTGAACGCGCCCATCGGATAGTTGAAGATACTCCCTTTTGCGGCGAGCAGCACGCATAGTACGCCGGACAGAAAGACGAAGAACCCGAAGAGATTGTCTTTTGTCATGATCGTGATAAACACCGCCATGGCGCAGAACAATAAAAGCCACATGAGTTCCCATGGCCGCCAATAGCTCCATATTTTACATAGTTGATCTTTCATGGAGGATATCTTTCGTGTGTTATTGCGGTCGATGAGGTAAAATTCTATTCCGCCGTTGCGTATACGCTTTTGCCCGCTTCGCTGTAAGATACGCTGTAGCCAAAGGATTCGAGCGCCGGGCGAACGGGTATATAGGTTCTTCCTTCTTTTATCACGGCTGCCGTGTCCATTGTTAAGTCTTTTCCGTTTACGGAATACCGATTGCTTCCGATGGTGAGAATGATGCGCGTTCCGTTGAATGAAGCTTCGACCCGCGCCGCGTTCCTGCCTTCCGCAGGGTTATAGCCGATCTCTGCTCCTATAGATTCGAGAAGCTTGCGAAAGGGAACGAGGGTTCTGCCGTTTTCGTCTATAAACGGCGTTCCCATACCGTCATTTGACGCAAACAAAACCGGTTTGTTATCGACTATGATCCATATGTAGTCGTTGATTTCATCTTTGCCGAGTCCGTCAAGCGCGGCAAGCGTATCGTCTATCATGGATACGACGCTCGTATCGTCATATGTATCTTCGTTAACGTCGAACAGCATCACGCCGCCGGTCTCTCTTACGGCGATCATTGTCTTTTCGCGGAGCGTGTTGAGCCCGTTATAGCTTGATTCGAGGGGCGTCGTCGCGAGATAATCAAGGTACGCGTTTCCACTGTCCATTTCCACGAGATCCCTGTATTGATTCCAACTGGGTCTCGCGTAAAGCGGCATACCGAGCACTAACTTTTCGGCCGGAACATTTCTGAAATTCTTCCAGTAATTTATGCTCGTTTTTGAAAACCATATTGGGCTGTGGTTCGGGTCGGACATCAAATCGTAGCACATCAGGTTGATGAAATCGAAGCATGCAACTGTTTCGTCCGTCACCGCCTCAAGCGCCTCCCACACGTTTTCTCCGTTTGTGCTGCCTGTGCCCGGCAGTGCCGTTGACAATCCTTTTCCCAATGGCTTCAGCGTTTCCGACAGACGCGTTACGGTCTTTTCGTAATCGGCGCCGGTTTTGTAACTCGGGTATTCCCAGTCAAGCTCAACACCGTCAAATCCGTATTGCAAAACCGCGTCCGCGACGTTCTGCGCGAAAGCTGTTCTTAAAGCTTCGTCAGCGCCGATCTTTTCAAATACCGCAGCCAATGGCAACCCGTCCTTGTCGAAATAGCCGCCCACCGATATATACACCTCTGTTCCGGCGCTGTGACATTTTTCAATCAGCCGCGCCACTTCTGCGGGTTCTTCCAATGGTTTGCAGCTTCCGTTCTCGAAAGGGATCAAAAACCCGTATATGACGTGCGTCAATTTCTCGGCCTGTAATTTTTCGACGGGAACGTCAAACTGTTCGCCGCAGTAATATCCGATCACTTTGAACCCGTCTGCGGCGCCGTCGGGAGCATCGTTCCGGTCATTATTCGCGGCAAAACTCGCTGCTGTGGGCGCCAATACGATCGCCGCCCACAGCAGTACTGCCGTACAAATCAAAATATTGTTCTTTTTTGTCAGCATCGGTTTCTGCCCTTGCTCTTGCCGCTCTTGTCTCCGCTGCGGTTATCGCTCCCTGCCTGCTTGCCGCGCACGCAGTTTCGTGAGTTTCGTCGCGCGGTAACGATACTTGGCAAGTTGCCGCTCATCCTCTATTTCGAGATCCTTTTCACCCGCCAATGATTCCAAATGGTGCGTAAATTCATGACGCAATGTTTCACGCAGCTGCACCTTTATATCTTCCGGCGAAAGGTGTCCGTAAACGGCCTCGAACGAGCCGTAATACATGGTGATATAGCGCCCCATGCTGTAGCTGTAATGATATTCACCAAGGGTATAAAGGTCGTTGTTGATGGCCTCGGGACTGATCCGCTTTTCGGGCAGCAACAGGATGCCCCCGTTCAATTCTCTGTAGAATTGTTCGGGAAGCTCAGCGGCCAATTCGTCAAGCATCTCTTCCATTTCTTCTATCGTAATCAAAGCATCCTCCGGCCGTACAGGCAATTCCTCAGTATCAGATGCTCTCCGCTCTTTCGCGATGACGCGTAAATTCGTTCGTATCTTTTGTCACGGCGAAATAAATCGTCTTGCTTTTATAATAGTCCGCTGTTTTCGGCGTCCGCTCGTATCCCGAATCCCACGGATATTTGCCGGGAGAGATATCGGGCCCCGTGCAGGGTATGATCTCGGACGGGTCCGTCGGGAACTTCTGCGCCCAACGCCCGTCGTCCAATTGTACCCAAAAATGATAATCAAAGGCATGATCATCGCTGAAATCCGCGTTGCCGCCTATCAAATCCGCGCCTACGCGCAACGCGATGCGGTATTCATTTTTCGGATCTATGTCCGAGTTGAAATCCTCGATCATTCGAAAGCTTGAGATTTCAAGCTCAGACATATGGGCTTCCGTATAATTGACGACGGCTTTTGCCGTATAATCCGCCAATGCGTCAATGCCTTCCGTTCCTGCGGCCTCCGTATAGACGCGCGCCATTTCATCCTTGTCAAGCCTAAGATCGTCTGCAAGTATCATGTTTTTGTCGCGCAAGGCATATGACATGCAGTTGACGTCGTCATCGTCGCCCTGCGCAGGCATTTCCGTATATCCGTACTTGCCGTAAATGAGCGCCCTGTCGCCGGGCTCGCCGCTTACCGTTATGTACGGTAAAACCGTGTCGTCGTCCCCGCCGACAATAGACGCGAATGTATATTTCTCCCCGTCCGTTTCGCCGAAAATCGCGAGACCGTTGTTGTACAAATCGCCGCTCAGCCATGTTTTTGCATAATCCGTCAGCGGTACGCTTATCCAATCATCCTGCTCGCTTTTTACGTCAACGCTTACGGCGCTGTCTTCGCCCAAAAGTGCTTTTATTTCGGCAAGCGGTGAAAAATAGCCGTCCCATGTCCCTACGAGCGGATACAGACGCAAACGCGCAGGCGACGGTTCGCCGAGCACTTTGAGGAACAGACGGGCCTCATCTGTCTCATCGGCCAACAATACCGCGCCTATATTAAAACGTATAAGTGTAAAAATGTTTTTTCCGTCGGCGGTTTTCCCCACCGTCATTGTCCCCGGTTCCTGTTCGACCGAACTTGCGTCCTCGGGATCCTCCTCACTGTACGTCGCGTTCGTATCCTCGCTCCAAATCCCGGCGGTCGAATCGATGCCGGATTCCTGCGACGTGCCGGTCGTTTCCGATGAAGAATCGGCGTTCCCTTTATCTTCACAGGCTGCCGCGCCAAGTATTATCGTAAAACAGAACAGCGTCACGAGGACGCCTTGAAACAGTTTCCTTGTTGCCAATAACATAGAATGTCTTCTCCTTAAACAAAAATCACATAAAATTGAAACGGCAAGCCGCGCGGTCACGGTAAAATCCGCGACAGACCTCCCATAAACGGCTGCAACGCTTCCGGTACAGCGACGGAACCGTCCGCCTGTTGGTAATTTTCGAGGATGGCGGCCACCGTGCGTCCGACGGCCAAACCCGAGCCGTTCAGGGTATGCACATATTCGGTTTTGCCGCCGTCGTTCCGCCTGAAACGGATGCCGGCGCGCCGGGCCTGAAATCCTTCAAAATTGCTGCATGACGATATCTCCACATAACGTTCGTAGCTCGGCATCCATACTTCTATGTCGAAAGTACAGGCCGACGAAAAGCCCAGGTCGCCGCTCGAAAGCTGCACGACGCGGTACGGCAGTTTAAGTCTTTTCAATACTTCTTCCGCCGCCTTGAGCAGTGAATCGAGCTCATCGTAAGAGTTCTCGGGTTTCACGAACTTCACAAGCTCAACCTTGTTGAACTGATGCTGTCTGATCAGACCGCGCGAATCACGGCCTGCCGCGCCCGCTTCCTTGCGGAAACAGGGCGTGTATGCTGTGTACATGATAGGCAGGTCGTCTTCGTTCAATATCTCGTTCATCAAAAGATTTGTCACGGGCACTTCGGCTGTCGGAATCAGGAAGAAATCCTTAGCCGGTATGTGGAACATATCATCCTCGAACTTGGGCAGTTGTCCTGTGCCGGTCATGGCGTCACGGTTTACCATGAATGGCGGGAGTATCTCCGTGTAACCGTGTTCAACCGTATGGAGTTCCAGCATGAAGTTGATTACGGCTCGCTCAAGACGCGCGCCCGCGCCCTTATAGACCGTAAAACGGGAACCCGCGATCTTGGCAGCGCGCTCGAAATCGAGTATGCCGAGCAGAATTCCTACATCCCAGTGCGGTTTGTATTCGAAATCAAAGTTTCGCGGCTCACCGAAACGGCGCGTTTCGACGTTGGCGCCATCGTCGTCTCCGATGGGACAGGTGGGCGAAGGGGTATTCGGTATCATCAGCAAGGCTTTTTTCAATTCGTCTTCGATCTCGGCGCGCCGCGCGTCATTGCGCTTGAGCTCCTCGGAGAGTGTTTTCATTTCCGACATCAGTTCAGAGACGTCGCTGTTTGCTTTTTTCAGAGCCGGTATTTCCTTGGATGCAACGTTTTGTCTGCTTCTCATCTGCTCCGTTTCGGCCAAAAGCGTCCTGTAATCGGCATCCAAAGCCTGTATGCGATCTATGCCGAAATCACCGTTACCGCGTGACATAACACTCTTTTTTACGACGTCGAAATTCTCTCTGATCTTCTTTATATCTAACATTTTGCAATTGTCCCCCTTGCGCACCTTCGCCGTGTGTTAGAGGCGGCGGCACAGACGCGCCGCCGCCCCAAAATGTCTTATCTTTATCGGATTCTGTCTCAGTTATCTATCGTATCCACAGCGTCTTCGCTCTCGGTCACTTCCTCAACGGTCGAAAGATCCTCGGGCAGAAGTCTTGAAAGGTAGTCGCTCAAGTTTTGCAGCTCGCGCCCGTAGGTAGTCCAATCGCCGTTGCGCTGCGCGGACACCGCTCTTTCGTAGGCGGCATTCGCCTCCAAGATGAGCTCATCCGCCGTCATGAGATCGATTCGGTCGCCGCCTGCGCTCTGTCCGCCGCCTGCGCTTTGTCCGCCGCCTTCCTCCGTGGCCCCCCTGCCGAACAGGGATTCGAGCGCCGCGCTCAGCGTGGATTCATACGCGATGCGATCATCATAGGCCACGATTACCCTGCGCACCTCGGGCATACTCGAATTCGCCGCTGCGAGATATACGGGTTCCACATATACAAGCGACTGTTCTATCGGTATAACGAAGAGGTTTCCGCGCGTATAGCTCGATCCGGAATTCTTCCACAGCGAGAATTCCTTGGCTATCGTGTCATTCTGGTCGATTTGCGCTTCTATTTGCTCAGGGCCGTAGACAAGCTTGCTCTTTGGCAATTGGTAGAGCACCAGATCGCCGTAATGCTCGCCGTCGTTGCGCGCGACCAAAAGCCCTGTTATATTCTTCTTGTCTCTGGGCGTGTACGGTATGGAGTTGATGAATTCCACATCGGATTCGCCGGGCAGTTTCATGATGTAATATTGCGGCGTCATAGGCTCGGATTCGGCCGCTCCAAGGAGTTCCTTCGAAATATCCCACAGATCCTCGCCCTGATAGAACACGGGAACCTCATTTACGTGGTAGCGCTTGTAAATGTTGGCCTGAATGTTCAGCAGCAGACTCGGGTAACGGATATGCTTTTGCAGCGATTCGGGCATGTCTTCAAAGGGCTTGAACAGTTTGGGATATATCTTCATAAATGTGTTCGCGATCGGATCCTTGTCGTCCACGAGATAATAATTGACGTCGCCGTTGTACGCGTCTATGACCACCTTGACCGAATTTCTGATGTAGTTGACGCTGCCGTACGGCTCTGAATAAGGATAATAGCTGCTCGTTGTATAGGCGTCAATAATCCAATACAGTCTGCCGTCGCCGACGACGATGTACGGATCCTCATCGTAGCTCAGATAAGGCATGATTTCTCTGACGCGCCGGTGCACATTTCTGTTGATGATGACGCGCGAATCATTATTGATGTTTGTGGATACGAGCAGCTTCAGGCTTTGCTCGCGAATAGAGAAAAGCGCTCTGCTGATAAAACCGAGTTTGATGCCGGCGGCGCCCTCGTAGAATGTGGTCGCGTTTTCATCGCCGCTAGGATAGTCGAACTCCGCTTCATTTGTGTTGACGAGTACATAATTATTGGTCAATTCCCCGAAGTATATCTCGGGTCTCGTAATGCTGATTTCATCGACAGATGAAACGGGCGGTATATCGCGTATCATGATATCGGGCTGTCCGTTGGCCGTCACCTTGTCAACGCGTGACAGCGTGATGCCGTAACCGTGCGTGTATTTCAAATACTTGTTGATCCAAGACTGGTCGATCTTTTCCTCATCGACCTCGCGCGCAGACAGAAAGGTCTGCGTATAGGCGCCGTTGACCATATACCTGTCTACGTCCACATCGAAAAACGAATAGTAGAGACGCAGGGTCTGCGTGTTGTTGTAGAACTGCTTGGCCGGCGAATAGTCGTTGATCCTTATGTTTGCGAATGTTTCCGCGTTGCTCTGAATATCATCCGCCGTAAGGGTGTTGTCCGCGTTGAAGGACTTTGTCACCACATCCTGCAGGTCGTAAGCGTTCTGTGTATATGTGATGCTGTTGGCCAGATATTGGGATTCTTTGTTAAGCTCGTCCGGCGAAACGACGAAGTTCTGGACGAGAAACCCAATACCCGTGCCAAGTGCGCCGACAATGATCATGATGACGGGCAGACTCAGCACTGTCTTATATTTTCTCTGCTTGACGCCGATCGCGAACGAGATTGCGGCGGCGATAGCCAACACGATTTCAGCGCGATACATCCAGAGCGTGATGTTTATGTCCGTGAAGCCGGCGCCAAACAGCGCGCCCGTATCCGAGTACAGCAGATCATATTGGCGCAGGAAGAAATTGATGCTGACCATCAGGAAGAACAATATGCCGAGTACGATGACTTGCTTGGACGCGATGCCCAAAATCTCTTTGAAATTACCGCCCATCGGTTTTGCGCTTGATGAGGGTCTGCGCGCGCCTCCCCCGGCGCCGCTTTGCTGCGAGACATCCAATCCGAGTTGCTTCATGATCGCCGAGATAACTTTACTTATTGTGTCTCCGTACTGATTGTTTCCGCTGTAAGCGCCTGAATATGCACTTTCTTCTTCATCGTCGTCGCTGTCTGACACGCTTTCAAAGGACTTTGGCTTGCAAATGCTGATAAGCAAGAAGTAGAACACGAGTGTCAGAAGTACAAAAGCTATAATCACGCTGATAAAGAGTTCGTTAAGCTGTGTGATAAACCTCAGTTTGAATACATAGAAACCCACATCCAAATTGAATATCGGATCGCTGATATCGAAGTCCGTGTTGTTTGTAAATTTGAGGGCTTCAAACCACAATCTTGAAGTCGCCAAATAGGTAATGAATCCCGACGCTATCATGGAGAGCACAAGCGACAAAAGATTCAATGCCTTGGGCCCTATCGAAGATTCCAAGGCGGACGTCTTCTTCATGTAGCCTTTTCTAATGAATAAAAGATAAATATAGGACAATATCGTCAATATTACAAACAATGGCACGCCGATCTGTATTTGCGTAAACAGCTTCTTTAAGAATACGCTTGTGTAACCCAATTCTTTGAACCATAGAAAATCCGTGATGAATCCTACGAGCGCCACGCAAAGACCGATCAAAACCAACAGGATTACGAGCACTGCGATTGCAACCATTCTGCTCTTTTTCAAACTGTATTTCCTCCTTCATGTTTTGGTGATTGAACAAGCTGATGCGTGCCGCCGTTCGATATCGGACGGCGGCATTGCGCTTAAAAAATCTTTTCCGCGACAGAGATCAGCGCCGTTCGCGCTTCGGACGGCAGGGCGTCGCGTCCGCCCTTGAAATCTTCGAGCGAGTCGAGGTATTCCACGCGTCCTTCAATCTGTTTTTTCAGAAGTGCGATGTAAACCCCGTCTTTGAAGTTGGGAACAAAACCGTCCACATCTATCGTTTTAATCTCTGAAAGCGGCCCAAAATTTTTGAAATCGGCCGTTCCGTCGACGATGGCTTCAAGTATCGCTATTGTTGTTTCCTTTGGAATCTTTTTGTCCGTAAAATGCCCCGTGTTGATGATATAACACAAGACGTTCCTGTGTTCAAACAGGTATTTGAACTTCTCATAATCCTGCACGAGCGGATATGTTCTGAACGGATTCGCGTAAGGCTCGAATACGAGAGCGTCTTTATCAACGCCTTCGGCCAATTTTTCGGCCGTCGTTCTCTTGGTGGCCAGACAGGCGCCCATGACCGAGGCGAGCACCGGATTCTCGATCCTCACGACCGGAGGCAGTGAATGATCCTTCATGAGCCAGACTATGGAGTTGATAGGCTCGTTCATCTTGTCCACACGATTTGCGGCCCAGAGTTTGGATTTTATTGCCCTTCCGTTACCGTTCCTGATGTCCTCGGTAACGATAACTTTTTTCCCGCTTTCATCCGAAGTCACACCGCAATTTTGCACCGTTATCAAGAATTGATTATCGCCGGACGTCAACGGATAATCCTGTGTCTTGTCAAAGTACGAGGGTTCGAGCGCGACAGTTGAACCGTTTTCCGAGGATATGATGTAGGCGTCGTCGTGCAACACAGTCACATCATACTTGCCGGCGTGTTTTGCGTGTGTCAGCGTGGATTTTCCCGATCCCGAAAGGCCGAATACGCCGAGTACATGCGCGGCGCCGTCTTTTCTCACCATCCGTTTCAGTCCGCCGTGGCATGACGCGTAACCGTTCCTGTTGGCGATGCCCCATGCCAACGTAAGCGTACCCTTCTTGTGTTCTCCGAAATATCTCATACCGAGCAGACATGCGCAGTTATGTTCCGGATCGAAGTAGGCGAGACCGTTCGGGAATTTCGGATGCTTGTAATCGGGATCCGAAACGATATAGATATCGGGCTCGTCGCCTATGGGTTTCGACTTGCCGTACATGTCGTCATAAAACGGCGTCAAGTATTGGAAATTCAGCAGCCAGTTGTACAACGTATTCTCATATGTCTCGGGAATCAGCAGATTCGCCCGTATAATGAAATCCGTGTCGAGACCGATATAAGCCTGTGTATGATACATTTTCTTGTAACGCGTGAGAAACATCGCTTCACGCAAAACTTCGGCTATTTCGCCCTCATTCACGCCTTTTTCGCCCAATATGACTCTGGCGCCCGCAAAGCGTCCGACAGTTTCTCCGTCGTTGAACAGCAGTATCTTCGCTCCGTCGGGAATGCCGATCTCCTCCGGCTTATAGACGGGCATGTCGGTCGTGACGGTTCCCGCAGCGGCGCGCGCCAACTCGTAAGCCTTCTTTAAATCATTCATACGCTCGACATTGTTGCCGTAAAACGCGCTTTCTATTGTCGTTCTTGACATCGAAAAGGCTCTTTTGCCGGATGTTACATCTTCCCTTTTAAACATTGATTGTGTTGACATATTATTCTCCTGTTCCTCGTATCTCTTCTTCCGAATCGTTAAAAAAATCCCTGACCGTATCGACTCCGTGCTTGATTGTGGCCGCCGCTTGCAACTGTATGCTGTCAAACCATACGTCGACTGAACTGTGCGGCGCAAAACGTTTGACAGCGGCCGACCCTCCTGTAAAAATCAAAAAAATCACCGAAATGACAATGGCCACCTTAGAGACCGTGCTGAGTTTGTCGCGACCCTTCCATTCTTCGATTTCTTTTTCAATAGCGTCGAGAGTCTTGCTTATCGAAAGCTCGGCTTCCGTACCGTCAAAAGACTCGTCCGGAGACGCTTCTTGGGGCATATTGAATGCGATGTTCGCTTCGGTTCCGGTCGCAGGTACGGAATCAACTGTCTTGACATGCGGTTCGGAATCGACAGTCTCGATATGCGGTTCGGAATCAGCCGGCTCGATATACGGTTCGGATTCGGCTTCCGCGCCTTCCACGGGCATCCGTATGCTTGCGATTTCAGGCTCCGGCTCTGCGCATGTGTCCGGTTCGGATACCTCGTAACGCGCCGCCCCGGCTTCCGTATTGATACCGGACGTTTGCTCGGTTGTTATTCCGGCTTCATATCCGAACCGGCCAACCTCTAAAACAGCATCCTGCGGAATTTCCTCATAGGATTGTCGGCTTGCGCTCGATTCCGGTTCCGATTCGCTGACCGCCGGAACATCTTCGCCGGCCTTGTCAGGGCGTCTCGCTTCCTCTTTTGTCTCGTCGTTTAATGCGGAAGGTATCCATCTGATGGTCGAAGGATCCGTTTGCTTGCCCGTGAAACCCAAAGGCAAATCCCACAGGGCGAGCATGTCGCGGGCTTCGTGGATTATAGGAGAATCATAAGTTTGAAGACGTTCATATTCCTTATCCAACAGTCGTTGAAATTCTTCATTCTTCTTATCAAATGTAAAGAAACGCTCGCGGTCACGCTTCCCGCCTTTCGAGCTGAAGGAATTTCCGAACATGTTCGGCGCGCTTTCGGCATGAAGCCAATCGGATATTGAAAAATCGGATTTTTCATACGTCGCATACGTTGATTCCTCAATTTCATTTATGCCAAACTCACGGTCTTCCGTTTCGATCCGCTCTTCGTCCGAAACGCAGTCCGCCCAACCGCAGAGTTCTTTTTCAATGCCCGTATCGTCGGCGCTCCGCGCGGTATCACATACTTCGCGGAATGCAAAAAACTCTTCAAGCGTTTCAACGTCGCTGTCGGCGCTTTCATTATCCGCGCCTATATTTGTCACATCCTCACCGTCTTCCGAATACGCATCGGCATATGCGTCGGGCGGCATACTCCAGTCGAAATTGATATCTTCTGTTTTTCGCGTTTCAAAACTCGGAAATTGATGTACGTTCCATTGAAATTCACCTCTGCCTGTCCTGCGGCGCTCCAATGCTTCCGAAAAATATGATTCTGACCCGTCGAATAATTCTGACCTGTCGGATGGTTCGGATCCGGTGATTTCGGACGCCGCAGTTTCCTGCGAATAGGTTTCGGGCACATCCGATACAAAAGAAACCTCAAGTTCGTCCAACGCAGCGGACATCTCTGTCTCATCAAATGCAGCAAACATTTCTATTTCATCGAACACAGCAGACATCTCTGTCTCATCCGGCACAAAAGGAGTCTCTGTCTCACTCGGCATAACGGGCATATCCTCATTCTGCGCAGCGGACATCTCTGTCTCGTCCGGCACAAAAGACGTCTCTGTCTCGCTCGGCATAAAGGACCTTTCTGTCTCACCCGACGCATCGGGCGTCTCTGTTTCGTACGGTACAACAGGCGTATCTGTCTCATTCGGCGAGACAGATGCTTCAAACTCGCCGGGCGTGATCGCGCGGTCTGCATCATCCGGTGAAGGTGAAAGCGTGAAAGCCATTTCTGAAGACTCTGCAGACAAAACATCGGCGAGCGTGGTCTCATCCGACTTACGCTTACGCTGTTCCTCTATATTCGCGCCGCATACTTTGCATATCAGATCACTCTCTTCAAGCAAATTACCGCACACCTTGCAATACATCGGATACCTCCCTTTGTTTCACCGTAAACTACATTATATTATATATCAAGGCGCAAGGCAACGGAAAGAAAGGAAAAAAGCGAAACGTACGGATCGATTTTTTTATTGACAAGTGTATAGCGGCATGTTAACATTTGAGATAGGCAAAAAATGCAACTTGTGCTCCGTTAGCTCAGTTGGTAGAGCACCTGACTCTTAATCAGGGTGTCCGGGGTTCGAGACCCCGACGGAGTACCATGAAAAACCCTTGGAATTTCAACGATTCCAAGGGTTTTTGTTTTGCGGAAATTTCCTGATATTGGGAAGGGAACACCATATAATCACCCACTCCCACATGCGTCTCCTTTTATCATCGGCGTTGACGCTCGATACCGTGCTTAACAGCGCAACCGCAATCGAACCGCGCTGTCGGCGTTTCAAAGTTTGCGCAACCCAAGACCAAATAATCGAGTTTATCGCAGCACAGAAATATTGGAGCATATACGGAAGACGTCACAGGCGGTATGTTTGACTATATACCGCAAGCCGAGTACAAGAAACACATAGAACCTATGGATATACACAAAGGGATGCCTGTTTACCGGACAAGCTATTCTTAATCAAGTTTGCTATCCTTGTTTCTTATATCGTATATCGTCTTGAGTCGTTCCATCATCAGGTTTTGATCATCGAAATTAAGTCTGCTGTACGCATCAAAGAAAGATATTTCATCGCCCGGCATATTTGTATCGAACGTTAGGTGCCGGGTCGATATGTTGATATTTGTTCTGCAAAGAAGATAATCAATGCTCGTATCCAAAACATCTGCCATTTTGATCAGACTATCTCCGCGATACGTCCTTTTATCATTCTCATAGCGCGATAAAGTAGCCGGACGTATACCCACGAGTTCGGCAAATGCCTTTTGACTCAAACCTTTCTTTACTCGTAATGCGCGAATTCTTCGGCCAAACGTTCCCAAAGCATTACCCTCCCTGAGTATTATAGCAAATGGAGAAGAACGCAAGCGGGAATTACCGATTTTTGATGATAAATTACCAAAAACGTAAGTCGGGCAAGTGTTGCAGTCAAGTGCACGCTCAGTTAATATGCAGGTGATTTCGGTTCTTTTCTTTTGTCATTCCGGACTTTTCCGAAATGACGTTCTTTTGATATTATTTTGACGTTTTTTTGTCTCCAACGATCCCCGCTAATCTAAGTAAAAAATATGTTGGCATCGAATGAAGTCAATATATAGGTATATTATTTGCGTCATATCGGGATTTTTGCAAAAACGCGAAACTTCCCACCTGACATCTGCAAAAGGCGCTCAATCAAAAATCCCTTAGAATCATCAAAATTCCAAGGGATTTAACGGTCAGACGTTACGCGCTGAAGCGCGGCGCCTGTCGAGAAAGGACTTTTTGCAAAAGCGGCGATCCTGTAGATCGCCGCTTTTGAGAAGCGCCATTTTGGTGACCCATCGGAGGGTCGAACTCCGGACACCTTGATTAAAAGTCAAGTGCTCTGCCAGCTGAGCTAATGGGTCAAATTGGCTGGGGTAGCAGGACTCGAACCTACGCATAACGGAGTCAAAGTCCGTTGCCTTACCGGCTTGGCTATACCCCACCCTTTGAGCGACTAAAAAAAACGAACCGTAGGGCTCCACCGGAGCCCTACGCCCTTTCGGGTTCGAATCCCTTTACGGATTCCATGCTCCGATATATTTTCAGGCGTAATTACGCCTTCTCCTTCATTTGGCGAGCCCAC
>JAISBV010000065.1 GCA_031266025.1 Eubacteriales Family XIII. Incertae Sedis bacterium
GAGGGGATTATCACTGAAATTCCTTTGGAAACGCGGCTTGCGACAATCGAAAACGCGAAAAACGCGGGCTTAAAGCTCTCGACCTGTCTCGAACCCATAGGGCCCGACCACACGGCGGAACAGATAGCGGAACGCGCCCGGCTGTGTATGCAGTGGGAACCTCTGACATCGGGCGTCGGCCGCCGCGTCGCGGTTCCCGGCACAAAGACGGCGCGCCTCGGCATGCTCAGCCAGCCGCTGAACGCGCTGTACGCCGCGTCGTACCGCCTGACGGACCACAAAACGGCGCTGATCGCCTCCGTGCATTCCGAATTGATGGCAAACAGCGGCAGCAATTTGTCTTGGTCCGAGGTGGGGAGCAATCCGCGCGACACGCGCAGGAAAACGGAGAGCGGCAGAGGCAGAACGATCAAAGAAATCAGAAATCTCTTCAACGAGGCCGGGTGGAAAGTTCGCAAAGGCCCCTCGCCGGGCTGGAGGGATTAATCAAGGTTAGGACGTCGACAGAGGTATTAAGGCCGATTGAGCGTCAGTACGGTCATTCCGGGCTTGTCCCGGAATCCAAAATACCTTTGACCGGTTCCGGAAGGATTAATATGACCATGAATCCGAGGCTGCGAACGCTAATCCTCGCAATAGCCGCCACAGTGCTGCTGCTGCCCTTGATTCCGCTGCTCGCGTGGTCGTTTACGACATTTTGGCGTTGGCCGGCGGTCATACCGAGCTTTGACGGCGGTTATTGGTCAAAGCTGCTCACGGACGGCGGAATACTCCCCGCTCTGAGGAACAGCCTGATTTTATCGGGCGCGGTAACATTTCTGTCCTTGGCGCTGAGTTTTTTCGCGGCAAAGGCACTCGGAACCCGCAACTTTCGCGGCAAGCGGTCAATAGAACTGCTGCTGCTGATTCCGACATTCGTACCGCAAATTGCCGTCGTGTTCGGAATGCAGGCGGTATTTATGAAGCTGACGCTGTACTCGAATTTCATCGGGCTCCTGACGGCGCATCTGGTGTTCTACGCGCCATACGCGACGCTGCTGCTCTCGGCCGTATTTGAAAACTTCGACGTCTCGCTCGAGGAGCAGTCGCGTACGCTCGGCGTGGGCCGCTTAAAGACGATGCTGTTTGTGACCTTGCCCGCCGTGCGTCCCGGCGTCATCGTTACGGGCGTCTTTTGCTTCATCGGTTCCTGGTCGGTCTATCTGCTGAACAACGTCATCGGCGACCCGCGTTTCAAAACGCTGTCCGGCGTCATATTCCCCTTGGTATCCGTCGGAAACAACAGCTATTCCACAATGGCCGTCGCCATTATCGTCTATATCCTTCCCGTTTTGATAATCCTCATCCTCATCTCAAAGGCGCTTGCGAATTCGCCCGGCGATATCGTGAAAAAAGGACTATTGTGATTGATGCAAAAAAATTAAAAAAATTAACTGTTGACACATGCGCTCGGATTTGTATATAATCGGAATGTAAAGCGCGCTTTGACATAAGTTCGGTGGTTATTGCCGGAACGGTCGCGTGCTGTACCGAAAATTGAATGCGTTTGGGGCGCCGGATATTTCCGGCTGAGATGGGGCTGATCAAGGCTCCGAACCCTTAGACGTCGTGGGAGATTGCATCTTGATTCTCTCATCGTCTTGAACCTGATCCGGATAATGCCGGCGTAGGAAAACATGTGATTATTTTTTTTACGCCTCCGGCTTGTTGCCCGGGGGTTTTTTGACGCGCGGCGTGCGACTTGGAGAAGAGTATGAAGAACGTACTGAGCATTGCGGGTTCTGACCCAAGCGGAGGCGCGGGTATACAGGCAGACCTCAAGACCATGTGCGCGATGGGTGTCTACGGAATGACCGCCGTTACGGCCGTAACGGTGCAGAACACGCTGGCCGTTTACGATGTTCTGGAGGTCGACGCGTCTGTCGTCGCGGGTCAAATCAAGGCGGTATTCGACGACATACGGGTGGACGCCGTGAAGGTCGGCATGGTTTCGAGCGCGGATATCATACGCGTGATCGGCGCCGGTCTCACGGAATTTCAGGCCCGAAATATCGTGATAGACCCCGTAATGGTGTCGAAGAGCGGTTACCGTATACTGCGGGAGGATGCTATCGACGCTCTGCGCGCCTTGGTCGCGATGGCCGACGTTGTAACGCCCAATATTCCGGAGGCTGAGATTTTATGCGGTTTTGAGGTCAGAACAGAGGACGATATGCGCGCCGCCGCCGAAGCGATCACGGCCATTGGAGCGAAGAATGTGCTCGTCAAGGGAGGGCATCGCGCGGACGAGGGCGCGGGGGATATGCTGCTCTCGGACGGCGTATTCACATTCCTTCGAACGGCGCGCATTCCCACGAAGAATACGCACGGCACGGGCTGTACGCTCTCTTCCGCCATAGCGAGCAGGCTTGCCGTCGGGGACGGTACGCTTACGGCCGTGCGCGCGGCAAAGGAATATATCACGCGAGCCATCTCGGATGCCTATGACGTCGGCGCCGGCGCGGGCCCCGTGGGACATATGACTGATCTGTATCGCCGCGCGGGCGTTATTGAAGCAAAGCAAGAAGGCGGTGTAAAATAGTTCTGGATTAAGTAAAAGGGCGTTGTCCACAAAAAAATAAGGAAGAAGGCCCCTTTCCGTGATAAGATGTAATCTGCAAGAAAAACAATCTTTGAACGGAGGA
>JAISBV010000043.1 GCA_031266025.1 Eubacteriales Family XIII. Incertae Sedis bacterium
ACGGTTTCCGGGAAGTTTTCGGGCGGGGTTTTTATGGGACGCCCAAATCTAACGCCCCGTACTCTCGCGGCGGCTATACCTTCCGCTTGCCGTTTCCTGATATTCTCGCGTTCGTTCTCCGCTACGAATGAGAGGATTTGCAGGACGAGGTCGGCGATAAAAGTTCCCATCAGATCCTTGCCGTTGCGCGTGTCGAGCAACGGCATGTCGATAACGGCGACGTCGATGCCGCGCTCCTTGGTCAGTACACGCCATTGCCTTTGTATCTCGTCGTAGTTGCGCCCCAACCGGTCGATGCTTTTAATATAAATCAGGTCGCCGGGTTTTAACTTTTTCATCAGGGCTCGATACTTCGGACGCTCGAAATCTTTGCCGCTCTGTTTGTCCGTGAAGATTTGGGCGGCGGGTACGTCCAACTCGCACATCGCCGTCATCTGCCTGTCCTCGTTCTGATCCGCGCTCGATACGCGCACATATCCGTATGTTGCCATAATCACTCCTGCTTTCATCGGTTTTATTAGGGTTTCGTAGGGTTTTATCCGGGAAAACATACCAAGACTGTTTGACAACCCTCTTGAACGATAGTATACTTGCTCTGTAATGAAATTCCTAACCTTGAAAGGATATTTTGCCATGAAAAAATTTTTTGCATTCGTCTTTGCGCCGGCAGTAATTGCGACGCTGCTTGCGTTGCTTGTTACAGGCTGCGCGCCGAGGGCGGAAGAGCCCCCGATTCTTTCCGAACCGGCGGCCGAGTCCTCGGAAACAAGTTCCGAAGACACGCCGACGTCAATTGAACCCACGACGATCCGCCTTGGCGGACTCAAGGGACCTACGTCCATGGGAATGGTCAAGCTGCTGAAAGATGCCGGTGAAGGCAAGTCTTTCAACGCGTGCGAATTCACACTCGCGGGCTCTGCGGATGAAGTGACGCCGAAACTCGTAAACGGCGAGCTCGACATTGCCGCGATTCCCGCAAACCTCGCCTCGGTGCTTTTTAACAACACGGACGGCAAGATAAAATTGCTTGCGATCAATACCTTGGGCGTTCTCTACATCGTTGAGAACGGTGAAAGCATCACAAACCTTGCGGAATTGAAAGGCAGGACTCTCTACGCGACAGGCCGCGGTTCCACGCCCGAATACGTACTTGATTACCTGCTTGAGGAGAACGGCATTGACCCCGAGAATGACGTCTCTGTCGAATGGAAGTCCGAACCGACTGAAGTCGTTTCACTGATGGCCGGGAACAAGGGGAGCGTCGCAATGATGCCGCAGCCTTATGTGACGGTAGCGCAGGGCGCGGTCGAAAATCTTCGGATCGCGGCGGATCTTACAAAGGAATGGGATGCGTTGGGCAGCGGCAGCGCGCTGATTACAGGCGTACTCGTCGTCCGCAGTGACTTTGCGGACGAATACCCCGGCCAGATCAATAAGTTCCTTGAGGAATACAAGGCGTCGACCGAATATGTCAACGCAAATACAGCGGATGCGTCCGTCCTCATCGAAGAGTTTGACATCGTTAAAGCCGCCGTCGCCGAAAAGGCGCTGCCTTACTGCAACATCACATTCATTGCGGGCAAGGATATGAAGGCCGCCATGCAAGGCTACTTGGAGGTGCTTTATGACCGGAATCCGCAGTCGGTAGGCGGAAGTCTGCCGGGCGATGATTTTTACTATGGCGCGCAATAAGGTCTTGAGAGAGAGTATGATAAGGGCGGCGGCAATCCTCGCGGCGCTTTTGCTGTGGCAAGCTGCGGCCCTGCTTTTAAACCGAAGCATTTTGCTTGTGGGCCCTGTCGACGTCTTAAAGGAGCTTGCCCGTCAGGCGCCCCGGTACGATTTTTGGCTGACCGTCCGGTTTTCGCTTTGGCGCATCTTCTTGGGTTTTTTTCTCGCGCTCTCCGCGGGAATGCTGTCGGCGGCGTTGAGTTACCGCTTCAAAGCGTTTAAAGTGATGATTCGTCCGTACATTTCTACAATCAAATCGACGCCGGTCGCCTCGATCATCATCCTGATCCTGATCTTCCTGAACTCGCGGAATCTGTCGCTCGTCGTTTCCTTCCTGATCGTTCTGCCGGTTGTATACGCGAACATCCTTGAGGGACTTTCTCATACCGACGGAGAACTCATCGAAATGGCCGGCGTATTTCACGCGAGCCTGCGTAAGCGCATTCGGTACATCTATCTGCCGCAGCTGAAACCTTATCTGATCTCGGCATGCACCGCGTCTGTAGGAATGGCATGGAAGTCAGGAACTGCGGCGGAGGTCATAGGCATCCCGACGGGATCCATCGGTGAGCGGCTTTACGAAGCCAAGATTTATCTGAGCTCAAGCGAACTTTTTGCTTGGACCTTGGTCATTATTGTATTGAGCATCCTCGTTGAAAAAACAGTGCTTTGGCTGATTGACAAGGCATACGGGCTCTTATGGAGATCATGATGGATATTCGCGTCGTGAATCTGAATAAAGCGTTTGGGTCTCATATTGTCCTCGAAAATATGAATCTGCTGTTCGCGGGCGGAAAACGCACCGTTATTATGGGCGAATCCGGCTGCGGTAAGACGACGCTGCTTCGCATACTCATGGGACTTGAGCCGCAAAGCTCGGGGGAGATCAAGGGAACGCCCGAATACATCAGCGCCGTATTTCAAGAAGACAGGCTCCTTGAGGAATTCAGCGCTGTGTCCAATATTGCCTTTGCGGCGGATAAGGGCGTAACAAAGGAGCTTATACTTCGCCATCTTGATGAGCTCGGACTGCGGGAGAACGCTCGGCAAAGCGCGGGCGAGTTGAGCGGGGGCATGAAGCGCAGGGTTGTGATCGCGCGCGCCATGCTCGCAAAAAAAGAACTGCTTTTGCTCGATGAACCGTTCAAAGGGCTTGACGATAGGAACCGGGATAGTACGGCGGCGTACATAAAGCGTCACAGCGAAGGCGTCACCACGATCATCGTCACGCATGATATATACGAGGTCGCCCTGATGGAGGCGACTTTGATCCGAATGGGTAACTACTCAAATACCGCGTGATTTTCACCCATCTCGGAACCTGCCGTCAATTATTGGCCTCCTCACGTAGCTTCAAGTACGTTCCGGGGGCCAAAACCGACGGCAGAACCCGATATGAATAAAACTGACGCGGCGGTTGAGTAGTTTTGATTTAACTATATGGGTAACTACTCAAATACCGGTGATTTTCACCCGATAATCCTAAAAATCCTTTAAGGTCTCCTGCGTAATGTTTTGAATCACGGAGATTTCGGAATGCGCCTGCGCGATGGCCTCGGCTATATTCGTTGTTTTCGTGTTGATCGCCGAGATTGTTTCAGCCGCCGCGCTTGAAATTTCGTCCGTATGGGAAACGGTCTGCTTCGATTTGTTGGCGAGCGACTTTACTTCCTGCGCCACCACGGCGAAGCCCTTTCCGTGCGTGCCCGCCCTGGCCGCTTCGATGGAAGCGTTTAATGAAAGAATATTGATTTGCTGAGAAATCGACGTGATTTCCTTTGACATCTTGCCGAATTGACTTATCACCTCGTTGATGTGGTCGATGGAGCTGACAATTTCATCCGACAAGTCGCCTATGCTCGAAATATCATCCAAGATTTTATCTATGTTTTCAAGGTTTGTCTTTGACAGATTAACAATCTTCGAGGAGTTCAACTGAATCGTATCCTTCTCATTTTGGATGCAGTTGCCCGGTATATCAAAACCGATCGCGATTCTTCGTGCCATATCACGGCAGGAGTCGGATCCGCAAGCTCCGCAATCGAACGTCTTCTTCTCATCGGTCAACTTGCCGAGGGCGGCGAATACCTCTTCTATTTGATCCTCGGTCACTTCGCTTTGCAAAACGTTTTTCGGCGTGTAGCTCCGCAAAAAGTCATCAAGCCGAAGCGTCTCGTCATATTTACGGTAAAGCTCGTCATACTGTGATCTGTCGGCGTCGGTCAGCACATTTTTTCGATTTTTGTCCATAATTGCGCCCACTTCAAAGCGACTGCGCTTGTGCGCGCAACCGGTTCCGATATTGCAGCCTTCCGCACAGTTCAATACGTCAAAAATAGCGGGTAGGTCGCTCTCCCGTTGATTCGCAAACAGCTTCAGCGTGTCATAAACGACAGCCGGCCCTTCCGCCTGATCGATGCGAAGCTCCTTGCCGAGATAATACTCAACATTTTCCTTCAGGCCGCCCGGCATGGGAAAAATGCGCCCGAGCGCAGACTCTTCATGGTCAAAGTCCGATGGCTGCGCCGGCAGCTCTATATTATTGTTTACAATGTATTCATAAAGTTTTTTTAACGTCACATTGTAGTGAACGTAGCCCGTGTCTTCAAATTCATGCGTTTTTGCTATGCAGGGAGAAATCGCGGCAATTTTGTCGTTGACGCCGCAATACTTCTTCATGTAAACGGCGGTGCAGAGCATGGGACTCTGCACGGGCGACAGGTATTTTATCAGGCTCGGCTCATGCAGCAATATGTAATTTACAATGGCGGGACAGGGTTGGGTGATAACCGATTTCGGATTTTTCCTTTGAATGAACCGTATATACGCCCATACGCATATATCTGCGCCCATAGACACATCGTAGATTTTTTTGGCGCCCATATTCCGCAGCCACGCAAGCACCCTGCCGCCGTCAAGCTCATTCGTGCGCATGGCCGGCGCGGCAAATACTGAAATGGGAACCCCGTTTTCAAGATCGCGCAGAAACTGCTCGGTATCGTCTTCATAATCGCGCGCATCATGATGGCATGCCCTTATGCAAGCGCCGCAAGCGATACACCTTTCACTGTTTATCCTGACCTTTATCCGGTCGTCGGCATCCTTGTATGTGATGTTTGCGCCTATCATTGGGCAAGCCCGCACACACTTGTTGCATCCGACACACAGGGCTTCGTCATTCATAATCAACTTTCGCATTTGCAGTTTCTCCAATAATCAGTTGTTTTTTGATGTTTTTCCTTGTTTTATTATAGCATTATAGCACTAAACAACAGGTAAAACAATATGTTTTTGTCGTTATTGTCGCGCGCGGGCTGCTTTAACCGCGTTGCAAATCGACGTTATGTATGCTATAGTGACTACAGGCAATCTCCGAAAATTCCTTTTGAAAGGAAAAAGTATGAACATACCCTATACCGTAAATCAAACAGAATTGCTCGATGTGCTGCTGAACGTCGCATTGGTGCGGCCCGTGTTCATTTGGGGCGCTCCGGGCATCGGTAAATCGTCCATCGTGGAGAACTTTGCCGAGTCGCTCGGGCTCGA
>JAISBV010000139.1 GCA_031266025.1 Eubacteriales Family XIII. Incertae Sedis bacterium
GTCGGCCGGAAATTCGTTTTCCTTATCGAGCAGAAACGCCAGCGGTTTGATCTCCGTCTCCGCGAATTCACGAACTCTTTTTCGCAGAGCCTCATGTGCTTCGGTCGTTTTGAATGACATTAAATCAACCCCTTCCTAAGTTAAATCAAGTACCTCCGAAACCGTTTTTTCCTTCAACCCGGCGACAAGCATTTCCTGCAGCCGGACGAATTCCGTATGTACGCAACAAGGGCTCGCGCCCCTGTTCATCGGGCAATTGAAACCGCTTTGCAGACATGATGTCAGTATCAAGCGCCCCTCTATCGCGCAAAAGACGTCGTAGAGACTGAACGCGCTTGTGTCCTTAGCCAACTCATAGCCGCCGGCCGCGCCGCGGAAAGCCCTCACGATCCCTGATTTTTCCAATTTATTCAATATCTTGTAAGCAAACTGACCCGGTATATTTTCATTTCGCGCTATGTCGCTCGCGCTTCTTCTGCCGCCGTTCGCAATCTCGCGGACAATGCGTACCGCGTAGTCGCATTCTTTTGATATAAGCATAAACTCTCCTTACAGCTTATTATATATATATGGATAAATTTTGTCAAGATTAAAATCGTGGGATTTGGGATAATTTTCACAAAGTGATTTCAGGCAGGTAAAAAAATCGCACGTTGCATTTTTTTATCAACAGCGTATACTATAGGTATGTTGTTATGCGGAAGGCCGGTCTTGTACAAATCGGGATCGGTTGTGGAATGAGGAAAGGAGGAGATAGATGGATGTAGGTTTTTGGGCAGTCATACCGCCTTTGTTGACAATAGTTTTGGCTATTGTAACGAAAGAGGTGCTGATGTCTCTGTTTGTCGGCGTGTATGTCGGCTGCCTGATTATCGTGGGTTGGAATCCCCTTGGCGCCTTGGAAAAGATGGTAGAGCTCATTGTCGGCGCCTATGACGATACGGGCGATTTCGTGATCTCGGGCGCTCTGTCGGATCCGTGGAATGTGCAGGTGCTGATCATTGTGACCTTGCTCGGCGGACTGATAGGTTTGATGGTGAGGTCGGGCGGTTCTAAGGCCTTCGGAGACTTGCTCGGAAGAAAAATAAGGACTAAGATAGGAACGCAGCTTGCAACGTGGCTTATCGGAATAGTCATCTTCTTCGATGATTACTTCAACGCTCTTACAAACGGCGCCGTCATGCGGCCCATATCGGACAAATACGCTGTTTCGAGGGAAAAGCTTTCCTATATTATAGATTCTACTGCGGTAGGCATTTGTCTGATAGTGCCGCTGTCCAGTTGGGTTGCTTTTGTCTGCTCGCTGATCGCCGAATCATATGCTTCGGCCGGTCTTGAAGGCGACGCGTTCGCGGCGTTCATCCGGGCTATTCCTTACAATTATTACGCGTGGCTCTCCATACTTATGGTTTTATTTGTTGTGCTGTTCAAGTTGGACTTCGGGCCGATGGCAAAGGCGGAGAAGCGGACGATGGAAACAGGGCGGCTTTGCGACAAGACTTTCAGCGGCGGCGGGGCGGACGACGATGATTTTTCGTCCATAGAGCAGATGAACGGAAAGCCTATAGATTTGCTTGCGCCCATAATATTGCTTGTGGTTTGCGCCATTGCCTTTATGCTGCATACGGGAGGATTCTTCGAAAGCTTCGACTTGCTTGACGCCGTGAACAATATGGACGGCATGTTGGCGCTTACCTACGCGGTCGGGGTTTCCGTAATTTTCGCGATAATATTCTATGCCGTCAAGCGGCTTTCAAAGGTTTCGGATTCTATAGCCGCGTTTGTCACAGGCACGAAATCCATGATTTTCGTAATCATACTGTTGGCCTTCGCGTGGGGCATCGGCGCGGTGGGCGACGAATTGGACACGGCGGGCTACATGGTTTCCCTGTTTGAGGGAAATGTGCCTCCTTTCCTGACGCCGCTTATCATATTCATCATTTCCTGCGCCATGACGTTTTCGACCGGCGCATCATGGGGAACATTCGCGATTATGATTCCTATCGCGGTGCCTCTTGCCGTAGCCATGGATGTGAACGTATTCGCGTGCATCACGGCGGTAATCGGCGGCGGCGGTTTCGGCAATCACTGCTCGCCTCTGGCGGACACCGCCATACTGTCGTCGGCCGCGTCCAACATTCGCCATACGGATCATATCAAAACGCAAATACCCTATTCTGTCGTCTGCGCGCTTGTCGCCTGTGTGGGGTATATTATTTCGGGATTTATCGACAACCCGTTTTTGCCTTTACTCGTGGTTTTCGCGGTATTTATCTGTGTCCTCATACTGTTGAATCGCCTGTTCGGCGTTCACCGCTACAGTTTGGATCAGATTACGGCGGAAGACGAAACTTGAATCGGAACTCACCATTGATAACTTTGACAGGGTAATCGTTTTATACTGTTCTTCATTGAGATTCCGCTCAAAATTCTTTGAGCGGACAGTAGAAAACAGTATTTACCAATCTGCTTCAAGGTAAAGTTTACCCGTTCGCAAGCTCCGGGCACGAGTGATTGCAGATTAGTATTATCTGATTATTTGTGGCAGCCGATAGGCTGTAATGGTGGCAAATATGATTTATGACATTGCAATAAACAACGGAACTGTTATAGAACCCAAAACGCGTTTGCGTACAGTCGGAAACGTGGCTGTCAAAGACGGAAAAATCGTCGAACTGACGCGGGAAAAGATCAGTGCCAAGAAAAATATTGACGCCGAGGGAAAAATTGTCTGTCCGGGATTTATCGACATTCATTCGCATATCAATTTCCCGTTGGCGCCCGCATGGATGTCGGTAAGACAGGGCATAACAACCTGTCTTTCCGGAAATTGCGGTCTGAATGCGGACAGCCCGATCAAGGATTTTCTTGACAAAATCGAGAAACAAGGTTATCCGCTCAACTTTGCTACGCTCATAGGCCATTCGTGGCGGCTCAGAGCATTGGTCGGCCTTAACGATCCCTACGATACGGCAGACGGGGCGCAGGTGAAAAAAATGGTCGAGCTTGCGGAAGCCGCCCTCGAAGAAGGCGCTTTCGGCATATCGTTCGGGCTTGAATACGCGCCCGGAGCCGACGAAAACGAGTGTCTGCCGCTTGCCGAGTCAGTTGCGCGCTACGGCAAATTGCTGCCCATCCATATCAGAACCGACGCGCTTAATTTCGCGTTCGGACTCCACGAAGCGATCGCAATGATGGAAAAAACCGGGGCGAGGGTACATATTTCGCACTTGGCTTACCAGTTCGGCGTGCATCCGGAGGTGACGGAAATGGCGATCATCATGATACGCAACGCCATATCCAGGGGACTTCCGTTGCTGTGCGATTCGGGCGTGTACGAAGCCTTTGCCACCCTTGTGCAGTCCGCCGTGTTCGACGAGGGTTGGCACAAACGCTACGGCGTTAAGTTGAGCGATCTGATGATCTCGTCGGGCAAGTATGCAGGCCGGCGCGCCACGCCGGAGATATACGAATATGTCAGGACAAAGGAGACGTCAACACTTGGAACGGCCTTCGCAGGCGTTGTGCCGGATCTGGCCTTGGCCATAAAACAGCCGTTTACGATGATTTCGACGGACGCCGGCATTGTGGACGCGCCGGGCGAGGGTCATCCGCAGGATGCGGGAACATATCCCAAGGTGTTTGAAACGCTCGTACGGGAACAGGGCGCGCTCAGCATGATGGATGCGGTTTACAAATGCACCTATATGCCGGCCTTGCAGATGGGTCTCGCCGCCAACAAGGGTTGGCTCGGCGCGGGCGCGGACGCGGATATAGTGGTCTTCGATCCGAATACAATCAAGAGCAATTCCGATTATATCGGCATAGGCAAACCGGACGCCGAACCCGAAGGGGTGGAGTACGTCATTGTTAACGGCGTGTGTGTTGTCGAAGAGGATAAGGCGTTCACGGACAGATTGCCGGGAAAGATACTGCGACAAAAGAATACGTTATGGAAAATGTAGAAACGTTTGCCGTGATCGCGTCTGCAGGCGTCAAGCTTCGTTTTAAATCTTTCCCATGGCGTCTGCGACGATCAAGCTGTTGCGATGGAGGTGGAAATGGAAACAATTTCTTACGGCGCAATATGTCTAATCCCCGTGGCTGTAATTATCGTATTGGCGGTAATCACCAAAAAAACCTTTGAGCCTTTGTTGATATCAACGGTGCTCGCGGTTATTATATATGCCAAAGGCGGTTTTTTGTCCGAATTTGTCGGGCTTTTATTGAAAGAGATGGCCGATCCCACCATCGGATGGGTCATATTGGTCTGCGGGCTTATGAGCTCCATGCTTTTCATTCTCGAAAAGTCAAATTCCGCGACGTCATTTGCGAATCTTCTGGGTAAATTTGCCATCACCAGAAAGCGGGCCTTGTTTTCCACGTGGCTTCTTGGGATTTGCCTGTTCATAGACGACTATTTAAATGTGCTTACCGTTGGCAACACAATGAAGAAGGTTACGGACAAGCACAGGATATCGCGATCAATGCTGGCGTATTCCGTGGGCTCGACTGCCGCGCCCATCGTCATACTCATCCCCATTTCCACATGGGCGGTGTTTTTCTCTTCTCTTCTGGAAGGCGAAGGGGTCGTGGGCGCCGACGGAACCGCGTTCAGCGCGTATGTGCAATGCATCCCGTATCTTTTTTATGGTTGGATTTGCGTTTTTATCGTTCTGCCGCTTGTTATCGCCGGCGCTTTGCCGCTTGTCGGGCCGTTGAAAAAACAGGAATTGAACGCGGTGAACAACGGGGAGCTCTTCCCTCCCGGATTGGACGCGGTATCCGAGACCGACGCAAACGCCGAAAGCAATCGCAAATCAGGGGGCGTTTGGGATTTTGTCCTTCCGCTTTTGGTGCTCATTGCGGCCACGATACTGTCGGGAAAAGATCTTTTGACGGGCGTTATCATTGCCCTCGTATTTACGGGCGTGCTTTATGTGGTTCGCAAATTGGTTACCCTAACGGAGTTGATCGACCAATTTTGGTCGGGTTTTTCGGTTATGATCCAAGTGTTCGGGCTTCTCGTGCTGGCGTTTTCTTTTAAGGACGCCTGCGCGAACCTCGGTTTCGTCGAATATGTCATAGATGCGGTGACGCCCATCATGGCGGGTGCGTGGCTGCCGGCCGTGGTCTTTGTCGCAACTGCGGGTATGGCGTTCGCAATGGCAAATTTCTGGGGTCTCGCAGCAATCGTCGTTCCTATCGTCGTACCGCTTTCCATCGCTATGGATGTGAACATTTTCCTTTCGGCCGCCGCAGTATTTTCCGGCGCCGCTTTCGGCAGTCATGCTTGTTTTTATGCCGACGCCGCTATACTGATCGGAAAAGCCACCGATATACGTCCGTACGACCATGCGATCACACAACTGCCTTACGCGTTGCTTTCGGCAGTCATCGCCACGGTGGCTTACGGCGTGGTTGGGTTTATGCAAGTATCATAAGGCAGATGAAAATGTTGAGGAGGTTGCGAAAATGCCAAGTTCCGCGTTCTGCCCGTGCACAAATACGGGCTGTGAATTGAACCCCGTCAACCATGACAAGGGTTGCGACCTTTGCATGGAGGACAGCATCAAAACAAAGGAAGTTCCAAGGTGCTTGTTCATGCAAGTGGTGGACAACGTTGAAAGCGTCAACGATTGGTCTTTTGAAAATTTTGCAAGGCATATATTCGCGAAAAGCAACTGAACTCAAAGGATGATGTTAATGCTTAAAAGTTCAATCAAGACTATGCAGTTAAAAGAGGAGGAGAAAAGATGAGAAAGAGTTTTGACGAAGTATTGAAGTACACGGATTACGCGCTTGACATTATCAAGAAACAAACGATGAACGATGAGGAGTCAAAGGCGTTCACAAAAGAAATTGTCCACAATTTCGACACGCACATCAATCCGGGTTTTCTTGAATACCGCAAAGCGGCGGGCGAGGATTTCACGGTCATGGAGTGGATGGCGAACGGCGATGTATTCACGGATCTTCACGGCAATGAATATATCGACTGTCTCGGCGGCTTCGGCGTGTTCAACTGCGGACACCGGCATCCCAAGGTCGTGGAAGCCGTAAAGGATCAATTGGCGAAACAGCCGCTTTCGAGCGCGGAATTGATAGACGCCAACAGATCTCTCCTTGCTCGTATATTGGCGGACGTGACGCCCGGCGATCTGCAATTTTCGTTCTTCACAAGCTCCGGTACCGAGACCGTGGAGTGCGCGCTCAAAATGGCGGCGCTCGCAACGGGGAGACATCACTTTATAGCGTTTGAGGGCGACTTCCACGGGAAAACGGCGGGCTCGCTGTCAATGACGGCGAAGGCGCATTTCAGGCAGCCGTTCCTGCCGCTCCTTCAAGGCACGAGACACTGCAAATTCGGTGATCTCGATATGCTTCGCAAGATGGTCGAAGTCATGGATTATGTGGGCGAGCGTCCGGCCGCCATCATCTTCGAGCCCATACAAGGGGAAAACGGCATACAGATACCGCCCGACGATTTCATTCCCGGCATCCGCAAGATATGCGACGAATACGATATCATGATGATAGCGGATGAAGTACAGGCGGGAATGGGGCGCACAGGTACTCTTTTCGCTATAGACTATTACAATGTCGCGCCCGACATACTGTGTCTCGCGAAATCGCTGAGCGGCGGCGTGATTCCCGTCAGCGCGACCGTATGCACGAAGCGGGCATTCGAGGGTATGTTCCCTGATCCCCTGCTGCACAGCACCACCACGGGCGGCAATCCCATCGCCACGGCGGCGGCCATAGCGGCCATAAACGTGTTGCTGTCCGAGGATTTGCCCGGGCGGGCCAAGCGCGCGGGCGGCATGTTCATGGCGGGTCTCGAAAAGATTCGGGCGAAGTATCCCAAGCTCATGACGGACGTAAGGGGCCGCGGTCTCTTCATAGCGATGGAATTTGTCGACGGCGACAAGGGCTACGAAGTGGTATATGAGATGTTCAACAGGCATGTACTGGTTTCGGGTTCCTTGATCAACGCGAAGACAATACGCATAGAACCGCCGCTTATGATCAGCGACGAGCATATCGAAAAAGCGCTTAAAGTCATAGACGAATCCTGCGCCGTTGTGTATAAGAGTATGTAGTTTTATGTTTCGAACGGCATGCGGGCTTGATTCTCCCCGCAGCCTTTCGCGCGTTCCGGGTATCAAATACCGTTTGATTTAAGAACGGCCGGCTCGCTTTGAGCCGGCGTTCTTTTTAATACTCCGCGCGACAGATCCTGAGCTCTTATTGTAACATTTTTCGCGAAAGCGGTTGTAATTTTTCCTGGATATGCTACAATTACAAATACAACAGCGAATCGCAGACCGAACCGCGCCGGCAAGGATACTTCGCGCCTTTCGCCGCAAGTAAGATAATCCGCCGCAAGGGTTTTGATCCGCGTTTTCGTATCACCTATCGAAAAGGAAGGAGACGTAAGCAAAGTTGAATATTTTGACTGTAGCCGCGCCGGTCGCGGCTGTCGTTGCGCTCATCGTCGCATACGGCTTATCGGCATGGATAAGCAAGATGGATGAGGGCAGCGACAGAATGAAAGAGATATCGGGTTACATAAGGGAGGGCGCCATGGCATTCCTCAAGAGGGAATACAGAACTATGGTGGTCGTCATTGTAATTCTGTTTCTCATACTTGGATTTGGAATTGATTGGATTACGGCGGTGCTGTATGTGATAGGCGCTCTCTTCTCCGTATTGGCGGGATTCTTTGGCATGCGGGTTGCGACAAAGGGCAATGTCAGAACCGCGAGCGCGGCGCAGCGCAGCGGTATGAACTTGGCGCTCAAGATCGCGTTCAGGAGCGGCGCCGTCATGGGACTGTGCGTTGTGGGTCTCGGGCTTCTGGGCCTCGGCGGAATCTTTATTATTATAGGGGTCGAAAAGGCTTCGGTAATCACGGGCTTCGGGCTCGGCGCTTCGTCTATGGCTCTGTTCGGGCGCGTCGGCGGAGGGATATATACGAAAGCCGCCGATGTGGGCGCCGATCTCGTCGGTAAGGTTGAGGCCGGCATACCCGAGGACGACCCGAGAAATCCGGCCGTAATAGCGGACAATGTCGGCGACAATGTCGGCGACGTAGCCGGGATGGGCTCGGATTTGTTTGAATCATATGTCGGTTCGATTATTTCCGCCGTGACGTTGGCCGTCATCATACCCGTTATTACCCCCACGTTCGGCGCGGCGTTCGATCTGCCGCCGCTTGAAGGCTCCGTATTCGCGCTTGCGCTGTCCGCAGTCGGTATTATAGCATCCGTTATAGGTATTCTGTGCGTACGCGGCAAGGAGAATACGAATCCCGCGACGGCTCTGAACGCGGGCACATATATAAGCAGCGTGATAGTTGTAATTTGTTCTGTTATAATGAGTTACGCATTTTTCGACAACGTCAATTGCGCCATAGCCGTCATCTCGGGTCTTGTGGTTGGCGTCGCCATAGGCAAGATTACGGAGATATACACATCGGGCGATTACAAGTCCGTGAAGAAGATAGCGGAACAATGCCGCACAGGCCCGGCGACGACTATCATAAGCGGCTTTGGCATAGGTATGCTTTCGACCGTATGGCCCATCATACTCATCGCGGTCGGCATTCTTGTGGCAAACGGCTTTGCGGGGCTTTACGGCATCGCGCTCGCCGCCGTAGGTATGCTTTCGACGACGGGCATGGTCGTGGCGGTTGACGCTTACGGCCCCGTTTCGGACAACGCGGGCGGCATAGCCGAGATGTCGGAGCTGCCCAAAGAAGTGCGCGTTATTACGGACAAGTTGGACTCCGTAGGAAACACAACGGCGGCAATAGGCAAGGGTTTTGCCATAGGCTCGGCTGCGCTCACGGCTCTCGCGCTGTTCGCCTCATATTCGCAGGTAGTTGAGCTTGAGACTATCAGCCTGCTGAGCCCCATGGTTATAGCGGGTCTGTTTATAGGCGCCATGCTGCCCTTCCTGTTTTCCGCGATGACGATGAATTCAGTCGGCAAGGCGGCTTATCAGATGATAGAGGAAGTAAGAAGACAGTTCCGCGAAGACTCGGGCATCATGGCCGGAACATCCAAGCCGGATTACGCGCGCTGCGTGGACATCAGCACGCGGGCCGCGCTTAAGGAGATGATGGCGCCGGGGCTTTTGGCCATAATCGCGCCATTGGCCGTGGGTATAATTATGGGCGCCGAGGCTCTTGGCGGCATGTTGGCGGGGGCTCTGGCCTCAGGCGTGCTTGTCGCTATTATGATGGCGAACGCGGGCGGTGCTTGGGACAACGCCAAGAAGCATATAGAGGAAGGCAATTACGGCGGCAAGGGCAGCGAAGCGCATAAGGCGGCCGTCGTCGGCGATACCGTAGGCGATCCGTTCAAGGATACCTCCGGCCCGTCTATCAACATTCTGATCAAGCTTATGACCATAGTGGCTGTCGTGTTCGCTCCGATATTTATCATGATCAACGGCGGCGGCGGGATTATCGGCGGCATGTAAATAAAAAGCCGGTACTGCTAAAAGGTTTGATCAAAGCTAATTGAATACAAAAAAGCGGCGGCGATTACCGGATGGTAATCGCCGCCGCGCGTTTATGACTGCTGTGCCGTACAAATGTGCCGTATAAGTTCGAAATAGGGGAAAGAGCTACATCATGCCGCCCATACCGCCCATACCGCCGCCCATAGGCATAGGCGGTTCATCCTTCTTGACCTCTGTAACGCCCGCTTCCGTGGTTAGGAGCATTGCCGAGGCGGAGGCTGCGTTTTGCAGCGCCGACCGCGTTACTTTCGCGGGATCGACGATGCCGGACGCGATCATGTCCGCGTATTGCTCGGTCAATGCGTTGAAACCTACGCCCATCTTGCTGTTCTTGATGCGCGCGACAACCACAGAACCTTCGTGACCCGCGTTTTCGGCGATTTGGCGAACAGGCTCTTCCAAGGCTCTGACTATGATATGCGCGCCGGTTCTCTCGTCTCCGGAAAGGGTCTTGGCATACTTCGCGACCGCAGGTACGGCGTTGATAAAAGCCACCCCGCCGCCGGAAACAATACCCTCTTCGACTGCCGCTCTCGTTGCGTTCAGCGCGTCCTCTATACGAAGTTTCTTTTCCTTAAGCTCTGTTTCGGTAGCCGCGCCGACCTTGATGACCGCGACGCCGCCGGAAAGCTTGGCAAGACGCTCTTGCAATTTTTCTTTGTCGAAATCGGAAGTGGTCTCTTCGATCTGCACCTTGATCTGATTGATTCTCGCCTCGATATCGGCCTTCTTGCCCGCGCCCTCGACGATAACGGTGTTTTCCTTGCTGACCTTGACTGTATTCGCCGTTCCGAGCAGGTCAAGCGTAGCTTCCTTGAGGTCGTAACCGACTTCCTCGGAGATCACGCGGCCGCCCGTGAGAACGGCGATGTCTTCCATAATAGCCTTTCTCCTGTCGCCGAAGCCGGGCGCCTTGACGGCGACGCATTCAAACGTGCCCCTGAGTTTGTTGAGTACGAGCGTAGCAAGAGCCTCGCCTTCGACTTCCTCAGCTATGATAAGGAGCTTCTTGCCCTTCTGCACGATCTGTTCGAGTATGGGGAGTATCTCCTGAATATTGGATATCTTCTTGTCCGTCAAAAGGATATAGGGATTGTCGAGGACGGCTTCCATCTTATCGGTATCCGTCACCATGTAAGACGACAGGTAGCCCCTGTCAAATTGCATACCCTCGACGACCTCAAGAGCAGTTTCTATGGATTTGGATTCCTCAACGGTAATGACCCCGTCGGTTCCGACCTTTTCCATGGCTTCCGATATCAGATCGCCTATGCTCTCGTCACTTGCGGAAACAGACGCGACCTGCGCTATGCTTTCCTTTGTTTCGATATCGTGCGACAGCGCCTTTATCTCGGCGACCGCGACGTCGACGGCGCCTTGAATCCCCTTCTTTAAAATGATGGGATTCGCGCCGGCCGCTACGTTCTTGAAGCCTTCCCTGACGATGATCTGAGCGAGCAGTGTAGCTGTGGTTGTACCGTCGCCCGCCACGTCGTTCGTCTTGGTCGCGACTTCTTTGACGAGCTGCGCGCCCATATTTTCAACCGGATCGTCTACCTCGATCTCCTTGGCGATAGTCACGCCGTCATTTGTGATCATCGGCGATCCGAATTTCTTTTCAAGCAATACATTTCTGCCCTTGGGGCCTATGGTAATCTTAACTGTGTTCGCGAGCTGATCCACGCCCGACTGCAATCTTCTTCTGGCCTCTTCGCCGAAATTGATTTCTTTCGCCATTTCAAGTTTCCCTCCTTAACCTATTTAACTACCGCGAGAATATCCTTTTGTGACAATATCGTATACTCGTCGCCGTCATACTTGATTTCCGTGCCGGCGTATTTTGAGAAGATGACCGTATCCTTGGCTTTGACCTCCATCTTCACCTCGTCGGTACCGGGGCCTACAGCGACTACTTCCGCCATCTGCGGCTGTTCCTTCGCCTGCGTGGGAAGTACGATGCCGCTCTTCGTCTTTTCTTCCGCCTCCAATCTCTTGATAACGACCCTGTCACCCAATGGCTTGATTGCAAAACTCATTTTTCTTTCTCCCTTCCGTTGCACAAGTGATCAAGTTTGTGATAAACTCAATAAACGAAGTTGTTAGCACTCATCACGGGTGAGTGCTAATACCTATTGTAAAACATTTGAGAAAATTGTCAATAGGTTTTTTGTAATTTAAATAAAATTTTATCACGTTACAGTTCACAGGTATGTTGGCGGGGTGTGTAAATGGAGAATTGTTCATTCATTTTGTCATTCCGGGCTTGTCCCGGAATCTATAAAACAGTTAAGATGGATTCCGGGACAAGCCC
>JAISBV010000142.1 GCA_031266025.1 Eubacteriales Family XIII. Incertae Sedis bacterium
GGGCTTGTCCCGGAATCCATCTTAACTGTTTTATAGATTCCGGGACAAGCCCGGAATGACAAAATGAATGAACAATTCTCCATTTACACACCCCGCCAACATACCTGTGAACTGTAACGGGAAATCCGTTTGCATAATAAACGACCCCGCAGCGAACCGCGGGGTATTGAACCCGTTTGCATAATGAGCTTTTGTGTTGCTTTAGGCCGACAATGCGCCGAATCTCTCTTCGCATCTCTTCGGAAAATCATCTTTGATGATGAAACCGAGTATTATGATGCCGATGAGACAGCCGGCGCCTTGGATCAGGTAGGCTATACCGTATCCGGCGGCTTCGGCCGCCGCAGAATGTATGACGACGCCGAACGCGGCAAAGACAGTATTTATTGAGATAATCGTGCCGAATACATTTTTGAAGTCATACCGACCCCAAAGCGATGATATTATGGAAATCATGATATTGGGGCCTCCGCCAAGCACGGCGCCAAGGCAAACGATAGAGACCCATATGCCGGCGGACGTGCCGGTAAAACGCATGATACTGCCTATTATCGCCACCGTGAAGACACACAGAACGACCTTTCTCGGCCCGATCTTCAAATCCAAGATACCCCACAAGACGCTGCAAACCGCCGCGCAGAATGTTCCTATCATCATCATATTTGCGGCTTGGCCTTCATGATAGCCGAGACTGAGCAAGTTTGGCATCATTTGATTTATGATGCACGCGTAGAACTCTACGAAACCAAGACCTATGCCCAGCGCCCACACCTGCCAAGTCCGCAATATCCTCGTCGGAGTCCATGGGCTGATCGCGGCGTTGCGTTTGCCTTCTTCCAGTATTTCAGCCGCTTTTTCCTTCGTCATATTGCGATCATTGTCCGGGAAACAGCCGAGCTCTTCCGGGAACGGTCGAAACCTGACATATCCCCAAAGCATAAGAACGACAAATATGGCGCAGAACATAATATAGCAGGCCCGGTAATCCCCGGTCGCGGCGTACATCTTGAGGTATATCTGAACGCCCATTGAAGATCCCACCGGCAAACCGATTGTCGTCCACCCCATGACAGCGCCTTTTTTCGTCGGAAACCAATTGGCCACATGGCTGTCATTGAAAAAGCGCCCCCACGTTTGGACAAACAGATATGTTATTGATGCGACGGCGACGAATATGGTCACGCCCATATTGCCGCAAAACGACCAAAGGGCAATCAAAGCGGCCGAAACGACGCCGCAGATCATAATACCCTTGCGAATATCTATTCTGCCCTTATTGTACAGCGTACCGAGTACATAATAAGCTATAACGCAAATGATACCGCCTATCATCTGAAAAGAATACAGCGCCGTCAAACTCCAACCGAGCTCGGCGTTCAGTTGGACGGCCAACATATTCATAGTGCCGCAGGCGGCAAAACCGAAGAAATAAGTGACAAAACAATAGAGTGTAAGTTCCCAGCCCTTACGGCCGAAATTCGCCGGGTTTTTCATATGTTTTCATCTCCCTTCTATGGGATTATCAAAACGGCGCCGCATATCCCGTCAAAACAGGCGGCCTGCGATTACAGGCTGCCTGATAAGCAATGATTTATTTGTACGTGCCCTTTCTGACCAATTCCTCCGCAATATCGGCGTACAGCGCCCACTTGGACGGCAAATCTTGAAGCGGCGTATCGCGATAAAGCTTCTGCGGCCAACAGCTGTGCCGCGCGTAAGAAGACGCGTAGCATTCCGTACGAAGCTGTACGAGGAAATTGCCGAATTTTGTCGTACGGCGATGTTCGCGAAGTTTCTTCAGCTCTATCACGTCGCAGACAAAGGACTCCTCGGCCGTCTGTTTTTCGGTCAGGACGCGCCCGTTGTAATCAACGATCATTCCGTGGCCGCACGAGCATTCGTATTCCGCGAGCGGCGATTTGCCCCAATTGCACGTTACAACATAAGCTGTATTCTCAAACGCGCGCATAATGTTATGCATTCTCATAAGATCTGTCGCCTCGACCGTTCCGTACGCCCAATTGTTGGGGCGGCAAAAAACTTCGGCGCCGTTCAGCGCCAGACAGCGCGCGACCTCGGGAAATGTGCCGTCATAACATATGTACACCGCCAGATTGCCGATCTCGGTATCGACGACAGGGAACAGTTTATTCGGATCGTCTCCGTAAGTATCAAGCACGTCATGAGGACTCGATGAAATCTCAAAGTCGTTGTTGGAAGAATTGATTTTACGGTATTTCAGGATGACGTCGCCCTTAGGGCCTATGATGAATCCCGTATTGAAGAAGCGATTCGGATATTCCGGTATGATCTCGAAGGCCGCACCGGCAATAAACATATTGTACTCGACGGCTTTTTTCGCAAGCGCGTCGATCTCCGGGCCCGGAATTGTAACAGCAAGATCCATCGAAAGTTTGAAATCCCGTTTCCACGCCGGCCCGAAACCGTGTATGAAGGATTCCGGGAATACGCAAAGTCTCGGAACAAGTCCCCCCAACCTATGCGCCACGCCCGGATAGTACCTGTCGATCAGCTCGCAATCGTGCAGGACGTTTTCCATTTTCTGATCGGCAGGTTTTTTCCCCGTCACATAAGACGCGCGCACTTCGGGCTGGATAGCCATCGCGGCGTACCTCTCAACATACTCCATATTTTGCCTCCTTTGTTTCTCAAACTGCGAATCGGAACAACCCAAAATCAATAGCTCATTTCGATTCTAACATTACCGTATATACATGTACAAATTCAAAATATTCGGCAGCCTCATGCAAATCTTGAATGAGCAATATCGGCGTTATGGATTTATAATGAGATTAAGGACGACATTGCGAAGAAAGGAGATTTATTGACATGGAAGAGATAAGGATTATGAGAGACGCGGCCGTTCCGATGCGCGACGGTCTCAAGTTGGCCGCAAATGTATATTTGCCGAACGCTCCGGGCAAATATCCGGTCATCATGGCCTACACGGGTTTCGGTAAAGACGCCTATTGGGGCCCGCAGCACGACGGATGGGGCTTTGCCTATGAACCGTGGAGTCCGCCAATCACGGGATCTATCACATTTGAGGCGAATGATCCTGATTTTTGGTGTCGCTGCGGATACGCGATTATGCTCGTCGACCCGCGCGGCTTCGGACATTCACCCGGCACAAGGGCCGTTGCGGAGATCGACGGAGCGCCGGGTGAACACGCGATCATTGAGCAAGGTCGCTGGGCGCGCGACCAATACGACGCTATAGAGTGGACTGCCGTTCAGGATTGGTGCGACGGCAACATCGCGCTGAGCGGAGTTTCGATCTTTGCCTTCTCGCAGTGGCGCGTCGCCGGGATGAATCCTCCGCATCTGAAATGCATCAATCCGTGGGAAGGTATGACTGACTTCCACCGTGACTGCAAATTTCCGGGAGGGATTCCGGAAACCAAATTCACGTTGCCGAACGGTGAATTTTGTCACAAGATGACGGCGGATATACCCGCGTGGCCCGCACCCGAACATGAAGACCCTCCGGCGTCCGACCCAAAAGAAGAAGATGATTTTTTGGCGGAAATTACCCTGCCTGTCTTGATCAGCGGCAACTGGACGGATCACGGCTGCCATACGCGAGGATCGTTTCGCGCGTTCCGCAAGATATCATCCGAGCAGAAATGGCTGTATACGCACGGGCGCAGCAAGTGGGGTACATTTTACAGCTCCGAAGCAAGAACAATCCGCAAATTGTTTTTCGACTGTTTCCTGAAAGGCGCGGACGACCGAATTTTGTTTATGCCCAAGGTAAGTCTCATGGTCATGGAGGATAAGAATAAATTCTCGCAGCGCTGGGCCCGGGACTATCCGATCCCCGAAGCCGCGCCCCGCGTATATTGGCTCGACGCCGCCGCAGGGAAACTGACCGAGGATTTCGTCACTGCGGAAAATAAGATTGCTTATAACGCGAAAGACGGTCACGCCGCGTTCGAATTGATGTTTAAGCGTGATACGGAACTGCTCGGCCCGTCCGGACTCAAGCTCCGGGTCTCAACCGATGAAGGCGATGATATGGATATTTTCGTAACATTCAGGAAATTGGATACAGACGGAAATGAGTGTTATCTGGACGGTTGGATCACGCCGGGATTACAACCTATAGCGTTGGGCTGGCTCAAATTGTCGCATCGCAAGTTGGATATTCAAAAATCGACGCCGATCGAACCCTACCCTATACGCGTAATCGGGGAAGGCGAAAAAATCAAACCCGGCGATATAGTTTCCTGCGAGATACCCGTCCTGCCGACCGGCATACTTTTTCGAACCGGCGAGACATTGCGCGTCGAGATATCCGGCGCGTATCGCAGCGGGGAAGCGCTCACAAATCCGGGTTTTGAGTATAAGTCCGCCGTCAACAGAGGAACTCATACAATTTACACGGGCGGGGCTTTTGATTCTCGTCTGACGCTGCCATTACATGAAGTATGAAACTTCGTTTCATACTTCCGATAGGGGGCTGCTCGTCGTTCATGATGAGACGCCCGGTTCTTCGACGCGCTTCCTGAGGAGTGACAGGAATTCTCTCGTCAGGGGATTCTTGTTATCTTTGCGGCAGACAATGACCATTGTCCAGCTTGGAATCTCATCGAAGTCGATGAATCGCATTGAGGCTGTTCCGTGCAAAATATGTCCTTCGCTTACTATGCCGACGCCAACCCCGTCGTTTATAAGATCTATCATGTCCCCGAGATTGTCCGCGTGTATAATTGAGGGTTCGAAGCCCGCGTTGTTGATCACCTTGGCTATGATGCGGTTGAGTTTGTACGACTCCGTCTCTTGAATCGTAATCCATCTCACGTCGCGAAACAAACCTATAGTGGGATTTTCCAAAAATGCCAAAGGATGCGCCGCGGAAATCGCGAGACTGACCCTGTATTTCGCAAGTGAAATGTATTCTATCTCGCTGTTGTCGTCTACGTCCTGCTTCCAAGTCAGATATATATCGTATTTGCCGTTTCTCAGGCTTTCCGTCATTGGGCCGTTGTTCTGATTTTTGCGCAGGATTGTGATTCCGGGATAGAGCCGTGAAAAATCGGCTAAAGCGTCCGTGAGAGAAGCGGACGGCTTGAGCCCGCTCAGCTTCGCAAAGCTAAGGGTTCCGTCCACGTGTTCATAATGTTCGCGTATATGCAGGATCGCGCTTTCGTATGCTTGGAGTACCTTTGAAAAACGTTCATAAGCCACAACGCCGACCGGCGTAAGTTTGATACCCGCGCTGCTTCGATGAAACAGTACGACATTAAGCTCGCGCTCCATTCCCGCGATCTGCTTGCTCAGAACGGACTGCGTGATATAGAGCTCCTCCGCAGCCCTCGTGATGTTCAGCGTATCGACTGTTTTAATGAAATGCTTGATCTGATCAATTCTCATAGTTGCCGCCATTGACGATCATCACGTTCCCGGCGGGCGGAGCCAATCACCGTCCGCATAGTCCTCTTGAAGCAATTTGATCTCCGCCCTGCGTTCAATGAATTGCTGTTTTGCCTCTTGCAGCCGGCGTTCGTGAGCGATCCTGCGCTCGGCCGAAAAACGGTTTTCGCACAGCGGGTTCTTTTCCAAGGCAAGGCCTTCCTCTCCGACAGCGACAAGGCCGTTCACGTCGCACAAAACGCAGCGCCATGTCCGGTCGGGCTTTATCGTCAATAGCCGGCTTCGGCAGTACGGACATAACAAAACGCCCTCTTCCGACTCCTGCGTTTCCGCCGGGCGCCGTTCCGCCAATACTTCGGCCAATGACTGTAAGCGCCGCAAATTGCGCCCCCGAATCGAATCGCCGGGCAGCGTGGCTTCGAGCGTGACCGCGCCCGCAAACTCCATACCGAAAATATGCGGTATTTTCAGCATTTCTTCACGAGCAAGACCCTCCCATCCGGGCAGTCCGTAGGAAATGACCAAGGCGCACTGTTTGTCCGCGAAGCGAAGGCTGTTTTCCGTTATCGGCATCAACCGGTCTATCAGGCGCTGTACGCCGATATGCGCGCCCAATATGTAGCACGGCGCGGCAATAACGATCTTATCCGCCCGCAGCATATGCCGCAGAATAAAATCCATATCGTCTTTCAGAATACACGACTTGTCCTCTCGGGCAAGGCAGCTGTAACAGGCTTTGCAGGCGATCAAATTCATATCGGACAGTCGGATCATTCGCTTCTCCCACTCATCCGGAAGACAGCGCAGAATCTCCCGAACCGCCAACTCCGAGTTGCCCAAGCGTCGCGGGGAAGAAACCAAGCCCAATACTTTCATATCGTATCGCTCCTCAACACAGCGTTATGAACATCAATATACAAAAGTCTCGTATACGCACAGTATACCGGAAAAAATATGCCTTGAACAGAGCGTTCTCATCAAGAAAAAGTTTGCATAGCAGCCCAGTTTACTCTATACTAAACAGTACGTTGATGCAACGATTTGGAGGTTTGAGCCATGGGCAGGACATTGATTCTCCACGATTTACGGCAAAGCGACGCCGAACAATTTTTGCCGAGGGATTCGGTAAAATATTCGTTGTTCGCCGCGGCGCCGCCCGTACGGCATTGCGCGGGCTGTTTCCTCTGTTGGGTTAAAACGCCCGGCAGATGCGTGATACCGGATCGCGGGGCAGACTTTGCCGCTATTATGACGAAACACGATGAGCTTATTTTTTTAAGCCGCTTGGTTTTCGGCGGACTTTCCCCCGACATAAAAGCCGTCCTTGATCGCAGCATCGGCTTTGTACTGCCGTTTTTTCGCAAACTGAACGGCGAAACGCATCATGTGCGGCGTTATGACAAATCCCCCGCCTTTCGATATATTTTTTACGGCGTCGATATAACCGATAAGGAAAAGGAAACGGCGAAGAAGTTGGCGGCCGCCAACGCGCTGAATTTTGGATCGGAACGCTTTTCCGTTTCATTTTTTTCTTCGATCCCCGAAAGCGCGGAGACACTATTATGAAGATCGCAATAATGGACGGCAGTCCCAAGAATAAAGACAGCGCAAGCGGGCTGATCGCGGCTGCCCTGCAAGCGGAACTGACGCCGGCCGCCGATTGCGCCGTTTGCCATGCGGCAAGTCATGACCGAGACGAGATCATGGCGGCGCTCGCAAGCTGCGACGCTTTGGTATTCGTATTCCCGCTCTACGTGGACGGTATTCCGTCCCATCTGCTGCGGCTTTTGGATGAAATACAAAACGACGTCGCGACCGTCGCGCCGGGCGCGGCAGTATATTGCGCTGTGAACAACGGTTTTTACGAGGCGCATCAAAACGGCGTCGCCATGGAGCTGATGAAGAATTTCTGCGTCCGCTCGGGGCTGAGATGGGGGCAAGGCTTGGGCGTCGGCGCGGGCGGCATGGTACAAGCGGCTCCTATCGGGCGCGGGCCGCTTGCAAATCTCGGCAGAGCGCTAAGCGCGTTTGCCGAAAATATTCGAAACGGCGTAAGCGCGGACAATAGTTTCGTCGAACCGAATTTTCCAAAATTCCTATACAATATGATCGCGCACATGAGTTGGCGCGTACAGGCGAGGGGTAATGGCTTGAAGATAGGGCGGCTATGGCGTTTCAAAATATCTGAAGTAGACGAATGGGTTCAAAGCGGCAAAAGTTCCGATATCAACAAAGGTGGCAAGTAAAAAACTATCGGAAAAACGGCGTGACCATCGCCGAGGGCAGGACGATTGACGAGCAGATAACCGATGACGAGGAATGCGCCAAGACGCAACAGCGCATCGAACAACTTGAAAAGTAAGCGCGAACGGAGAAGCAACCGCGCCGGAAGTGGGAACTTGCGGAAGAAGCGAAAATACTGAAACCCACAATGGATAAGGAAGGTACAAATCGTGTCTAATTACGTGGAGCCGGTAGTGAACAAGTATAAACGCCCAGCAGGGATTGATGCTACAACAAAATCGAATGTCTTTGACCTTTTGTCCTCACAAATAAAGACTTGGGCTTACAGGAATAGTTTCTACTTGACTGATATAAAGCTGTCCGGGTCGAGAGCCAAAGGCACAGCAATTTCTTTATCGTCTGACATGGATATGTTTATATCCTTATCATCAACGAATACTGCATCATTAGGGAGCGTTTTCAATTCCCTCTACTCATATTTCAACGACCTCTATACCTGCCGAAAGCAAAATGTTTCAATTCGTGTCACCTATAGCAATACGAAAGTTGACTTGGTTCCGGGTAAAAGGCAAGACCGGTATAGCAACGACCATGGTCTATATAAGAGTAAGCAGGATTCATGGACAAAGACCAACATTGATAAGCATATCAGTATGGTGAAAGGCTCAAACCTAATAATTGAGATTGCGGCAGCGAAGATATGGCGAGAGCGGCACGGTTTAGACTTCCCGTCGATTTTCCTTGAACTCGCCACTCTTGAAGCGTTGAAAAATAGAGGAACGACCGACCATGATGCAAATTTCTTGACCTTGCTTGAATACTTCCGCGACAACATCCAAACGGTTAGAATCGTTGACCCGGCAAACACCAACAATGTAATTTCAAGCGACTTGTCTGCCACCGCAAAACAGACAATATCGTCACAAGCACGGAAGAGCCGTAACGAGCAATACCGGAAAGACATTCTGTGGTAAGGAGCGCAAGGCAAATTATGCTTAATGAAGTCTACGAAAGTGTCCAAAAGGAGATGGCCGCCAAACTCTTGGCAAGCCGAAACTCAATACCACACAGTGCAGAAATGGGCAGCGCGAGTGAAGACGATTGGGCCAACTGGTTCAACGAATACCTACCGAAACGCTATCAGGCGAAGCGGGCTTTTATCGTTGATTCGTCGGATAGCATAAGCAACCAGATTGATATTGTGGTTCATGACGCACAGTATTCTCACCTGATTTTCAAACACAACAATACGGTCTACGTACCCGCCGAAAGTGTGTATGCCATATTTGAGGTGAAGCAGGAGTTGACAAAGGTAAATCTTGAATACGCAGGAGCAAAGGCAGAGAGCGTAAGGCGGCTAAGTCGTACTTCAGCTCCGATACCACACGCAGGCGGAACATACCCGCCAAAGGAGCCTCATTTTATTCCGGCAGGAATACTCACCGTCACATCCGAATGGAAAGAACCACTTGGCGAGACGTTTCAGAAGAATTTATCGTCACTGCAAGGCGACCAGTCAATACAGCTTGGTTGTGTAATTCAATCAGGGGCTTTTACTGTAAAGGATACAGGAATTGAAATCAGCAATACGGAGACATCTTTGGTGAGTTTCTTCTTTGACATGCTAATCCGACTTCAATCGTTGGGTACGGTGACGGCCATAGATATTCAGGCGTACGCAAATGCGCTCAATAACAAGGAGGGTATATCCAATGGACAAACTTAAAATGTGTACCCCCGACCTGACGGAGCGCAACTTTACCGCCCTTGCCGCCTTGTTCCCGAATACCGTAACAGAGACAGTGGACGAGAACGGCGCGGTCATCCGTGCTATCGACAAGGACACACTGGCGCAGGAAATCAACACCCACGTCATCGAGTGCAGAAAAGAACGCTACCGGTTCACTTGGCCGGACAAGCGCAAGAGCATCCTGCTCGCCAATGCGCCGATTGCCGCCGCCCTGCGCCCGTTCCGCGCGGAGAGTGTGGACTTTGACGCGACCGAGAACCTTTACATTGAGGGCGACAACCTCGACAGCAACGGGCGTTTCCACACCGACCGGCTGAATATGATTTACCCGCGTCTGCGCGTGGCAAGGGATTTGCTGACTGACGACGGCGTGATATTCATAAGCATTGGTGAAGA
>JAISBV010000075.1 GCA_031266025.1 Eubacteriales Family XIII. Incertae Sedis bacterium
TGGCTTGAAGAAAACGCGCATAAATACGGTTTCATACTCCGCTATCCGGCAGACAAGACCGACATAACGGAAATCATTTACGAACTGTGGCATTACCGTTATGTCGGCATTGAAGCCGCCGCGGAAATTCACAGTCAAGAGCTTTGCCTTGAGGAATATTTGAACGGTACCGATTGAAAAAAGCTTAACCGGCGGAAAACTTATTTAAACCGCAAAACGATGAATTTCGTTGACCATTGCTCAAACTTATCAGTTTTGTTTTATGCCCTTGGCCAACAGCAGTATTTTGTCGATGGAAAGCCCGGTGTTTTGGGACACAAGATCAGGATCCGCGCCGCTTCTTAACCAATTTACCGCTATGGATTCCGCAGTCCGCTCTGCGCCTATCCCCACGCCTTTCTCTATACCTATCTCCACGCCTTTTTCCATGCCTTTCTCTATGCCTGTTTCCATGCCTTCCTCAAATCTTATCCGCAAAGCGTCGTCCATGTTAAATTCCGTAAACAGCATATTCCTTACCTCCGATGAATGCGATTCGAGATATTCTTTCATGATCCCGTTTGATATACAGTAGTTGAGGGCTTCCTCCACGGCGGCGCCGATTTCAAGCCCCGCCGTTTTGTTCTCCTTTACGCGTCCGATAAACGCGGCGTAATCTCCGAGCGACTTGCTCCTTTGCAGGATTTCCTTGTTGCGTCCTTGGTTAATGTTGTAAACATTCACCGTCAGCTCAAGCATATCGGGAATATCGACGTATTCAAAGGCGTCGGACAGCTTCAGTACATCCTTATCCGGGCATTCGTCGTCGCCGTTGTAAAGCACAATGAAATCGGGTCGAGGTATTCCTATGAGCTTGCTTCTGTAAATATTCGTGTTTCCAAGTATCTTTTCATACAGACGACCTATATAGATAAGCAAGCGCAGGGGCATATTTTTGTTCAAAGTGGATTGGTGTTCAATCAAAATTACCAACTTTTTGTCCAGCAGGAACGATATGTCATTGCCTCGATCCATGTAGAGCGCGTTTTCCAAGGTATTGATTTCCACCTCGGAGTCCTGTGGGTAGGACTTGCCCTCTATGGCATTGTAAACCTCGATAAGCCTTTTTTCATCGTTAAAAAAACTTGAGAACACGCTGCTTTTGTACTGCTTGTTTGTGCTTGTCATGTCGTTCTCCTCCCATTATAGAACATTTGCGATTGCAAGACAAGTGAAATGTATTATCCATATTATAGCAGCAATGTTTATTATTATAAAGATATATTTGGAATATTATTCAAATTATTTGCGTAATACGGTCGCCGGGATTAAGAATACGATTCTCTGAACGGGAGTCGCGGCGGATTTCGTGATTCAATTTATTGGGAGTTCGTATATAACCGGAACACTAAGTTTGGGGCGGGTATAGGCGGCGGAGGCGGCGGAGACGCCAATGATGCTAAAAACGCCGAAGCAGCCGAAAAAATGGATGCTTTGCGCAATCCTTTCCCGCCGGAAAGCGAAACGGCGGCGGTATTCACCGTTCGGGAATTTTATAATTGCTTTTCCGGTAAAGCGGTAATATAACTTCGCTGCCAATGTTCCTCGCTTCAAGCGAAGTTAAGCGGCGGGCTCCGCTTCCCTCAACAAGCGGTGGGCAACATTCGCTTCGTTGAAACGCACAGATGTAAGAAAAATTTCTATATTTGAAATTTTTCTACTGATGCGTTATAATGTAATTTAGGAAAGCAAAACAGAATAAAATGCCGGGCAGGGCGGTTTGCGGCAAACAATCCGCCCCATACCGAAGGTGAGCGACCACCGACAGCATACAGGGGAAACCCTGCGCCAAGCATATGATTATTATACCTTCGCGGAGAACTCTTCGCAAGGCGTATCATAGTTGTTGCTCGGCGGCTTGTTTGCATTGAATGCCGATCGTGGTTTGCGGAAACGCGGAGCGCGGTCGGTTTTTTGTTTGCTTTCCTTTTTTTAACTATGTACGCGGGAGACGTCAAACAGCGGAAAGGCGGAAATCAAATGAAAAAGAAGAAGCTTTGGCGCGGCGTGAACACATGCCGCAGGGCGCTTTTGGCATTGGCGCTCGCGGCGTGCGTATCGGTTGGCGGTATACCGCCGGCGGGCGTCGATTTCGTATCGGCCGAGCCGTCCGTCACCGGCGGGAACATCACGGAGTTTGAACCGGCCTATGAAGCAGGCTCCACTAAATCATACTACTATCAAGCCTATGTGGCTCGGGGTACGGGGCTTGAGGCGACTAAAACGCAATTGCTTCGATCGTTCCCGTTCTTCTGCGCGACGGTGGAGGGCGGATCGCGGTACAAATCTGCCGTTCCCGTGCGCGACTATGAATACCTTGGCGTTTATGATTTTAACACATATGATTACACTGAGGGGGAGTATGACCCGCTGACGCCCGCGATGTATGTCTTCTCTCCCGTCCTTGCTCTTGAGGAAAACGGGTACACGACAGAGTCCGGCATAACAATGCCGCGGGTTTTGCTCACCGTTTTGCAATATGCCGGCATGCTTGAAATCGAGGCCAATGGAGACGGGGACGGAACCGTGACGATCACCGGCTACCCTCCCCCGGGTGCGGAGGGCACCCTACCGGACATCGTCGGAGACATAGCCTCAATTGAAGAAAAAGGCCTTAGCATCACTCGAATAGGGGTCAAGGCTTTTGAAGAGTTTCCCGGCCTGAATGAATTCACCGTACCGGAAACGGTCATCAGTATAGGCTACCCGGAAACAAGCAGTGAGGATAGCATATTTTCGGGTTCCCTCGGCGGCGCTTTCAGCGGAACAGGCCTCACCGAAATCACGATTCCGGCGCGTGTCGAATCGATTGTCAGCCACGCCTTTTACGGCGTAGACCTGACGAACGTCGCCTTTGCGGAGGGTTCCCAATTGAACAAGATCGGCGAGATGGTCTTTTCAAGGTGTCCGAGCCTGACGGGAATCACGATCCCTGCCGGCGTCACGGAAATCGGCTTGGAAGCCTTCTCTCATTCCGCCTTGGGAAGCGTGACCTTCGCGGATGGGTCCGCGTTGGAGCTTATCGACGAGAGAGCCTTCGAGGCCGCGCCGGTGACGTCAATAGACCTGCCCGAAGGTCTGATTAAAATAGCCGATTACGCTTTCTCGGGCAGCGGTTTGACGAGTCTCACGCTGCCTGACAGTGTGGAGTTCATAGGGAACTATGCTTTTTTCGGAAGCTTGGCCGAGATCAACATATCCCCCGACTCGAAACTCTCGTATATAGGAGGCGGCGCTTTTACTTATGACCTCAATAAATTTAACAAAAACCCCATAGAGGGCAGCGTCTTCCTGCCCGAGAGCGTATCCGTCATAGAGCTCGGCGCCTTCGATACATCCGGCCTTGAGGACGACAAGACGACCATCAGCGCCTACTACGACTCTTACGCGGCGTGGTGGGCCGAGCAAAACGCACACCCGCTTATCGTGGCGCCCAGCCGGGGCGAAATGCTCGCCAATCCGCCGGGCGTGCTGTACAAATACATCCCCTACGAATTTATCGCGAAAACCAAGGTCCCGGATAACAAAGGGCTGCGCTTTTGGCTTGACCGAGAACTGCCGGAGGGTTTAAAGCTCTACGACGGCGTAACGGCGCCCGATCCCGACGCCCCGGACGATATACTGCCCGGTACGATCTACGGCTCTCCGCTCGACTATACGGCGTTTGAGGACGGCGCGGATTTCACCATGTACGCGCAAAATATCGCGGGCGGCTTCACGGCCTCCGCCGATTTCACCATCACGCTCGCGCCCACGCCGGACAGCACATTTTTGGAGACATACGTCAACAAATATCCGTTCGAGCCCGACCCCATCCATGGCGGCGACGGACATATCGGCGTATACAATCCAATTACCGGACAGTATGAAATAACGGGCTTCTACGACACGATAGGCAATCAAATCATGCACATCGACGGCCCGTTCCCGTTATTTGACAGCCTGTGGATCGACGGACGGAAGCAGACCGTAGACGTGCAATACAACGCCGAAACCGGCAGCACGCGCGTGACGATCCTCGCGCAGACGATTCAGAACCTCGAAAACGGCGAGCACACGGCGGCCGCGGCGTTCCGGCGCGAGAAAACGCCGACGGAGGAGAACGCGTACAGCGTGTGGAACAGCGGCGGGAGCGAAGACAATGAGTTCGATATTGCGGCGCAGAACTTCACGGTGAATCTTGCGGATCGCCCGGCGAAGCCCGACGACGGCAATAACGATAACGATAACGATAATAGCGGCGACAACAACAACGATGAGGACAATAATAATAACGACGACGGAAACGTCAATCCCACAGACCCCACGGGCCCTACGGATTCAACGGAATCAACAAACCCAACAAATCCGTCAAATCCAACAAACCCGCCGGGTCCGTCAAACCCAACGGATTCCACAGACTCAACAGAATCAACGAATACGGCGGGCTCGACGAACACTTCAAATTCTACAAATCCCATAAATCCCACCGATCCCGCGAACCCGGCAAATCCGGCGTCACAGGCCGCGTCGGCAAATAATACCGCCGGGGCCGCTGCGGGAGAAACCGGAAACGCCCTCGCCGAGACGACGCTCGCCGGCGCCGCACTCGCGGAGGCCGCCGCGCCGGATCCGAATCAGGCCGCCGCCGTTAACGACGCGCGCGCCGGCGGCCTGCCAACGGACGAAAACGGCCGATTCTACTTCGTCTTGGACGGCAGCGGAGCGCCGATGGAACTCAGGATCGACATCCCGCTTGCGGAATACGAAGAATTTTACTTTGACGGCGAACCGTGGAGGCAAGGCGAGGATTACGGCGCCCGCGAGGGAAGCACCGTACTGACCGTCGCCGCCGCCCGACTCGAGCGTTACGACGCCGGCTTGCACACCATATTGGCGCGCTTTCTCTCCGAAACGGTCGAAATCGTTTTTGAACTCAGAAAACCGGCTCCGGCGCAAGGCGCGGGCGCCGCTGCGGTAACGGAAGACGCCGGGCCGAATGCCGGAGCCGCCACAGAAGAACAGCCGGCCGGGCCGACGCGCTCCGAAAACAGCGATATACCTCTCCCGGTTTTGGTCGCGGCGGTATTGCTCGTGATATGCGGCGCGGCCGCGATATTGCGCTTCAGAAAAAAACAGGGATAGATAAATCGTCTTCACAAAGAATATTTTTTTTAGGATTTTGATATACGACGCCGAAAATGCTGTATCAATAAATCTTGTACGCTTGCGCCATTTTAAGTACAATATGGAGTAGAATGGCGCATAATTTATTGGTAAAACAACGGTTTGAGGCAGCCTGTCCGTCTGTGAACATCTGTGAAAATTCTGTGAAGATTCCAAAAATGCATTGACTTTTTTGTAATAATTCTGTAATATCAAACATACGCTCCAACGAAAATCATTATTGGTTGAACTATTATACTCGTGAGTGCAAGAGCGCCAAAGGCGCGTTGCTGTCGGACAGAGTAAAAGAGTATTACTGACTCGCGTTTATGGGAATTTCAAATGCTCGTCAGTATAACGGAAGAAGATTTGCGCGGCGTTACAGAAAGGTGTCATAGGATGAGTTTAAGGGATCGCATTCGCGGAAACATAGATAAGAGGGCTCTTTGTGAGACGGCAAGGGATACTTCCGGTTCGGGATTGTTCCGCCGCTTGCACAACGGCGTTCGGTTTGTTCGCGGCAGACTATTTCGGTTGCGTCGCAAAAGCGTGTTGCTTTGCGCCAGGGTTACGGCGGCATCGAAACGCGGCAGACTCAGATTCGCGGAAACGGTCGCGCCTATGTTTGAGGGTGCGCGAGTGTACCTGTCGCCGAGACTTTCGAGGGCGGCGAGCACAGTACGGCTTGTATCCATAACTGTGGCGGTCATAGTCGGTTCTCCTGTCGCTATTCTTGTATCGCGCCTGTCGGCAAAGCTTACCGAACGTTTTGGCGTTTTCGCCGGAAAAGCGTGTCTCGGCGCGGGCGGATTTGCTATAGCGGCCGCAGCCGTGATCTGCGTCTTAACATTGCCCATATCGGGAACGCCGGAGGCGCCCGCCGGGGCGGAAGCGCCCGCCGGAGCGCTTGTCGCCGGCGAAGACGCGGCGGATTCTGTTGAATCCGTTGATTTTGCGGATTCTGCGGAGACGGCGGGAAACGCGCCGGAAAACGAACCCAAGGCGGCGGCGTGGGAATTGCGCATAGACGGTCTGCCCATAGTAACCCTCGTATCGCAATCGGACGCGGAGACCGTTCTTGAGAGGGTGAAGGCAAGTTATCTGAACAACGGCTCCGATCTCTTGGAAGCGTCTGTCAAAGAGGATATACAGATAGGCGAACTCTCGGCGGACTCCGTCGTATCGGATGATATTACCGGTGTGGACGCGGCCGTATCATATATATTGACGGGAACCAAAGAACCAAGGATATATACGGTTCAAAGAGGCGATACCGTATGGGATATTACGCGTGCAAACGGCATCAGCCAGGATGAACTTGTCAAGTCGAACCCGGGTCTCATCCCTCACAAGCTCAAGATCGGTCAGCAGCTCAATCTGTACGAAACAAAACCCTATCTTACGATTCGCACGGTAGAAGTGGCGAATGAAGTTGAATCCATTGCGTTCACAACGGATTATCAAAATTCGGATGAGCTTTACAAGGGACAGTCGCAGGTGCTCATTGCTGGCGTGCCGGGAATCAAATCGAAGCAGACGCAGATCACAAAAGAAAACGGCATCGTTGTCGAGTCCGTCGAGCTTGGGTCTGTGATCACGGCGGAACCGCAGCCCCAGACTTCACTTGTAGGCACGAAACCGCTCGAAACATTCACAGGCTCCGGTCAACTTATCAGTCCGCTCACACATATAGAGATTTCGTCGGGTTTCGGATCGCGCGGCAAGCGGCGGCATTTGGGCGTGGATATGAGAAGTCCCAAGGGCAGCCCTATATACGCGGCGGACGGCGGCGTCGTTACGGCCTCATCCTATCAGGGCAGCTACGGCAATCTCGTTGTGCTTAATCACGGAAACGGACTCGAAACGTATTATGCGCATTGCGAGTCGCTTCTTGTGTCGGTCGGAGACGTCGTGGCTCAAGGTCAGCAAATCGGAACTGTCGGCATCAGCGGCAACGCCACGGGCTATCACCTGCACTTTGAGGTGAGGGTTAATGGGGCGTACCAAAACCCACTGAACTATTTCTGATAGGTAACTGCTAAGCCGACCGGTCTTTTTTCCGTATCCTGAATTTTAGCACTACTCAAAACTTCAATTTCGTGGTACAATAATTAATGGGCAGGTGTGAACCTGCCCATTTGGGTTATTGTCGCGCGACTTGATAAAGGCGGAAAATGAAGATATATAACACTTTGTCACGTAAAAAAGAAGAGTTTGTTCCTATCGACGAAAAAGAGGTAAAGATATATGTATGCGGGCCTACGGTTTACAATTATTTCCACATTGGAAATGCGCGGCCGTTTGTGGTTTTCGATACACTCAGAAAATACCTCGAATACATAGGACTGCGCGTAAAATTTGTTCAAAATTTTACCGATGTTGACGATAAGATTATAAACAGAGCGCGGGAGGAAGGCGTGAGCGCCTCTGAGATAAGCGAGAAGTATATCGCGGAATATTACAAGGACGCCGCCGAGCTGCGAATAGAAGCGGCTTTCGCGCATCCTAAGGTTACGGACAATATGGACGATATAGTACGCTTTGTACAAACCTTGAAAGACAAGGGCTGCGCATATGAGCGCGACGGCGACGTGTATTTCAGTACGCGAAAATTTTCGGATTACGGCAAGCTCTCTCGACAGAACATAGGGGAGCTTGAGACCGGCGCCCGTGTGGACGTCGACGAGCGCAAGGTCGATCCGTTGGATTTCGCCCTATGGAAGAAGCGGAAGCTTGACGACGAGCCTGCTTGGGAGTCTCCTTGGGGGCTTGGCCGTCCGGGTTGGCATATAGAATGCTCGGCTATGTCGAAAAAGTATCTCGGCGAAACGATAGATATACACGCGGGGGGGCAGGATCTCACATTTCCGCACCACGAAAACGAGATCGCCCAGTCTGAGTCCGCGAACGGCAAGCTCTTTGCGCGCTATTGGATGCACAACGGCTATATCACGATCGACGATGAGAAGATGTCCAAATCCAAGGGCAATTTCTTCACGGTCAGGGACATACTCAAGGATTATGACGGGGAAACGATACGCTTCTTTCTGTTGTCGGGGCATTACAGAAATCCCATCAATTTCAGCCGCGATATGATGGAGCAGGCCAAGGCCGGTTTCACGCGCATAAGAAACACCGAGAGCACGCTGCGGCATCTGATCGCCTTCGGCGCGGATTCGGGCGGCGAGACTCCGTTTGCGGAAATAGAAGGTTTTCGTGAGAAATTCAAACGCGCGATGGACGACGATCTGAATACGGCGGACGCTGTGAGCGTCATATTCGAGCTTATCTCGGCTATCAACACAGCCGTGAAGGGCGGCGCCGAAAAACGTTTTGCCGAGCGTTGTCTCGCACTGCTCTTAGAGCTTTCGGGCGTACTCGGACTGCTCAAGGACGTCGATGAAGAGACTGTGGACGCCGAGACTGCGGCGCTCGTCGAGGAACGCCGCCTTGCCCGGCAATCCAATAACTTTGCCCGCGCCGATGAAATAAGGGATATATTGAAGGAAAAAGGGATAACGTTGAAAGATACTCCGCAGGGCGTTCAGATCATTCGCGACCACTGACGCGGCGGCATGAGTCAGTTATTACTAAAAGCTTAAATCAGTCATATAACATGAAATTTCATTTTAAATCGACAAAATTAAATTACATATTCATGAGCCTGATCGTATGCTTGTGGGGGCTTGAATTTATCGTTGCGAAAAGAGCGCTTGATGAGTTCGATCCCATGACCCTCGTATTCATGAAATACGGCGTGGCTTTTATTGTATTATTTATTATCAAGCTCATAGTCGATCACAGAATAATTGTCAAGAGGAAGCATATCGTTCCGATATTCGTGTGCTCGCTGTTCGGCGACGTAATTTACTACGTAGGAGAATATCAAGCGCTCTCATACATATCGGTGGCCGTTCTGACGATCATCCTCTCCTTTGTGCCGTTGCTGTCCATATTGATCGAATGGGGCTTCTTTGGCAGGCGTCCGAGCCTGCTCATGATCGTCGGCGTCGTTGTCTGCGTTTTCGGCATCGCTCTGGTTATCGGCGTCGATTTGAGTCAATTGCGCGGCGAAGCCTTCGGTTACATACTCGGCGGAATTGCGGTCGTGGCGTGGAACATGTACAATTTCTTCACCGAAAGGTTGACAAACGATTTCAGCGTGTTGGATTTGACCTTGTATCAGAACATATGCACCTTGATTCTCCTGTCGCCGTACATCGTGACCCATCCTCCCGCGCTCGCATCCGCAACGGCGGCGGCGATAGGCGGGGCGATATATCTCGGCACGGTGAGCTGCGCCTTGTGCTTTTTCATATACGTCAACGCGATTTCCGTGCTCGGCGCGACGCCCTGTGCGCTGTTTTCGACGTTTATGCCCGTAACGGCGGCCTTTTTCGGCTTTATAATACTGAAAGAATCGCTGACGCCCCTGCAGCTTTTCGGAGGCGCGATCGTCATAGCTTCGGCTTGCTTGGTCCTGCGTCAAAAGAGGCGGGCGGACGCGCGGGCGAGAGAGGGGGCGAGCGCATGAGACGCGGCGGCATAACCGTATTGAGAATCGCGGCTTACGTCGTTCTGATCTGCGCGATGCTGTTTTCAATCATGGCCTTTGATCGGATAAGCGATTTGAACCGATCCCTGCGCGCGCGCATCGACGTCCTGAATGAACAAGTCGCCCGGCAGCAGGCGGAAATATCGCGCTTAAACGAACAGATTGCCGCGAACGCCGAGCAGGCCGAGGACTTGCGCAAATCCGCCGAGGATGAGATGCGCGGGGACGTTTCCGGCATCTGGGAGCCTGCGCCTCCCAAGCTTTTCGGCGAGTACAGGGCTTATCACGAGCTCTATCCGCAGCTTTACGCGGCGCGTCCCGAGCGCTTCTTCACGCGTGACAAGACCGTGTATCTTACATTCGACGACGGGCCGAGCATGTATACCGAACGAGTATTGGATATATTAAAGGAAAAGAACGTAAAGGCCAGTTTTTTCATAGTGGGGGATTCCGCAGTTCGCCTCGGCGATAAAGGGAGAGCCCTGCTCGGCCGCATGATCGATGAGGGGCATACGGTCGGCGTCCACTGCAATACGCACGCCTATGACCGCGTCTATGCGTCAGTGGAGGCATTTCTCGACGATTTCAACAAAGCTCATACCTTGATTAAAGATGTCACGGGCGTGAGCGCGGATATATTTCGTTTCCCGGGAGGCCGCG
>JAISBV010000146.1 GCA_031266025.1 Eubacteriales Family XIII. Incertae Sedis bacterium
GCAATTTTGTGTTCCGGCAAGGCGCCGGGTTCCGCGAATACTTGTAGTATTCAAGGGTTCCGGCAACACGGCCGGGGTACAAAAGGGCAAGTCAAATGTATAGGTTATTTTCCGACAGACCCTTAGTTACGAGATATGTGCGTAACGCAACAAAAAGAAAAAAAATCCCGAATGTGCCGTCAGATCATTAATTCACAACCTTATCCGAAAATAAAGTGGTTGTCCTGTTCCGCGCGTCTGCTATCCGTCCGAAACGGCTCGGCATATTCGCGAAAACCCGGAGTACCGTGAATCAAAATGTTGGATAAATTATACAATCTCAACGAGCACCTCAGGATTTTTTATCCATGAGAGTAATATAGCACAGTTTCTCAATTATTACAATACGTCGACGTGAAAAAAATGATCGCGATTTAGGCAGGTAAGTTGTTACCGGTCAAAGGTCATATCATTGTTTCCTTGCAATCACTTCGCGCATTGCGTATAATATGGTTACAAGCGAAGACGCCGTACAGGCCGGTTAAGGTCTCAGTGTTTTCGCGGCAAAGGAAAGGAATTATTAAGAAAATGTACTGTAAAAAAACAGCATTGGCGGCGGTATTGGCGCTTTTGTTCACGACATACGGCGCGTCCGCCGTCCTTGCGGCGGAAGAAGACGCCGCGACGGGTCTTGCGGGCGAAGCCGCGCCGAGATACGCGACGGGGCAGCTTCAGGGCGGCTATTGGAACGGCGGACTGCGCGACGTGTACGCGCGTATCGACGGCGGCTATGTGCACGGCTGCATGGACGAGGAAGGAAAGCTGCTCGTCGCGCCCAAGCAGAAAGGCCCTTACATCGGAATCACAAACGGTTTTGCCCTCCTCTACGAGGGCGGGCGCGACGAAAACGGAGACCCCATTCCGGATGAGGCGAAATGCGCCGTGCTGAACGCCGCCGGAGAGCGCATAAGAAGCTTCGCCGGCTACATCACTTGGTACGACGGGTATCACGGGATCGCGGCCGCGGCCGCGTCCAAGGACGCGATTTACCCGCTGCGCTACGCCCTGACGGACGAGGTCGGAAATCCGGTCACGGCTTTCGAGTTTGACAATATAATACATATTCAGGAAAGCTCTCGCGACGTGTTCTGGGCGCAGAAAGACGAGCTGTGGGGCTGCGTAAAGGCGGATGGCACGGTATTGCTTCCCTTTGAGTACCATCGACTCAACAGGTACGCGGAAACCACCCACGTCGGTCTTGAAATGAGAGGCGATCTGCAAGGTCTCGCTACCTACGACGGCGCGATTGTCATTCCGGTCGAATACCGCATGGTTACCGGTTTTTCCGACGGGCTTGCCGCCGTTATGAACGACGAGGGCAAATGGGCGTATTTCAACACTGCGGGAGAAAACGTCACGGGCTTCGTCTATGACAGCCAAGTGATGCCCTTCCGCGAGGGACTGGCCCTGTACCCCGACCCCGACGATGCCGGAAAATACGGCGCCATGGACACGAATTTCCGAACGGTGCTTCAACCCGAATACACAGGCTACCGTTGGGGCAGCGGCACGCGGCCGGGCAAGCTGTACATGCTACGGGACGGCGTGGAGGAAGTCATAGAAAATCCCCTCCAATATACGCGCGACATTAAGATCTACGTAAACGGCGACTGGATATACACGGGCACGGAACCGCCTATCGAATCGGGCAGGATACTCATGCCGCTGCGCGGGATCGGGGAAGCCTTGGGCTATAACGTGCAGTGGCATCCGGACAGCCGGGAAATCACACTGGCGAACGAAACGCGGGTTATCCGCATGACTGTCGGCAATTCCTCCGCGACGGTGAACGTATTCGGCGACGGCATTCCTGCCGAAACGGCAGCGCTCGACGTTCCGCCTCGCATAGTGAACGGACGCACGTATATTCCCCTGCGTTTTGTCGCGGAGAACTGCGGAGCACAGGTCGATTGGGACGAAACGGAGAAAACGGCGCGCATAGAGAGTGCACCCTTCGGTGTTGAACTTACGGCGGACACCGTTAACGGCGGACGCACGGGCGTGTTCCTGCGGCGTCAAACATCGTTTTACGATATTGAAAGCATAGAAGGCGACGTTACGCTGCCCACGGTCAGTCTCGGAGAAAAAGGGGATTGCCCTTACGTCTACTTTGGCTTCGACCAAATCGACGACAAGGGCAACGCGGAGGGCGGTTTTCAGTATATAGAAGACGAATCCCGCCCCGATTTCGGAAAATGGACGGTATTTCTGCGGCAGGGCGACGCGTGGCATTGGGGAGAAAACATCGTTTTGGAACCCGGCTCTACGCATCACCTGAAATTTTTCATAGAAAACGAAGCGGATCTGGTCGTGGAACTGGACGGTCACGAAGTCATAAGAAAGCCCTCGGCCGCCGTCGGCTTCGTCCAACCCTCCGTCAAATACGTGATCGCCATGGCCATGTCGAAGCCCTTTGACGGAACAAACTGCCTGTCCCGTCTCGATAACGCGAAGGTCACGAATCTGAAAGCGGACGGCGAGGATTTTGACCGCCTGAGCCGGCAGCCCGAATGGCGGCCCGGCGTAGGAAGCGTCGGCATGCAGTTCGGGTCGGCGGACTGCGTTCCGGCTTATGTGCATACGGCCGAAGACGGCTCAGTATCACTTTATAAACAGTAACTACTCAAACCTACACGGTGTTTGGGTAGTCTTGATTTGACAAGAGTAACTATCAAACGAAATGAGTAAGGTAAAACGATTTGCGGCGGCCGCCGGGCCGCTGCGGAGGCAAATATGAGCGGAAAAAAACTCGGTATGCTGCGCGTCGCGGCGGTCACGCCGAAAATCAGGCTCGCGGATACAAAATACAACGCGTGTGAGATACTGCGCTGCGCGCGCAAAGCGGAGGACGCGAACGCCGGCGTCGTACTCTTTCCGGAGCTCTGCCTGACCGGCTACACGTGCGGAGACCTCTTCTACCAGGAAGAGCTGTACCGCAGCCAGCTTGACGCGCTGACGGAGATCGTAGCGGAAAGCCGCGTACTGAAAGCCGCGCTGATCGTCGGCGCCTTCCTGCGCGCCGAAAATCACCTGTACAACTGCGCGCTCCTCATACAGCAGGGCCGTATCGCCGGCGTCGTACCTAAGCTCTTCCTGCCGAACAGCGGGGAGTTTTACGAAGCGCGGTGGTTCGCGTCCGGCGCCGGGCTCACGGGCCGCGTGACGCGCATTTCCGTGCTTGGCGAAGAGCTGCCTTTCGGCAGTCTGCTCTTCCGCGACGACGACGCGGAGTTTTCGTTCGGCATAGAACTGTGCGAGGACATGTGGACGCCCGTTTCTCCGGGCGCCGTGCTATCGCTCAATGGCGCCTCTGTACTTTTTAACCCTTCCGCGAGCAACGAAGTCGTCGGCAAAGCGGACTTCCGGCGCGGACTCGTGCTGAATGAGAGCGCAAAGAACATATGCGGCTACGTATACGCATCCGCCGGCGTACACGAATCCACTACCGACCTCGTGTTCGGCGGCCATGACATCATAGCGGAAAACGGCGTGCTTATAGCGGAAGGAGAGCGTTTCGGGCGTGAGAGCGCCGTGCTGTTCGGCGACATAGACTACGAAAAGCTGAACTTCGAGCGCGCGGGAACGAAGGCCTTGGCCGAGTGCTCGGAGCTGTTCGCCGGGTGCGGCGCCCGTGAAACCGTTCACGTCCGGCCCCTGCGCGTGCTGACCGAAGACGACGCGCTCATGCGCGCATATCCCAAAACGCCGTTCGTACCCGCGGATTCGGGCGCCATAGACGCGCGATGCAACGAGATATTCAGCATCCAAACAGCCGGTTTGGCCCGAAGGCTTGAATACGCGGGCAGCGCGGCAAAGACCGTCGTCGGCGTTTCGGGAGGGCTCGACTCCGCGCTTGCTCTGCTCGTATGCTCCGAAACCCTGAAAATGTTAAACAGACCGGCTTCGGACATAATTGCCGTTACTATGCCCGGTTTCGGTACGACCGGTGGAACCTACTCGAACGCCGCGGCGCTCGCGAACTTGCTCGGCGCGGATTTCCGCGAGATACCGATAAGGGATTCCGTTATGAAGCACTTCGGCGACATAGGACATGATCCGAATGTACACGATCATACCTATGAAAACGCTCAGGCGCGGGAACGCACGCAGATATTGATGGATGTGGCCAACCGCGAAGGCGGCCTTGTCGTCGGCACGGGCGACCTGTCGGAAGCGGCGCTCGGCTGGGCCACCTACAACGGCGACCATATGTCGATGTACAACGTCAACGCCGGCATACCCAAGACCCTCGTCCGCTTTGTTATTGCGTGGGTGGCGGAGCACCGGCTCGCGGGCAATTCGAAGGACACGAACTTCAGCAGCGACGACGCGCGACTCAAAGACGCGCTCGAACGGATACTCGACACGCCCATATCGCCCGAACTCCTGCCGCCCGACGAAGAAGGGCGCATAGCGCAAAAAACGGAGGACGTGGTCGGCCCCTACATCCTCCATGATTTCTTCCTGTATTATACGATGCGATTTGGAATGCGGCCGGTCAAGCTCCTTGAGATAGCCTCAAGGACGTTTGACGGCGACTACGACAGAGAAACGGTCAAGCGATGGCTCGCCGTATTTTACAAGAGATTTTTCTCACAGCAGTTCAAACGGAGCTGTATGCCGGACGGGCCCAAGGTCGGAACGGTCAACCTGTCGCCGCGCGGCGACTGGCGCATGCCGAGCGACGCTTCGGCGAGGGTTTGGCTTGCAAACATCGACGTATGATAATTCACCCTATTATCACTTAAAAATTCAATCAAAACTACTCAAATCCCGCGTCAGTTTCGTTCAGATCGGGTTCTGCCGGCGGTTTTGCCCCCCGGAACGTACTTGGAGCTACGTGAGGAGGACAATAACCGACGGCAGGTTCCGAGATGGGCACTTGTGCCCGGAGCTTGCGAACGGGTGAAAATGGCGTGGTATTTGAGTAGTTACATTACTTGAATATTTCCCTGCGGTTTTCGAGCACGCGCAACAAAGGATAACCCGCGCCGTAGCAAACGATCAGCTCGCCCGCGCCCACCCAAAGTATGTTCAAAAGCAGCGATGCGTTCACGCCGTAGGCGTAATACAGCATGGCGCCTATGATAACGGCGTTGAATACGACGGGAAACAGCGGCGCTAAAATGCGTCTCTTTCTGAACGCATACGTAGCGCAGGCGGCAAACAGCGTGGCGAGACTGCCGCAGATCATATCCACGATTCCGTAAGGGCTTATGATGTTGGCCGTAAGACAGCCTATGAAGAGCCCGGGTATCGCCGCAGGCGTAAAATACGGGAGAATAGTCAACGCCTCCGATACGCGCAATTGCATGACGCCGTAACTGAGCGGCGCGAGTACTAAGGTCAAAGCGGCGTAGGCGGCGCCTATTACGGCGGCCTGCGCCATAAAACGAACCCTGCCGATCAACACAGCGTTTTTATCTGTAAATTCCTGCATATTCTATTCTCCGATCTCTGTTTTTGTTAAACCGAGCAAATTTTGCCGCAAGACGCGCGTCCTACACGGAATCGGATTTGTGTATATGCGCGGCTACCTTCGTGTCCTCTCTCTTTATATGATTCACAAGCCAACCGCCTATATTGGTGTTGACCTTGCCCACAAGCACTATAGTCGGCCCTTCGGCCTTAAGCTGCCGTCCGATATCCGCGACTACAAGCTTAAATCCGTCGTGCATTTTCTTGTGATTCGGATAATCCGGGTAAGCGTACTGCTTCTGCAAAGCTTCTTCATCGCCGAAATGCTTGGCCGTATAGCTTTCGAGGAAGTCCATCGTCTCTTCCAATACTACGCGGCCCTTGCCTCCCGAACAGGCGTCCATGAGATTTCCGAGCGCTTCGATCAACTGCTTGTGCTGCGAGTCTATCAACTCGCTCCCCGTTTCGAGATCCTTGCTCCACGTGAATTTTTCAACATGATGTTCATGTGCGAGCGGACGGCGCGGCGCGAACGCGGTTCCCGCGACGGGACGGGGCGCGGCGCTTTGCGTACGGAACGGAATCGCGGCGCTCTGCGCGTGAAGAGGGAGCGCGTTCGGCGAATCCTTGAGCAAAAACCTGCTTGTAAGGCTGTTGAGCATGGCGGACTGGCTGCTCAGTTCCTCCGAAGCTGCGGCGCTCTCCTCGGCCGTGGCGGTATTCATCTGAACGACCTGCGTGATCTGCCCGACATTCTCATCGATCTGCCCCACGATATCGGATTGCCGGCCCGTGTCGGACGTAATCCTCTCAATTATCTTACTCGACGTAACGACGCCGTCCACAATCTCCCCGAGCGACTCGCTTGTCCTGCCCGCGATCTTAACGCCAAGTTCCGCCTTGACCACGGAGTTTTCTATCAGGCCGCTTGTATTCTTCGCGGCTTCCGCGCTCTTGGCGGCCAAGTTGCGAACCTCTTCGGCGACGACCGCAAAACCTTTGCCGTATTGGCCTGCTCGCGCCGCCTCAACGGCGGCGTTCAAAGCGAGAATATTCGTTTGGAACGCGATGTCGTCTATGATCTTGATAACGCTGTTAATGCTGTGCGACGCATCGTTGATTTCGCGCACCGCTTCCATCATCTCATTCATTTGACCCGTGCCCTGCTCGGCCTTGCCCTTGATGTCGTCGATAAGCTCATAAAGATTCTTTGCCGAGTCGCTCACTTCCGCGATGGAAACCGACACCTCCGATATGGCGCCGGAAAGCTGATTTACGGAATCCGCCTGCTCGGTCGCTCCCTGTGCGAGACTCTGCGCCCCATCCGCTATCTGCTGCGAACCGCTTGACACCTGATTGGCCGAAAGCTGAATCTCTCTGAACATTTCGTTGAGACTGTTCACCATGGAGTGGATCGCAATGCCTATAGTATCCTTATCGCCCAAAGTTCTGACGTCGACGGTCAAGTCGCGCCCCGCCACGGATTCAAGCACTTTATTGTAATATACAAGATGTTCAAGCATCTTCACAAAAGCTGCCAATGACTGCCCTATCTCATCCATGCGCGCGGACGCGGCGCGAAGATTTCGCCATTCGTCGTCCGTAAGCGCCAGATTGCCCGTTTCGCCTACGAGACTCAGAGATTTCATCATCAAACTCAACGGACGAATCGTTCCCGCCATGGATATACTGACTGTAAGCGCCATGAGCAAAACCACGATCACAGCCGCAACGACCATAGGGATCAACAGTTTGGCGAACATAACGCCGCCGCCGTCCGATGTGAATCTCAGATACAAAAACAGCGTCAGCAGTATCACCAAAATCCCAACCAAAAAACAGACAATTGTTATACCGGTAATCTTTGTCTTTATGCTCTTTTGCTTATTCATAAAACCTCCGCACCGCCGTATATTAAATACCAAGCATGGAACTCCACTGCAAAGCCTCCACATATGAGCGCATCAAATCCACTTCGCTGAGACCGAAAGGCTTCGCGCATTCCACGGCGGAATCGAATTCTCCGCGTTCGTATTCTTCGATGATCCGTAACAAATCATAAGATTCGCCGGATTTTTCGACCAAAGGCCGCGTTACCGCGTCGTCCAGATTCATCTGCGCAAGAACCTGATCCATCGGGCATTCCATCATCACGTCCATAAGTGAAAACATGCCCATCAAATATAAATCCTCCGATTCCGCGATCTTCCCCACCTTGGGCGCCAGAAGCTCCAAAAAGCGCGCCCTGACAAGCGCCATACGCGTAATCTCAACAGTTTTGTCGGGATTGACCTCCATCAGACACATGAGCGCCACCCATTTTTTTATCTCTATCGAACCGAGGATGACGAGCGCCTGTTGTATATTGCTAACGGATGTGCTGAACGCAAAATAGGCGGAATTAACGAGCTTGAGCAATCTGAACGAAAGCGCCACATCCTGCTTGATGACGTCGGACAATTCTTGAAAATCAAAATCAGGTCTCATGATTATCTGCATGATGCGCATTCGGTTGATCGCCATGGGATTAATGCCGCGGCCCTCAACTATTACCGGTTTGCTGAAAAAATAGCCCTGGAAATATTGGAAACCCATGCGCACCGCTATATCGTACATTTCATTGTTCTCTATCTTTTCAGCAAGCAGACGCGGCGTATGAGAATGGCGTCTCTTTTTTCCTCGCAAATATTTTATGAAATTGACGATATCCTCAAGCGGCGTCGCTATGAAATCGACCTTTATGATATCGGCGTAATCGAGAAACACGAGATTTTCATCGCATATAATAAAATCGTCAAGCGCGATTTTAAAACCGGACTGTTTGAGATTCGCGCAAGCTTCGAGCACTTCAGGCGTCGGTTTGATATTTTCAAGAATCTCGACCACAAGGAGGTTGGGCGGCAGCATTGCCGGAATGTTATCTAAAAGCAATTTCTCCGTAAAGTTTACAAAGGCTTTTCGTCCGTTCGTGAGTTGGTCGAGACCAATCTCCATGAAACTGTTGATAATGGTTCTCATGGACGCCTGATCCGCATCAACTGTCTCGTCATAGGCGTTCTTTATGCGATCTTTGCGGTACAGAAGTTCATAAGCATATACTTCATTCTGCTTGTCAAATATCGGCTGTCTGGCTACAAATGATTTCATATGATAATAAACCCTTCTCCTATATAGCTTGTCGCACTCAATTACTTTCATTTTACACCATCTCGATAAAAAAATCAAAGCAAACCTTTATTTTTTGACATATTTTTCTTCGTGGCGGTACTGTTCAAGTCAAGGGTATGAAGAGTATAAACGGCAGGACAAAGCGCGTCGCACTTTCTTAACGTTTTTTTTACGGCATTTGCGTCATCCTGTACACAATCTTAACGATTTTTTCTGTAAACTGTTTCATGTCGATTTGCACAACGTAAAGGAGGGATCAAATGAACGCCGAGGAATTGTTAAAAAGCGTCCTTGCCAAAGACGAGACTGTGAAATGGAGCGCGAAGCCGGAGCCGTATTCCATAACAAACGAGGAAAACAAGAAATCAACATTCATGCTTTGGGCTGTCGCGGCGGCGGCATTGGTGATTTTGAACGTTGCGTATATAGCTGTTTGCGTTATTGGCGACGCCGTGGATTTTAAAATAGGAGTGTTGATAATTACGGTTGGGGTACCCGTATTTATGTTTGTGAACCCTCTTCGGGATGAGATGCATATCGCCAAGCAGATTACGGCGATTACAAATAAGCGCTTGTTGGTTTACCATAAGTCAGGTAAAGTATTATCCGTTTCCGTTGAGGACATCGACGAAGTGAAGCTTGAAGAATCGACGGACGCGGGGCGCTGCCATCTCAGAATATGCTCGGCCGCCGTGATCGCTCCGCCGGGCAAACTCCGAAGCATCGCCATATCCGGCAAGTTGGACAAAGACGATAAATGCGTCGGTTTGATATTTTATCATATTGACGCACAGGAAGGCGCGCGCGCGTATGACGTCGTCAATTCGCTTTTATCCGAACGCTCCGACGACAAGACCGCGACCGTTCAATAAAGCGCCGCGCGGCGAACGACACATCAGTCGGTGAAGGAAGGGATATTGATCGAAACGGTAACGCAAAAGAGACCGTTCTTGGAACCTGCGTAGAATTGACCGCTGTACTTGTCGACGGCAGCTTCGACGTT